>JAFTSK010000055.1 GCA_017467385.1 Bacteroidaceae bacterium
AAGGAAGTGTTGGCTAAGTGGGATGAAAATGATGTTTTCTCCAAAAGTATGACAGAACGTGAAGGATGTCCGTCTTTCGTATTCTATGAAGGTCCTCCTTCTGCCAACGGTATGCCGGGTATTCACCACGTAATGGCTCGTACCATCAAAGATACATTCTGCCGTTACAAAACCATGAAAGGCTTTCAGGTAAAGCGTAAGGCAGGTTGGGATACACATGGACTTCCGGTAGAATTAGGTGTGGAAAAGGCACTTGGTATTACAAAGGAAGACATTGGCAAGACTATCTCGGTGTCCGACTATAATGCCGCTTGCCGTAAAGACGTGATGAAGTTTACCAAAGAATGGACTGACCTTACTCATAAGATGGGTTATTGGGTAGACTTGGACGATCCGTATATTACCTATGACAACCGTTATATTGAAACTTTGTGGTGGCTTTTGAAGCAACTCTATAACAAGGGATTGCTTTATAAGGGTTACACCATTCAACCGTATTCTCCGGCAGCCGGTACAGGACTTAGCTCACACGAGTTGAATCAGCCGGGTTGTTATCGCGATGTGAAAGATACTACCGTCGTAGGACAATTCAAGATGAAGAACCCGAAGCCTGAAATGGCAGAATGGGGTACACCGTACTTCATCGCTTGGACAACTACTCCCTGGACATTGCCTTCAAACACAGCTCTTTGTGTGGGTCCGAAGATTGACTATGTAGCCGTTCAGACTTACAATAGCTATTCGGGTGAAAAGATGACCGTTGTATTGGCAAAGGCTCTCTTGAATATGCACTTTAATCCGAAAGCTGCTGAGTTGGCTCTTGAAGACTACAAACCAGGCGACAAGCTCGTTCCATTCAAGGTAGTGGGCGAGTACAAGGGTACAGACCTGGTAGGCATGGAATATGAGCAACTCCTTCCCTGGGTAAAGCCGGTAAGTGTGGACGAAAACGGTAACTGGCAGGATGCTTCGGACAAGGCATTCCGCGTGATTCCGGGCGATTATGTAACAACAGAAGACGGTACAGGTATCGTACACATTGCTCCGACATTTGGTGCAGATGATGCCTTTGTAGCGCGTGCCGCCGGTATCCCATCGCTTTTCATGATTAACAAGAAGGGCGAAACTCGTCCGATGGTGGATTTGACCGGTAAGTTCTACCTGATGGAAGAACTCGATGATAACTTCTTGGCTACTTGTGTAAACCAAGAACTTTATAAGGAATATCAAGGTCGTTGGGTAAAGAATGCCTACGATCCTCAGTTTACAGTAAATGGTAAGTACGATGAAAAGGCGGCTCAAGCAGCTGAATCATTGGATGTGTACATTTGTATCAATATGAAAACGGCCAACAAGGCATTCAAGATTGAAAAGCATGTACACAACTATCCACACTGTTGGCGTACCGACAAGCCGGTGTTGTATTACCCGCTTGATAGCTGGTTTATCCGTTCGACTGCCGCTAAGGAACGCATGATGGAACTGAACAAGACCATCAACTGGAAGCCGGAATCTACCGGTACAGGCCGTTTCGGCAAGTGGCTTGAAAACTTGAACGACTGGAACTTGAGCCGTTCACGCTATTGGGGTACTCCGCTTCCGATTTGGCGTAGCGAAGAAGGCGAAGAACTCTGCATCGGTTCGGTAGAAGAACTGTATAATGAAATAGAAAAGGCTATCGCCGCTGGTTTCATGACTTCTAACCCGTACAAGGAAATGGGCTTTAAACCGGGCGTATATAATAAGGAGAACTACGATAAGATTGATCTTCATCGTCCGTATGTGGATGACATTACATTGGTATCTGCATCCGGTAAGCCGATGAAGCGTGAACTCGACCTTATCGACGTATGGTTCGATTCGGGTGCGATGCCTTATGCTCAGCTTCACTATCCGTTTGAAAACAAGGAAATCGTGGACAACCGTTCGTACTATCCGGCTGACTTCATTGCCGAAGGGGTAGACCAGACTCGTGGTTGGTTCTTTACACTTCATGCCATTGCCACAATGGTATTCGATAGTGTGGCTTATAAGAACGTAATCTCTAATGGTCTTGTACTGGATAAGAACGGTAACAAGATGTCGAAACGTTTGGGCAATGCTGTCGATCCGTTTGGTGCGATTGAACAGTACGGTTCCGATCCGTTGCGCTGGTACATGATTACCAATGCTTCACCCTGGGATAACTTGAAGTTCGATACTGAAGGTGTCATGGAAGTAACTCGCAAGTTCTTTGGCACATTGCACAACACTTACAAGTTCTTTGCGCCGTATGCCAACCTTGACGGATTTACTTACGCCGAAGACGAAGTGCCGGTAGCTGAACGTCCGGAAATCGACCGTTGGATTCTTTCAGAACTCAACTCGTTGATTAAGAATGTGGACGCTTGCTATGCCGATTACGAACCAACAAAGGCCGGCCGTTTGATTAACGATTTCGTGAACGATAACCTTTCCAACTGGTATGTTCGTCTTTGCCGCAAACGTTTCTGGGGTACAGGTTACTCACAAGACAAGCTTGCCGCTTATCAGACACTTTACATTTGTTTGGAAACCGTTGCAAAATTGATGGCTCCGATTTCTCCGTTCTATGCCGACCAGCTTTACATGAATCTCATTGCCGCAACCGGTCGTGATAACGTGGTTTCTGTACACTTGGCTAAGTTCCCTGTATGCGATGAAAGCATCATCGACAAAGAACTTGAAAGCCGTATGGAAATGGCACAGAAGGTTTCCTCAATGGGATTGGCACTTCGTAAGAAGATCAACATCATTGTGAAGCAACCGCTTCAGAAGTTGATGATTCCGGTAGATGCTGTAACCAAAGAACGCCTCGAAGCTGTGAAGTCCCTTATCATGAACGAAGTAAACATCAAGGAAATCGACTTCGTGGAAGGTGCATCGGATATTTTGGTAAAGAAAGTAAAGTGTAACTTCAAGATTATGGGTAAGAAGTTCGGTCCGTTGATGAAGCAAGTAGCCGCCGCCGTAACTGCATTGAGCCAAGCACAAATCAGCGAACTTGAGGCTAATGGTAAGCTCACTCTTGACTTGAACGGCACACCGGCCGAAATCGAAGCTGGTGAAGTAGAAATCTTCAGCGAAGACATTCCGGGTTGGGTAGTAGCTAACGAAGGAACATTGACCGTAGCCCTCGATACAGTTGTAACCGATGAACTTCGTCGTGAAGGTATTGCTCGCGAATTGGTAAGCAAGATCCAGAACATCCGTAAGAGCAGCGGTTTTGAAATAACTGACAAAATAAACATTGTTATAGCTAAAAATGACAGCACGAACGATGCTATCAATGAATATAATAGCTATATTTGCAACCAAGTATTGGCCAATTCATTGCAAATTGTTGATGAAGTAGCCGATGCGACAACTTTAGAATTTGACGGCTTTACACTCGATGTAAATGTCGTGAAAGCATAAAATTAACTAATAACCTAATTAATACCTAAATGTTATGGCAGAAAAGACTAGATACTCTGACGCGGAACTCGAAGAATTTCGTGCCATTATCATGGAAAAACTCGAATTAGCCCAACGTGATTATGATAGACTGAAAAACAGCATCATGAACAAGGACGGTAACGATGTGGACGATACTTCTCCTACTTATAAAGTATTGGAAGAGGGTGCTAATACCTTGTCAAAAGAAGAAACAACTCGTTTGGCAGCTCGTCAGATGAAGTTTATTCAGAATTTGCAAGCGGCATTGGTTCGTATCGAAAATAAAACTTACGGCATTTGTCGTGAAACCGGTAAGCTGATTCCGGCAGGAAGATTGCGTGCTGTGCCTCATGCTACCCTCAGCATTGAAGCAAAGCAATCGGGAAAGAAGTAATGAACAAGAATTCTCCCCTCTGGAGAGGGGATTGAGGGGTGTGTGAGACACGTCTACGAATAAAAACACGTGGTTGATGTGTTTCACACACCCCCTTCCCCCTCTTTAGAGGGGAGATTATTAAGAAAAAACTGAATGAAGAAATTTTTCACTAAAGGAAATCTCTCGGCTTTCATTGTCATAGCCGTACTCGTAATTGACCAAATCATCAAGATTTGGGTAAAAACTCACATGTATTGGCATGAAAGCATTCGTATCACAGACTGGTTTTATATCTTCTTTACGGAAAACAATGGTATGGCTTTCGGAATGGAAATCTTCGATAAGTTGTTCCTGACTTCTTTCCGTATTCTTGCTTCTATTGGTATTATTTATCTCTTACGCAAGTTTATAAAACAAGGATACAAGACCGGTTTTATCGTATGTGTTTCATTGATATTGGCTGGAGCTGTTGGCAATATCATTGACTGCTTGCTTTACGGAGAAATCTTTAGTGAAAGTACACATAGCACATTGGCTACCTTTGTTCCCTTTGGCGAAGGCTACTCCGAATGGTTTTATGGAAAGGTAGTCGATATGTTCTATTTCCCTATTATTGAGACGAATTGGCCTGAATGGATGCCTTTTGTGGGAGGGGAGCATTTTATATTCTTTAGTCCGATTTTTAATTTTGCCGATGCTTCCATTAGTTGTGGTATCATTGCCATCATCCTTTTCTATGGAAAGTATTTGAATGATTCTTTGAATCAGTTAAGTGAAAAGAAGCAACATTGAGTATGAGAAGTAAGATTGGGCGAACATTATTGCTGGGTGGATTCTTTCTGTTGATGAGTTGCGGAAAGCAAATCCCGTCTGACATTATACAGCCAGCGAAGATGGAAAGTGTGCTGTATGATTATCATCTCTCTATGGGGATTGCACATAACTCGTCGGCAGATGAGAACTATAAGAAGGAATCCTACAAGAATTATATCTTTAAGAAACACCACATTACAGAGGCTGAATTTGATTCTTCAATGGTATGGTACACCCGAAACTCCCAAGAATTGGCGGCTATCTATCAGAATTTGAATAAACGTTTTGATCGGGAAAAGAACCAAATCACTGCATTGATGGGGGATAGGTATTCAACAAATACCACCAGTTTGCCGGGAGATACGGTAGACCTTTGGCAATATTATCCGGTGTATTGGTTGACGGAGGCTCCACTGATGAACAATCTTGCTTTTGAGTTTAAGGCCGATTCAAACTTCTGGGCAAAAGATGCTTTCTTGTGGAAGGCTAACTTTACATTCCTTTCTCCAGGAACAGCAACAATGGGCTTGAACGTATTGTATATGAATGATTCAGTCATCGGACAAACAAAGACCATCACGAAATCTGGTCTGCAATCCATTTACTTGTTTACGGATTCGGCCTACAAGATTAAGAATGTCAATGGCTTTATTCATATACATGGCGATACGTTGAATCTGCATCCAAGTGTTTTGGTCAATGAACTTTCGTTGCAGAAATATCATCGGAGTGAGACGGACTCTGTGGCTTCTGTAACGCCTCAACCTTTGGATGAAGGGGAAAAACCATTGAAACCTTCGTTGAAAAAATCAACTCGTTTGACTCCCCAAAAGAAGATACAAGAACTTCCTAAATGATAAAATTTCATGAAAAGGTATGCTTGCCATCGTCTATACACTCATCAAGGCCACTTCTTGAAACAGGCGGTGGTCGTGATTGATGAAGACGGAACGGTTGTCCATTATGCTCCTTTTGAAGAAGAACAACGTGCTACGGAATGGATAGGAGGGATTATCATCCTATCTCACCAAAGCGAAGCAGAGCTTGCTCATTGGAACTCCTTGAGCTTTTCTGAAAAGCTCAAAGGCTTTCCTGTATTTGCTTGGCATCTTTCTCATTTTGATTTTGAGCAAGTGAAGCCTACCCCTCAAAGCGTTCTTCGGAGATTATAATAATCTTCTTCTGAACTCTGCACACACAATCGAAGTAGCTACGGCCACATTCAAGGATTCGGATGTTTCTCTATCTTGAGGATAGTTGGGAATATACAAGCGTCTGTTGATTAGTTCGCTTACTTCACGACTGACTCCATTCCCTTCGTTTCCCATCACAATCAATCCGTTGGAAGAGAGACTTTCGTTGTAGATATTATCCCCGTCCAAGAACGTGCCGAACACTGGAACATCCTTTAACGAAGAAATCAAAGAAACCAAATCACAATAATGAAGCTTTACACGCGCCAAAGCTCCCATTGTTGCTTGAACCGTCTTGGGATTGTAGGCATCTACTGTGCCGGAAGAGCAGAAAATATGCTCAATGCCAAACCAATCGGCAATGCGTATGATGGTTCCTAAATTGCCAGGGTCCTGCACATCATCCAATGCCAAGCAAAGCGAATCTTTGATTGCCTCCGGGCAGAAGGTATGCTTGGGTTGTTCAAACACAGCAAGCACTTCTTGTGGAGTTTTCAATAAACTTGCTCGGGATAGCTCGTCTTGGCTAACTTCTACAATCTCTTCGGCCTGAATGTGGGGGTGAGTGGATAGCCATGACGAAGTAGCCACCAACAACTTACAAGTAAAATGCCCCATTAAATCGCCCACTAATTTAGGACTTTCGGCGATGAAAGCTTGTTCTTCTTTTCGCTTTTTCTTTAACTCCAACGAACGGATATATTTGATTTTATTCTTGCTTAACATAATTATTTTGAAGAAAATTCAATAATTAGTGGCAAATCTAAAAAGATATTTTCAATTAATGTTATATTTGCAAATAAATTTGTGAAGATTACCCTGTTGAAAGGCATGATGAAAAGACAGTTTTGCTATATATTTTTCTTGTTAATCGCATTGTTTACTTCTTGTTCCGTTCAGAAGTTTATTCCACAAGATAAATATTTGTTGGATGAAGTGAACATAATATCTGATACAAAAGAGGTAAAACCATCGGCGTTTGTTACGTATATTCGTCAGAATCCCAATGCCAAATGGTTTAATTTGATGAAGGTTCCGATGCGCATTTATTGTTTGTCGGGACGAGATTCGAGTGTTTGGCTCAATCGTTTTTTACGGAAGATTGGCGATGCTCCGGTGATTTACGACCGGGATATAGCCGAAAAATCGCAACGAGAAATCGAAAAAGCGGTCAGAAACATGGGCTACATGGGTGCTACGGTTAATCTGGAAACAGAAATCAAACGCAATAAGTTGAAGCTTAACTATCGAATCAAGGCCGGTCGTCCTTATGTTGTGAATCACATCGCTTATCATATTGATGACCTTATGATTCAGGAGTTGATAGACAAAGATTCTACCTATTCTTATTTATATAAAGGTATGCCTTTTGATGTCGTTGTCTTGGATAACGAACGCCAACGCATCACAAAACTACTTCAGAATCATGGCTATTATAAGTTCAACAAAGACTTCTTGGTGTATCAGGCCGACACAGTAAAAGGTACGTATGCCGTTGATTTAACCATGAGGCTTTTGCCTTACCAGCGAAAGAAAGAAGATGTTCCAACGAAGCATCAGCAATATAAGATAAGAAACGTCAACTTCTTGACTGGCAATGATCTTGTGAATGTAGATGATGATTTGAGTCATTACGATTCCATCTCTTATAAAGGACTTCATATTTATTATAAGGATAAGAACTATTTACGGCCTAATACATTGGCTACGTTTAATTATATCCGTCCGCAAGGGCTTTTCAATGAACAAGATGTACAAAATACGTATGCTGCAATGAATCGTTTGCGTGCTTTGAAGTACACCAACATACGTTTCAATGAGGTAGAACACAATGATAGTGTGCAGTTGGATGCCAATGTATTTCTATCGAAGGGAAAGAACAAATCACTTTCTTTTGAAATTGAAGGAACCAACTCGGCCGGAGATTTGGGAGCAGCTGCTTCTTTGACTTTCCAACATCGGAATGTGTTTAAAGGTTCGGAGACACTTACCTTGAAAGTGCGTGGAGCCTACGAAGCAATCACCGGTTTGCAGGAGGGATATGATAGTGATGATTATAGGGAATACGGGGTAGAAGCCAGTTTGAACTTCCCCGAATTTAAATTCCCGTTCTTGACTTCCGAATTTAAGAAGAAAATAAAGGCGACTTCAGAAGTAAGTGCTAAGTATAATTCGCAGATTCGTCCTGAGTTTACCCGTACATTGGCCTCTGCTTCGTGGAGTTATCGCTGGACTGACCGTAAACGTTCACAACATCGGTTGGACTTATTGGACATCAATTATGTATATGTACCCTGGAAATCGAATAGTTTTCAAGAATATCTGCAAAATCTTAGCGATAGAAATTCCATTCTGATAAAGAGCTATGAAGACCAGTTGATTGTACGGATGGGATATTCGTACACCTACAACAGTGCATTGAACAAGCAGAGAAGCTCCTCCAAAAGAAGTTCGTACTCTTTGCGTCTGAATGTCGAGGAGTCGGGTAATTTTCTGTATTTGACTTCCAAAGCCCTTCATTCAACCCCAAAGGCTGAGAAGGGATACGTAATAGCCAATATTCCTTTTGCTCAATACATCAAAGGGGATTTTGATTATTCACACAACTTGAATATTGATAACAAGAACTCGTTGGTTTTCCATATTGGCGTAGGTGTTGCCTATCCGTATGGAAATTCCCAGATGCTTCCTTTTGAAAAACGATATTTCTCCGGAGGTCCGAATAGTGTACGCGGTTGGTCGGTTCGTTCGTTAGGGCCGGGTAGTTATAAAGGTTCCGATGATGGCATGAACTACATCAATCATTCGGGAGATGTAAAGTTGGATTTGAATGTAGAATACCGTACTCATTTGTTTTGGAAGTTTAACGGAGCCGCTTTCATTGATGCTGGAAATATCTGGAACATCAGCAAATATGAAGGGCAAGAAGAAGGAACCTTCCGTTTTAATCGCTTCTATAAGCAGATTGCGGTGGCCTACGGTTTGGGTATCCGTCTTGACTTGGATTACTTGATTCTTCGTTTCGATGGGGGGATGAAGGCAGTAAACCCTATCTATGCGGGCAGAGATAAATATCCTCTTTTACATCCCGACTTTGGACGTGATTTTGCGTTCCACTTTGCAGTAGGATATCCATTCTAAAATTTAATAATATAACGTTATGAAACCACACACCATTGAAGAAATACAAGAATTAGAAGCTTGGTTCAAATCAGTTACACTTCCTGAAACCTTGCAAATAGACAAGGCTACTTGTACGCCTAATTTGCCTAAAACGGTGGAGTCATTGTTTGAACAGGCTTACATTTGCTACGATAATCCTAAGATGCAAGGATGTATATTATTGTTAAAGAGAATCAAAACCATCCTTGAAAAGTAAGAATCTTTTTGTAAATTTCCGACTTTTATATAAATTTGAACAATTATTACTAACTATAATATTTAGAGACATGAAAAAGTATTTAGCAGAAATGATTGGTACAATGGTACTTGTACTGATGGGATGCGGCACTGCCGTAAGTTTGGGATGTACTTCGGATAATCCGGAATTGGCATCTACTGTTGTAGGAACAGCAATGGCCTTTGGCTTGTCTGTAGTAGCTATGGCATATACCATTGGTGGTATTAGTGGTTGTCATATTAACCCAGCTATTACATTAGGTTGTTTGATGAGTGGAAGAATCAGCGGTAAAGATGCCGGTATGTATATGATTTTCCAGACAATTGGTGCCATTATCGGTGCAGCTGTCCTTTATTTGTGTACTTCTACCAGCGGTGATGTCGTTGTTGGAACTGGTGCAAATGCTTGTCAGAATGGCGTATCTGTGATGGGTGGTTTGGTTGCCGAAATTGTATTTACAGCTGTATTTGTATTGGTTGTATTGGGAACTACTGATAGCAAGAAAGGTGCTGGAAACTTCGCTGGATTGGCTATTGGTTTGTCATTGATTCTTGTACACTTGGTTTGTATCCGTTACACCGGTACTTCTGTAAATCCGGCTCGTTCTATCGGTCCGGCTTTGTTCCAGGGTGGTGAAGCGTTGGCACAATTGTGGATTTTCATTGTAGGTCCGTTCATTGGTGCAGCTATTGCAGCACTTATTTGGAAGTGCATTGGTAAGGAATAAGTTATCCATAGAATAAGAAAAAGTCCTTGAATCCTGTGCAGGATTCAAGGACTTTTTCTTATATTTGCGTTCCTTTTCAAGAAATGTTCTAAGAGCATACAACCAAATTGAAGTAATAGAAATGAATATAAACTTTTTAAGTCTGGCAAGTGGTAGTAGTGGAAACTGCTACTATTTAGGTACGGACACATACGGAATATTGATAGATGCCGGAATTGGTATCCGAACCATCAAGAAGATTCTCAAGGAATATAATCTCTCCCTGGATTCTATCTTAGGGGTATTTGTAACCCATGACCATGCCGACCATATCAAAGCTGTGGGAACTTTGGGCGAAAAGTATGGCATTCCTGTTTATACGACGCAGGAAATCTATGTGGGCATCAATAAGAACTATTGCATGACAGAGAAACTCTCGCCTGCCAGTGTTCGTTTCATTCAAAAGGAAGTGCCTTTCCAACTGAAAAATTTTCAGATTACTTGTTTTGAGGTTCCTCACGATGGTACGGACAATGTGGGTTATAGCATTGAGGTAGGAGGGAAAGTCTTTTCTTTTTTGACGGACTTAGGACATATTACTCCCACAGCGGCTCATTATATTGGTAAGACAAACTACTTGGTGTTAGAAGCGAATTATGACGAGGAAATGTTGAGAATGGGGCCTTATCCACAATACTTGAAGGAACGAATTGCAGGTGCTAACGGACACATGTGTAATCGGGATACAGCCGAATTCTTGGCCGAAAACCTTCATGAAGGGCTGAAATTTGTAGCTCTTTGCCATTTGAGTAAAGAAAATAATCATCCCGAACTGGCTTATAAGACAATGGAAATGTTTTTGCGCAATAAAGGTGTGGCTATCGGACGAGATATACAACTGACTGTGTTAAAGCGAAATACGCCTTCCGGCTTTTTTGTCTTTTCATAAAATCTCTTTCAAGAGCAAAAAAAATCTCGAAAAAGCTTGCACAGTTTAAATAAAACACCTACCTTTGCAACCGCAAATCAGAAAGATATGCATCCTTAGCTCAGTTGGTAGAGCAACTGACTCTTAATCAGTGGGTCCAGGGTTCGAATCCCTGAGGATGTACAAATAAAGTGGTTTGCGTATGCATCCTTAGCTCAGTTGGTAGAGCAACTGACTCTTAATCAGTGGGTCCAGGGTTCGAATCCCTGAGGATGTACAAAAGAGGTTGGAGTGAGTTTCCAATCTCTTTTTTTGTTTTGTCTAATCGAAAAGATTGTTTGGACTTTGTGAAACAGATAAGTAATAAGTATAATAAATATGGCAGCAACGAAAGACCAACGAAAACTGTTGAACAGATGTGTGATGAATGAAATTCCGGTATTTGTATTGACCGGAACCGATCGGTGTGCAATGGCGGCACTTCGTGCATACGCTGAAGCAGCCCGACAAATGGGATGTGCGGAAGAGTTTGTGGAAGATTTGGAATGTAACGTATTACCGGATTTTCGGGATTTCCAGGTACAGGAACCGGATAAAGTGAAATTACCTGATTAAAACAAAGAAAAGGATATGAAAAACAACTTTTTGAGACGAAGCTCTTTATTCGTTATAGCACTCGTCGGATTAATAGCACCGGTATGGGCTTGCTCATCGGCTGTTATTTCCGGTAAAGTAACACCGGATGGTCGCCCGTTACTGTGGAAGAATCGTGAAACAGAACATTTGCGTAATCATATGGCTTATATTAAAGGAGAGAAATACGACTTTGTGGCCAATGTGAACAGCGATAGTTATCCGGCAGAAAAGGAAGCGTGGATAGGTTCGAATACGGCAGGGTTTGCTTTGATGAATACACAAAGTTATAATTTGGTGCGTGAAGATATTGCCGATGACGATCGTGGTCCGGCCAATGGGAGAGTAATTTATCGAGCTTTGGAAGTTTGTGCAACGGTGGCTGATTTTTGCCATTTCCTGGATACCATTCAGAAACCGAGTGGCATTGAGGCCAATTTCGGTGTAATTGACGCACAAGGGGGAGCAGCCATGTTTGAGGTGGATGAACATTCTTACAAAATGTTTGATGCGAACGATCCGAATGTAGCTCCTCATGGGTATGTAGCTCGTACCAACTTTTCGAATGGGGGAGAACTAAATGAAGGTTATGGCTATGTACGCTACTTGGAAGTAGAACGAGTATTGTCAAAGGCTTGTGCGATGGGTGGAATTACTCCGCAACTGATTTTCTCGGATTTGGCTCGTTCTTTCCGAAACAATATCCTTGATGTGGATTTGCGTAGCGGTGATTTTAACTATCCGGAAACATCGGGTTGGTTTGTCGATCAGGATTTCATTCCTCGTTATAATACTTCTTGCTCAGTAGTCGTACAAGGAGTAAAGAAAGGAGAGAGTCCGGAATTAAGTATCGTATGGACGATTTTAGGTTATCCGCCGACCAGCGTAGCGGTTCCTCTTTGGGTAAAGGATAATCTGCCGACTATGGTTTGTTATAACGAGGACTTGAAGGCTTCTCCATTGAGTGCCGTTTCGTTAAAGTTGGCCGATGAAAAGGTTTTTCATTATAAGCAAGGAGGGGGAACCAATCGTTATTTGCATTGGGAAAACCTATATAATTTGCAAGGTACGGGCATTATGCAACGTCTGATAAAAGTGGAGGAAGAATTGTATCATCAGGTACTTCCTTTCCAAGAAAAGAGTTATCGCGATGGAAAGGTGAATCAGAAAGATTTGGAAGCTCTTTATACTGATTTAGAAGGGCTTCTGATGCGTGAAAATGTATTAAAATAAACGCCAAAGAGAATTGCTTTGTTCTCCAAAGAGAATTAAGTCGTTCTCCAAAGAGAGTTTAGTCGTTGTTCAAAGAGTATTGAAAAAAGCTTTAGGGGATGTGAAGAACATCCCCTTTTTTTATAAATCATTTCCACAGGGCGAACCATTTGCGGCGGCATACGTTATCCCCCTAAACTCATTAAAATTAGGAGGAAATGAATTATGAAAGCACCCTTAGAAGGTATTAGAGTGATTGACTGGACCCAAGTACAATCGGGCCCTTCGTGTACGCAAATGTTGGCTTGGTTAGGAGCTGACGTCATTAAAATTGAACGAAAAGGATTGGGAGATCCTACTCGAACGGAATTATTAGACTATCCGAACATGGATAGCTTGTATTATTTGCAACTAAATTGCAACAAACGTTCGATAGAATTGGATATGAAAACGCCTGAAGGCAAGGAGATTCTGACACGCTTGCTTGAAACGGCCGACATCTTTGTCGAAAATCTGCACCCCGGAGCTGTGGCCAAGTTGGGCTTCTCCTGGGAAGAAGTTCATAAAATCAATCCAAGAGTGATTTACGGTACGATTAAGGGTTTCAACGATGATTCGCCTTTTGCCAGCGTGAAAGCTTTTGAACCGGTGGCACAATGTGCCGGAGGTGCAGCGGCTACGACGGGTTGGTGGAAGGGCGAATACAATATCCCTACCCAGTCGGGGGCGGCTTTGGGCGATAGCAATACGGGAATGCATTTGCTTATTGGTTTGTTGGCGGCTTTGTTGCAACGGGAAAAGACGGGCGAAGGTTGCTTCGTGGAACAGTCTATGCAGGACGCGGTCATCAATCTTTGTCGAGTGAAACTTCGCGACCAGCTTATTTTGGAACACACCGGAACATTGGCTCACATGCCACAATATCCAAACGAAAAGATAGGCGATACGGTTCCTCGTGGTGGAAACGTGGAAGGTGGGCAGGTATTAGGCTGGTGTTATCGTTGTAAAGGTTGGGAAGAAGATTCGAGTGCGTTTGTCTATATCGTGCTTCAGAATGAAATGAAACCGTTTGCGGCAGCTGCCAAAGCCATTGGTAAGCCGGAATGGATTGACGATCCGAAGTTCAACACGCCCGAAGCTCGTAACAAGGTAAAGCAGGAAATCTATGATGCAATCGAAGCCTACACCATCACTCGCGAGAAAATGCACATTGTAGAAGAATTGGGCAAACTGGGTGTGCCTTGCGGTCCGGTACTGAGCATGAAAGAAATTGCCGAAGACGAATCTTTGCGTAAGTGTGGCACCATTGTGGAAGTTGACCAGCCGGGAAGAGGTAAGTTCCTGACCATCGGATGTCCGCCTAAGTTCTCTACCTACAAACCGGAAATCAAACCGGCTCCGGCATTGGGAGAGCATACAGACGAGGTCTTGAAGGAAGTGGGCTATACGGCAGACGAAATCGCCGACCTTCGCAGTAAACATATCGTGTGCAAATAACCCTCAAAAATGAAAGTATATGAATTATATAACCGAAAACCCTAACGCCGCCCTGACCGATGGTATGCATTTGCTGGTGGATGCTTTGAAGATAAACGGGGTGGAAGCCATTTATGGGGTAGTGGGTATTCCCGTTACCGATTTGGCTCGTTATGCACAGAAGGCCGGAATCCGATACATCGGGTTCCGACATGAACAATCGGCCGGTCATGCGGCGGCCATCAGCGGTTACCTGACCAAGAAACCGGGTATCTGTCTTACTGTATCGGCTCCGGGATTCTTGAACGGATTGACAGCGCTGACAGAGGCAACCATCAACGGATTCCCCATGATTCAAATTAGTGGTTCAAGCGACCGTAATATTATTGACCTTCAACAAGGCGACTATGAAGGACTTGACCAGATGAATGTGGCTAAACCTTTTGTGAAGGCGGCTTATCGTATCAACCGACCGCAAGACATTGCCATTGGCGTGGCGAGAGCCATTCGTGCGGCCTTATCCGGAAGACCTGGAGGCGTGTATTTGGATATCACAACTGCTATGTTGAGTACGACGATGGACGTTCACGAGGCGCAAGCTTCTCTCTTTACGCCGGTTGATCCGATTCCGGTACAGATACCTTGTTCTACGGCCGTAAAGCGCGCTTTGAAACTCCTGTCGGGAGCCACCAAACCGTTGGTTATCATCGGAAAGGGGGCGGCCTATTCGCAAGCCGAAGGTCAGCTGAAAGAGTTTATCGAAAAGACGGGTATCCCATTCCTGCCTATGTCTATGGCAAAGGGCGTACTCCCCGATGACCACCCGCAATGTGCCGCTTCTGCCCGTAGTTTGGTACTCGGCCAGGCCGATGTGGTGATGTTGGTGGGAGCAAGGCTTAACTGGCTGTTGAATCATGGCAAAGGCAAGAAATGGAATCCCAATGCCAAGTTTATCCAATTGGATGTATGTGCGGAAGAAATGGATAGCAACCGACCGATTGAAGCTCCGGTTGTGGGTAGTATCTGCGCTTCACTCGATATGATTCTTTGTAAGATGGAACCGTTCAATATCCGTTGTGGGGAAGCTTGGATGAAGAGTATCAATGCGGTGAAGCAAGCCAACGCTGAGAAAATGCAGCAGAAACTCAATACGCCTACGGAACCGATGAACTATTTCAATTCTTTGAAAGCGGTTAGCGAGGTGTTGCAAGACTATAAAGACATCTACTTGGTAAACGAAGGAGCCAATGCGCTGGATAATACCCGCAATATTGTCAACATGTATCACCCTCGTTTGCGGTTGGATACCGGTACGTGGGGCGTAATGGGAGTTGGCATGGGTTACAGTATCGGTGCGGCCGTAACGGGTGGCAAACAAGTTCTTGCCGTCGAAGGCGACAGCGCTTTCGGATTCAGCGGCATGGAGATAGAAACCATCTGCCGATACCGGCTTCCGATTACAGTATTGGTTCTCAATAATGGCGGAATCTATCGGGGAGACGAGAAAGGACAAGGGCAGAACGGCGATCCGGCACCTACCATGCTTATGCCGGAAGCCCGTTACGACCGACTGATTGAAGCCTTTGGCGGTATGGCCTTTCATGTAACTACTCCGGAGGAGCTGAAGGAAGCGTTGAGTGCGGCTTTGGCTTCCAAGTCTCCTGCGCTGATAAATTGTGTGATTGATCCTTCCGTTGGATTGGAAAGCGGTCATATTGGTAATTTGAATCCTCATTCAACCGTTAAATAAGAAGCTATGATAGATATATTGATAAAAGACATCCTTCCCATCTTTGTGATTATGTTCTTGGGATACATCGCCGGAAAACGGAAGGTGTTCAATAGTTCCGACTCGAAGATTCTGAACAAGTTGGTGTTGACATACGCTTTGCCGGCCGCCTTGTTTGTCTCTATCGTGAAGGCCGACAGAGCCATGCTCTTTGATGACTTGAAGTTGACGATTGTGAGTTTGGTGGTCATTACGGGCATGTTCTTGTGGGCTTATTTCTCTTGTTACAAGTTCTTCAAGCATACCAAGAGTGAGGCGGCCGTCTGTGCCTTGATTTCAGGTTCGCCGACAATTGGCTTCTTGGGCTTTGCCATCTTGGAGCCTATTTATGGGGCGACGGCTACCACCGGCTTGGTTGTGGCCATTGTTTCCATTGTAGTCAATGCGGTCAATATCCCGATAGGTATGGCTTTGCTTAATCATGGGAAAGGGGCTTCCACTCCACAAGCCAAGCAAGGCAATCCGGTGGTAGACGCATTGAAAGAGCCTGTTTGCTGGGCGCCGATATTGGCTGTGGTGTTGGTGCTTGCAGGTATCAAGTTCCCTACCATCCTTGATCCTAACTTTGAACTGATTGCCAAAGCCAATTCCGGGGTAGCTGTTTTTGCCGCCGGTCTGACACTTAGCGGCATGAGTTTCCAGTTGGACAAGGAAGTTGTCTATAACACCATTCAGAAATTGGTGCTGATGCCGGCCGCTTTGCTGGTTGTGGGTATGCTCTTTCAGATGGAAGCCGACAAACTCCAGATGATGGTCTTGGCGGGTGCATTGCCTCCGGCTTTCTCGGGTATCATCATTGGTAATCAGAAGCAGTTGTATGAACGTACCGGAACTTCATCGTTGGCGTTCAGTATTCTGCTTTTTGTGTTGGCTGCTCCGTTCTGGATTTGGGTTACACGATTGGTGGCGGTATAGTGCTTGATATATCGAATAAATTCACTATTTTTGCCCACGCTTAAATAGTGAATTTATTTTTATGGATATACAATATTTGATTCGTTTGGAAGAAAAGATGCAGAACGAACTGTTACGTTTGGCTACATCAAGAAATATGTTGAAAGGTGTTTTGCTCGCAACGGAAGACATTGATGAACAATGGAAGATTTTGGCTCCGGAATACATGGCAGACGCTGTACCTCAAATAGCACATTATCCTACTGTCTCGGTGGCTTGGGCGGCTTACTTAGGTATGGCTGTGGCCTACGGTTGGGATGCCGATTGGGAAACTTACTTGAAGCTCCCTTATCAATCGTACTATGGCGAACAGGGTTTTGATGACATGGACGAACACATCGTGCGTGATTTGCTTCGGGTTCCATTGGATAGCAAGACGGCAAAGGAGTTGGAAGAAACTATCCGTCAATGTGGTGAAAAGGCAGTAGACTTGATTCGCTACGAACAAGTGCCACCGCAAAGCGAATTGGCTTTCCATGTGTTTGCTCGGGCTTGTAAGGCGATGTTTCGTATCGGTGCGGCTATCCAACTGAAACGTATGGGATACAATTTCGAGAAAGTAAACTTGGGCAACTAACATGTGAAGAGGGGGTGAAACTCCCTCTTTTTATTTGTTTCGAGAGATTTTTCCTTGTCGGGTTTCCTTAAAGTCGTCCGACTTGTTGAGGCAAACCAATCCTTTGCTATGTGGAATACAACGGCATTTGCCGTACACCAGAATATCTGCCATTACCGCCCGTTTACCTCGGAAGTAGGTGTGGACTATCTCCTTTTTCTCTTCTTCCCGTAGGCGGTCAAGGCCTAATACACCCAATGCCGAGGTGTTGCGAACCATGTATCCTTCAACCACTTTCCCGCATTTCTTGCACTTGAACTTTTGTGTAAAGTATTCCCTTCGGATACAGTTCTGGTAGAACTGGAAGTTGTAACATTCGCCGTTCCCGCAAAAGGTTACGGAATCGGGGTGGGAGAGTTTCTCCTTCACTCGTTGCCAGTCGTTCTCGGTTAAGTGCAGTTGGATAAGGATGATACCTGCTTCATCGTAATGCCGGATGATATTCTTCGGGAGTTTCTTGCGGATAAGCACTTCAATGGCAAACAACGGATGTCCTTCCTTGTCGAGTAAGACAATGGCAGTACGATGATTGTCTATCAAATATTCGGTTTCTATGCTTGCAACCTGTTGGAGCAAATCTTTGGAATACTTTCGATTGCAAAACGGACAACTCCATTCCATAACAAATGGAAGCTTCTGCTCGATATGGCTTTGCAATAGAACGGACGCTTCCTTGCAGAAAAGATGATAAAGAACGGATTCGCCGTTGCATTGGTTCTTGGATTTCTTGAAATGGGCGAAATGCGGTCGTTGTGTCTTTCCGCTGTTTCGGGCGATGATTCTGTCTCCGCATTGGGGGCAAGTATAGGTGTTGCCTTTTTCGGTCTCACTTACATGGATGATGCGTCCGTTTTCATCGCATCCAATGGTGTGTAACAGTTTCTTTCCCATAGCTTTCCGAAGTATTTTCTCAAAGATAATGTATTTATTCCTGAAAACGGAGCTTTTCAAGACGCAAACTTCATTTTTATGTTTACAAACATATTGTTCAGCTCTTTGAAAGGCGTAAAAAAAAGCTTTGGAGCAAAAGTGTTAACACCAAAGCTTTTTGTCTTTTTCTCCAAAGCGTTTTTTTTGTTTTTGTTAAGCTGTTTGGGATAGCCTGTTCAGGCTTTTTCTTTTCGATGAAAAGTGATTTAATCTTCGTCGTCGAACTCGTCTTTTTTCTTTCTGGACTTAGCTCTCGATTCTCTTTCTTTCTTTTCCAAAGCCTCGTCTACTTCGTCTTTCTTGGCCAGCTCGCCTACAGCCGCTTTTACAATTTCCGGATTGGTTATGTTCTTCTGATATTCTTCGATTTTTACGGTGCCTCCCATGGAAACCTTCGGGTTGCGATAGATCATACCGCTTTCATAAGAGCTTCTTCCCGAGAAATGGAATTCGTGCGCACCGGTCTCTTCCGCGATTTTTCGGATATTATCCGGATTGACTCCACAGCCCGGCATGATGATGATACGGCCATCGGCCTGTTCTATCAATTCTTTCAGGAGGGGAACTCCTTGTAGGGCAGTTGCTTCCTGTCCGGAAGTAAGAATGCGAGTACAACCCAATTCGATGATTTGTTCAAGGGCTTCCTTAGGATTTCTGCACATATCGAAAGCCCGATGAAAAGTAACGTTCATGTCTCCTACGGCATTCATCAACTTTTTCATGGCTGGTACGTCCACACTTCCATCAGCAGTAAGACAGCCAAACACTACACCGTCTGCTCCTAATTGGCGGGCTACCTTGATGTCATGCAACATGATTTCTTGTTCGAGGTGCGAATAGAGAAAATCTCCTCCTCTGGGGCGGATGATAACATGTAACTTAGTCTGCTGAAGCAATTGTCTTGCCATTCGTATATCTCCAAACGAAGGGGTGGTTCCACCTTCCGGGATGCCGGCGCACAGTTCTACGCGATAAGCGCCACCTTCTTGTGCCTTCACAGCACTTTCCACAGAGTTAGCGCAGATTTCAATTTTTGATCTTTGGCTCATATATGTTATTTCTTTGCGTTCTCTGCTGAGAATTTATAGCAATCCTTAGTAGAGATTTTCATTAGTATTAGCAATTTGATTGCAAATATAAAGATAAACTCGAATTGCCCAAATTAAAGGAAAGAAAAAATCTTTGGCAAAGCGGAAAAAAGATGGCGTTTATTCCTCTTTTGTGCGATGAAATGGTATATTTTTACTTTTTGCCATCAAAAAAACGAGTTTAAAGTGGAAAATATCCGATTATCCTTTATGAAGTCCGATTAAAATATTACTTTTGCATGACTTTGTAAAGTGGAGTTTGCAAATGGCAGATATTATCAAACATCGCGGTAGAGTGGAAAAACTGGATGGTTCGCATGTAGTGGTGCGGATTATTCAGACTTCTGCATGTTCTGCATGTAGCATAAAGGGGCATTGCAATGCTTCCGAGAGCAAGGAGAAACTGATAGATGTCTATGGCGTGAGTGCTTCTTATCAGGTAGGTGAAGAAGTGGTAGTTTGTGGAGCTACCTCAATGGGTATGCGGGCTGTGTGGTTGGCTTTTGGCGTACCCGTTCTTATTTTATTGGTAGCTCTGTCTGTAGCCATGTATGTTACGAACGAAGATGCGTTGGTTTCCTCTTTGGTCGGCTTGCTGGCTGTTGTACCTTATTACCTTATTATATATATGTGCAGGGATAAGATGAACAAGACATTTTCCTTTACGATAGAGAAATTATAAACATTAAATATAATAACTAACACTATGGATTTAATTCTGGTTGCAGTAATTTCGTTGGGTGTGATAGGCTTGATTTCAGCAGTCATCCTGTTTGTCGCTTCGAAGAAATTCGCTGTGTATGAAGACCCGCGAATTGCTCAGGTAGCCGAAGTGCTTCCTCAAGCCAATTGCGGTGGATGCGGTTTTCCGGGATGTAACGGTTTTGCGTCTGCCTGTGTAAAGGCGGCCGATGCCGGTTCGTTGGAAGGGAAGTTGTGTCCGGCTGGCGGTACTCCTACAATGGAGAAGATCGCGGCTATCTTGGGAATGGAAGCCGTTGCCTCTGAACCGAAGATTGCGGTGGTAAGATGTAATGGCAGTTGTGAAAATCGTCCGCGTACAGCTGTGTATGATGGTGCCAAGTCTTGTGCGATTGCTCACACCACTTCGGGTGGCGAGACAGCTTGTGCATTTGGCTGTTTAGGCTGTGGAGACTGTGTGGAAGCATGTAAGTTTGATGCCATCCACATGAATCCTGAAACCGGTTTGCCGGAAGTGGACGAAGAAAAGTGTACCGCTTGTGGCGCTTGTGCTAAGGCTTGTCCGCGTCGCATTATCGAAATCCGTCCGAAGGGTAAGAACAGCCGTCGTATGGTGGTAATGTGTGTGAACAAGGATAAGGGTGCTATTGCCAACAAGGCTTGTAAGGTAAGCTGTATCGGCTGTGGCAAGTGTGTAAAGGTTTGTCCGTTCGAGGCCATTACCCTTGAAAACAACTTGGCATACATTGATCCGGCTAAGTGTAAGTCTTGCCGTAAGTGCGAACCGGAATGTCCGAAGGGTGCTATTCATGCAGTAAACTTCCCTCCACGTAAGCCGAAGGTAGAAGCTCCGGCCGATACAACTCCGAAAGCGGCTCCGGCTCCGAAAGCAGAAGCTGTAAAAGCTCCGGAAGCACCTAAGGCAGAAGCATAATCAATCAACTTGAGTAAAAACAAATAAAAGATATTATAGTGAAGACATTTAGAATTGGTGGAGTACATCCAGCAGAAAATAAATTGTCAGCAGGCAAAGCTATCGAAACCCTTGCTCTTCCAAAGCAGGCGGTATTTCCTTTGTCTCAGCATATCGGTGCGCCGGCTACTGCCATCGTCAAGAAAGGCGATGTGGTAAAGGTGGGTACAAAGATTGCTGAAGCAGGAGGCTTTGTTTCAGCGGCTATCTTCTCTTCCGTATCCGGTAAGGTGAACAAGGTAGACAGCATCATTGATGCAAGCGGTTATCGTAAACCGGCTATCTTCATCGACGTGGATGGTGATGAATGGGAAGAAACCATCGACCGCAGTACAACATTGGTCAAAGAGTGTAATTTGAAGCCCGAAGAAATCGTAGCCAAGATTAAGGATGCGGGGGTAGTAGGTATGGGTGGTGCTTGTTTCCCTACTCATGTGAAACTTTCTCCTCCTCCGGGTTGCAAAGCCGAATGTGTGATTATCAATGCCGTAGAGTGCGAACCGTACTTGACCGCCGACCACCGTTTGATGCTTGAAAAGGCAGACGAAATCTTGGTGGGCGTAAGCATCTTGATGAAAGCGGTGAATGTAACAAAGGGTTACATCGGTATTGAGAACAATAAGCCTGACGCTATCAAATTGATGACGGAAAAGGCTGCTCAATATTCAAATATCGAAATTGTTCCTTTGAAGGTAAAATACCCACAGGGTGGTGAAAAGCAGTTGATTGATGCAGTCATTGCTCGTCAGGTTCCGGCTCCTCCTGCCATTCCTATCAATGTAGGTGCGGTCGTTCAGAATGTGGGAACTGCCTACGCGGTTTATGAAGCTGTACAGAAGAACAAACCTTTGTTTGAACGTGTCGTAACTGTTACTGGTAAGTCGGTAAAGAATCCGTCTAACTTCCTTACTCGTATGGGTACTCCGATGAGCCAGCTTATCGAGGCTGCAGGCGGTCTTCCGGAAGATACAGGCAAGGTAATCGGTGGTGGTCCGATGATGGGTAAAGCCTTGTTGAATACAGAAGTACCTATCTGCAAGGGTAGCTCCGGTGTCCTTCTCATGAACGACAAGGAAGCGGCTCGTGCGGCAGAAAGTCCATGTATCCGTTGTGCCAAGTGCGTAAGCGTATGTCCGATGGGCTTGGAGCCGTTCTTGTTGGCTACTTTGTCGGCAAAGAAGGATTGGGAGAGAGTAGAAAAAGAAGATGTAATGTCGTGTATCGAATGTGGCTCGTGTCAGTTCACTTGTCCGTCGCATCGTTACTTGCTGGACTATATCCGCTTGGGTAAGGGTACAGTGGGAGGTATCATTCGCGCACGCAACGCTAAAAAGTAAAAGACAATGGCTAATAAATTAATAGTATCATTATCACCTCACGTACATAGTGGCGACAGCGTGCAGAAAAACATGTACGGTGTAATCATCGCCTTGTTGCCTGCCTTGTTGGTGTCGTTCTATATGTTCGGTTTGGGTGCTGTGGTGGTAACTTTGACTTCGGTTGCTGCCTGTGTGTTCTTTGAATGGGCGATTACAAAGTTCATTCTGAAGAGAGAAGCTTGTACCATCTGTGATGGTTCGGCTGCTTTGACCGGTTTGTTGTTGGCATTCAACTTGCCTTCCAACTTGCCGCTTTGGATTATCATTATCGGTGCATTGTTTGCTATCGGTGTAGGTAAGATGACGTTCGGCGGATTGGGTTGTAATCCATTCAACCCTGCATTGGTTGGTCGTATCTTCTTGCTTATTTCGTTCCCGGTTCAGATGACTTCTTGGCCAACTGTACAACAGTGGACGGCTTATACCGATGCCGAAACAGGTGCTACTCCGTTGGCTTTGATGAAAATGGCTGTGAATGGAGATACAACCGCATTGAGCCAGTTGCCGGACACCATGTCATTGTTCTTGGGTAACAATCCTGGTTGTATCGGTGAAGTAAGTGCTTTGGCTTTGTTGCTTGGATTGGCTTATATGTTGTGGAAGAAGATTATTTCTTGGCATATTCCGGTTTCTATCCTTGCTACTGTATTTGTGTTTGCCGGTTTGCTGAACTTGATTGATCCGGTTGCTTACGCTTCTCCATTGGCACACTTGTTTACCGGTGGTTTGATGCTCGGTGCTATCTTCATGGCAACCGACTATGTAACATCACCGATGACTCACAAGGGTATGATTATTTACGGTGTAGCGATTGGCTTCTTGACAGTAGTTATCCGTAACTTCGGTGCTTATCCGGAAGGTATGTCGTTCGCTATCTTTATCATGAACGCATTCACTCCGTTGATTAACACATATTGCAAACCTAAAAGATTCGGGGAGGTGAAGAAATGAAAAAGTTAGAATCATCTTTGAAGAACATGGCTATTGTCCTGACAGGCGTAGCTGTGGTGGCCGGTGGTTTGTTGGGCTATGTCAACGAATTGACCAAAGGTCCGATTGCCGAAGCAAATGCAAAAGCATTGAGTGATGCCATTGCGTTAGTGGTTCCTGGATTTGACAACAATCCGGCAGAAGCTCCCGAAACAATCGAGTTGGAGGGCGTTACTTATAAGATTTATAAGGCAACCAAAGGCGATGAATTTATCGGAGCCGCTGTTGAATCAACAGCCAACGGTTTCGGTGGTACATTGAATGTATTGGTAGGCTTTGATAAGGATGGCAATATTGTCGACTATTCCTTGTTGAGTCATGCTGAAACTCCGGGACTCGGTTCAAAAGCAGCCGATTGGTTCAAGAAAGGCCAAAAGGGAGACATTACAGGAAAGAACCCAGGCAATGCTCCGTTGGTAGTTAATAAAGACGGTGGTGATGTAGATGCTATTACTGCTTCTACCATTACTACACGTGCATTCTTGAAAGCTGTGAACAATGCGTATGCGGCATACAGCGGTCAGAACGTAGATACTGCCAGTGGTGCAACTCAGCAAGCAACTGAAAATACTAACAATTAAAGAAAGGAGAACAACTATGAATAATTTTAAGATTTTGATGAACGGGATTATCAAGGAAAATCCTACGTTTGTACTCCTTTTGGGTATGTGTCCTACATTGGGTACTACCTCTTCGGCTATCAATGGTATGGGCATGGGATTGGCTACAATGGCAGTCCTCATCTGTTCCAACTTCCTGATTTCATGTATCAAGAATATCGTGCCTGATATGGTTCGTATTCCGGCTTACGTGGTAGTCATCGCTTCGTTGGTAACCATCCTTCAGATGGTAATGCAAGCTTTCGTGCCTGCTTTGTATGCTACATTGGGATTGTTTATTCCATTGATTGTAGTAAACTGTATCATCTTGGGACGTGCAGAAGCCTTTGCTGCAAAGAACGGTCCGGTAGCTTCCATCTTTGATGGTTTGGGTATCGGTATCGGCTTTACGTTGGCTTTGACATTGCTCGGTGGTGTACGTGAGTTTTTGGGAACAGGCAAGTTGTTCGATATCGCTATCATGCCGGAAGAATACGGTATGTTGATATTCGTCCTTGCTCCAGGTGCATTTATTGCCTTAGGCTTCCTGATTGCTATTGTGAATAAGTTGAAAAAAGCATAACCCGTAAAACAAAAAGAATATGGAATATATATTGATATTTATTACCGCTATCTTTGTGAACAACATCGTGTTGTCGCAGTTCTTGGGTATCTGTCCGTTCCTCGGTGTATCCAAGAAGGTTGAAACTGCTACGGGTATGGGTGCAGCAGTAGCCTTTGTTTTGGTTATTGCTACGATTGTAACTTATTTGGTACAGAAGTTCGTACTCGAAGCATTTGGCTTGGAATATTTACAAACCATTGCCTTTATCTTGATTATCGCTGCATTGGTACAGATGGTAGAAATCATCTTGAAGAAGGTTTCTCCGGCTCTTTATCAAGCATTGGGCGTGTTCCTTCCTTTGATTACCACTAACTGTTGTATTCTTGGGGTAGCTATTCTGGTAGCTAACGGAACTTACAATGCACAAGGTTTGGAACCGAGTTTGCTAACCGGTGTAGTCTTTGCTTTTGCTACTGCACTCGGCTTTGCTTTGGCCATGATTCTCTTTGCCGGTATCCGCGAACAGTTGAGTTTGGTCAACATTCCGAAGGGCATGGAAGGTATGGCCATCGCATTGGTTACAGCCGGTTTGTTGGCTATGGCATTCATGGGATTCTCCGGTGTTGATAAAGGATTGGCAAATTTATTTGGTATATAATAACTCACAATTTGTCGATAAAAAAGGAGTCCGGGGCGATGCTTCGGACTCTTTTTTGTAAATAAAAGTCAGAATTCTTTTCATTTATTGTTTTTTTCTTTATATTTGCATTAAATAAAAAAGAAAAAGCATGACCTTGATTGTACTGGCGGCCACGATGGGGAATAAGTATGGTGGATTGAAGCAGCTGGAAGGGATAGGTCCCAATGGCGAAACTATATTAGACTTTTCCGTTTATGATGCCGTAAGAGCTGGATTTGACAGGATAGTATTTGTAATAAGCAGACACTTTGAACAGGAGTTTAAAAAATTGGTTTCAGGCAAATACGAACATGTGGTTGACGTGGAATATGTGTATCAAGATGTAGATACCTTACCCATTGAAAAACGGAATCCAAAGCGGACAGCATTATATGGCTCGGTTAGAGCTGTGTTGATGGGAAAGAATTTGATAACTTCGCCTTTTGGTGTGATTAATGCTGTGAATTTTTATCAGAAGGAAAGTTTTCAGTTGTTGTATGAGCATTTGCAAGCATTGGAAAGTTCCGACTACCACAGTATTAATGTTTGCTTTCGTTTGCGGAATGTATTGGCTGAAAGTGGAGGCGTTACACGAGGAATATGTGATGTTGACAAAGACGGTTTGCTTCTTTCGGTAACAGATAGAAATGGAGTGGAACGTATAAGCGGAACACCCATGTATCCCAATGAAGTTCACAAGTGGGAACCTTTAGATGAAAATAGTTTGGTTTCGATGAACATGTGGGGCTTTAGAGTAGGGATTTTTGAGGAAATGCAAACGGCTTTTGATCGCTTCTTGGACGAGTATGGTTTTGATATGAAAGCACATTATTCAATTCCGGCTTTTGTGAATGAACGCATTACTCAAGGAGCTAAGGTAAAGGTTATTGAAACGCCGGCTCGTTGGATGGGATTGGTTTCCCATGATGACAAGATTCAGGTAGTCTTGCGAATCAATGAGTTGATGCGAAAGGGGATATATCCTCAGAAACTATTTTGAAAAGAATATAATATAGAGAACGAAATATGAACAAAGAACGTTGAAAGACGTTCTACATGTGCTGATAATCTGCAACTCTTTGTGGGTATGTGAATATCTGGGAAGAGTAAGTTATACAGCGTTGTATAGACAGATTATTGCATAGTAGTTTTGTCGTGTTTTATTTTGTGTTTGTGTTGTGGCTGTTCCCCGACGTGAGTCGGGGAACAGTTTTTTTATTACATACGCTTGCAGTCTCAGATAAAAACGCTTGCAGTCTCACATGCTATCGAGACTGCAAGCGTAAGGCAACGAGACTTGCTTCGTTGACACACGAGACAAGCGTTTTACTTTATTCCAAAGCTCTTTGTCTGCAAAAGCAACCGCTGAACACTTCGTCCACAAATTCCACTTGTTCGCGGAAAATACCGAAGACTGAGGAACCGGAACCACTCATCGAAGCGTAGACAGCACCCATGTCGTACAGTTTGTCTTTAATAGCGGCTATTTCAGGATACTTTTGGAACACGCTGTATTCAAAGTCGTTCTTCATGGTAGCGCGCCATGTTTCTACCGGCATACGAATAATCTCTTTCAGGGATTGCTGGGGCTTTTGAGGTTTGATTTGACTGAAAGCATCTTTAGTTGAAACAAAGATGTCCGGTTTTACTAATACCAAATAGTAGCCCTTCAAAGATAGTTGGATAGGCTCGAAAATGTTTCCAATGCCTGAAGCAAATACCGGTTTGTTCTGAATGAAGAATGCACAGTCAGCTCCTAAACGGGCTGCATATTCTTCCATTTGTTCGGTGGATATGCCAAGACCGAATTTCTCGTTTAATAGTTTAATCATGAAGGCGGCATCTGCCGAACCGCCTCCTAAGCCTGCACCGGTAGGGATATGCTTGTACATGTGGATGTCAATAGCGGGCATATCAGGAAAATCCTTTTTCAGTAAACGGTAGGCCTTTACTACCAAATTGTTTTCCGGTTCTCCTTCAATGGGAACTCCGGACACTTTCAGCGTGTATTCTTCTTCTCCTTCCCGTTGTGTAACTTCCAATGCGTCTTGCAGATTGATGGGGTAGAAGATGGTCTCTAAGTTATGGTAAGCATCGGGACGTTTCTCAACAATGTTCAGTCCCAAATTGATTTTAGCGTTCGGGTATGTTATCATCTTTATTATAATTTGATTTTACTTATCAATGGAGAACAATACGATTATAAAAAAGTGGATGTGCAGTTGTATTTGCACACCCACTAAGTCGTATTGTAAAAATAATGTGTTATTCTTCAAATCCGTTTGGATTGTTCTTCTGCCAGTTCCAGCTGTCTCGGCACATTTCTTCAATACCAAATTCTGCTTTCCAACCAAGTTCTGCGGCGGCCTTTGCAGGATTACAGTAGCAAGTAGCGATGTCTCCCGGGCGGCGTGGCTTGATAGAATAAGGAACAGGAACACCATTGGCTTTTTCAAATGCTTTCACTACATCCAATACAGAATAGCCATGACCGGTACCGATGTTGTAGATAGCAATGCCTTTCTTTTCTACGATAGCCTTCAATGCAGCTACGTGTGCGCGAGCAAGGTCAACAACGTGGATATAGTCGCGAACGCCTGTACCATCGTGTGTATCGTAGTCGTTACCGAATACGCCCAATTCAGGACGCTTGCCAACAGCGGTTTGAGTAATGTAAGGCATCAAGTTATTAGGAATACCGTTCGGGTTTTCTCCGATAGTACCACTCTTGTGTGCGCCGATTGGGTTGAAGTAACGAAGCAAAACTATATTCCATTCATTGTCAGCTTTCTGAACATCCATAAGGACTTCTTCAAGCATTGACTTGGTTTGACCGTAAGGATTTGTACAATGGCCTTTCGGACATTCTTCTGTGATAGGAATGATGGCAGGATCGCCGTAAACGGTAGCACTGGAAGAGAATATGATGTTTTTGCAACCATTCTTGCGCATTACGTCAAGCAATACAAAAGTACCGTTCATGTTGTTTTCGTAATATTCAAGAGGCTTGGCACAACTTTCACCAACTGCCTTCAAACCGGCAAAGTGAATACAAGCATCGAACTTGTGTTCGTTAAAAACTTTTTGCAAACCTTCGCGGTCGCGGATATCCACTTTATAGAAAGGAACTTCTTTACCGATGATTTTAGCAACACGTTTTAGCGAAATAGGAGATGAGTTGTCTAAGTTATCTACTACAACAGCTTCGTGTCCGGCTTCGGTAAGTTCAATCAAGGTGTGGCTTCCAATAAAACCAGCACCACCTGTAAGAAGGATTTTCATAGTCGTTATGATTTTTAAATTAATATATTCAATCGTTTAAAGGAATTGCTATTCCTCGTTTCGCAAAATTAGGGATTATTTTTTATAATACAAAGTCTTTAACTTCGTTTTTTGTGAAGGTGCTGAAAGTTTTAAAACTTGTTCTGAACCGATGTTGAAAACTCCTGAAAGAGAATGTTTGACTTAGTTTTGTCTTTTCTGCAACAAAATTCTATCTTTGCGACACTTTAAAGATATAAAGAATGGCAGAACAAAGAAGAAATACTCGTGTTTCAAGAACACCGGTTAAGTCTAAACCGGTGGACGAATACGGACATTTGCAACCTCAAGCGCTTGATTTTGAAGAAGCGGTTTTGGGAGCATTGATGATTGAAAGAGATGCGTACTCGGTCGTGAGTGAGATACTTCGCCCGGAATCGTTTTATGATTATCGGCATCAGTTGTTGTACAAGGCTATCACCACGTTGGCCATGCGTCAGCAACCGGTTGATATTCTGACAGTAGCCGAACAGTTGCGTAGTACCGGCGAATTGGAAGAGGCGGGAGGTCCTTTCTATATTACTCAACTTAGTGGTAAGGTGGCTTCATCGGCTCATATTGAATATCATGCGCGAATCATTGCACAGAAGTACATGGCTCGCGAACTCATTACCTTTACCAGTACCATTCAGACAAAGGCTTTTGATGAGACACAGGACGTAGACGATTTGATGCAGGAAGCCGAAGGCAAACTCTTTGAAATCTCTCAGAAGAACATGAAAAAGGATTACACCCAAATCAATCCGGTTATTCAGGAGGCTTACGAGATGTTGCAGAAGGCAGCGGCACGTACCGATGGTTTGAGTGGATTGGAAAGTGGGTTCCATCGGTTGGATAAGATGACTTCCGGTTGGCAGAATTCCGATTTGGTGATTATTGCGGCACGTCCGGCGATGGGGAAGACTGCTTTTGTGCTTTCGATGGCCAAAAACATGGCAGTAAATGCTCGCATACCGGTTGCCTTGTTCTCGCTTGAAATGAGTAATGTACAGTTGGTAAACCGTTTGATTGTCAATGTGTGCGAAATTCCGGGCGAAAAAATTAAGAGTGGACAGTTGGCTCCTTACGAATGGGGGCAGTTGGACTATAAGATAAAGGAACTTTTTGATGCTCCGATGTATGTGGATGATACTCCTTCTTTGTCGGTCTTCGAGTTGAGAACCAAAGCACGCCGTCTGGTACGCGAACATGGGGTTAAGATTATCATCATCGACTACTTGCAGTTGATGAATGCCAGCGGTATGTCGTTCGGTAGCCGTCAGGAAGAAGTAAGTACGATTTCGCGTTCATTAAAGGGCTTGGCAAAGGAATTGAACATTCCTATCATTGCGTTGAGTCAGTTGAATCGTGGGGTAGAAAATCGTGAAGGAATTGAAGGAAAGCGTCCACAGCTTAGCGACTTGCGTGAATCGGGAGCCATCGAACAGGATGCCGATATGGTATGTTTCATCCATCGTCCCGAGTATTATAAGATATATACGGATGATAAGGGAAATGACTTGCGCGGTATGGCCGAAATCATTATCGCCAAGCATCGTAACGGTGCGGTAGGAGATGTGTTGCTTCGTTTCCGAGGCGAATATGCCCGTTTCCAAAATCCGGATGACGATTTGATTATTCCTATGCCGGGAGAAGAACCGGGAGTGATTGGCTCCAAGTTAAACAAAAAAGGCGGAGATGTACCTCCACCACCCATCGAGTCAGCACCGATGGAAACACCTTTTGGAGCCCCCATGCCGGACGGCTCTGTACCCTTCTAAAAACGCTTTGGAGAAAAGGTAAATTCTCTTTGGAGGACGACTCGGTTCTCCAAAGAGAATTTTATGCTTTGTTTTGATAAAGATAACGCTTGATACTCTTCTTTGCAGTTTTCTCAAACTCTTCCGGATAAAGCTTGACTTTCGCTATCTGTGAATAGGCCGGCAGTTGCTTGTTCAGCTCTATTCGATTATTATCTATTGCTTTTTCCAAGTCCGTTTCGTTCAGTCCGTTGTGGTAAGCTTCATCTTTGTCGGCATAGACCAACGCCACCAATTTATCTTGCAGTAACACAATGAGAGACTCCGAAACATACGGCATGTTGTTCAGCTTGGATTCAATTTCTTCCGGGTAGATGTTCTGACCGGTGGCTGTAAGAAGCATATTTTTGCAACGACCTTTAATGAAAATATTTCCTTCTTTGTCGATAACAGCCATATCGCCGGTATGGAGCCAACCGTTTTTGTCGATGACTTGTCGGGTGGCTTCTTCGTTCTTGTAATATCCCAGCATCAGATTTTCTCCTCGACAAACCAATTCGCCCGGGATGTTTTCCTGGTCATCGGACATGACCTTTACTTCCATACGCGAAGCAGCTTTCCCGCACGATGCCGGTTTAATCCTTGTCCAATGCTCGTGCGAGATAATGGGGCCACATTCGGTCATGCCGTAAGCCGTCGTATAAGGAAAGCCGATACGACGCAGAAAGTTTTCTACTTCTGCATTGAACGGTGCACCACCAATGATGATTTCTTCAAAGTTACCCCCAAACATCTCCTTTGCTTGTGTGCGGATTTGTTGCTTGATGTGATCGCTGATGATGGGAACAGTCAGCAATAGTTTACCCAAGCGATTGTCTACTTTGGGAAGAATATTCTTCTTGATGATTTTCTCAATGACCAATGGTACGCTACAAATGATGCGTGGGCGTATCTTTGCGAAAGATTCGATAATAATCTTCGGGGTAGGCATACGTGTGAGGAACCACAGATGTGCTCCTGAAGTAATGCCATGCAGGAAGTCAAATGCCAGCCCAAATACATGTCCTAACGGAAGCATGGATACGACGTTGTCGCCCGGACGAAGAATAATTTTTTCCTGGAAATAAAGAATATTGGATAGCAGACTTCGGTAGGGGAGCATGACACCTTTAGAATAACCGGTCGTTCCGGAAGTATAATTGATGATTGCCAGTTCCTCGGGAGATTGTTCCTTTCGATAGCAAATATCCTCTGGTGTAAAGCGAGAGGGGAATCTATGACCAAATATTTCGTTCAGGTGTTCACGTGTGTATGTCAGTTTTGCGCTTCGTGAAAGAACGATGTCAAAGTCTTTCAACTCGATGATTCCTTCCAACAAAGGCATGGCTTCTTCGTTCAAGTTTTCCCAAACCTGGTCGCCTACAAACAACAAACGGGATTCAGAATGATTGACGATGTTGTGAATTTGGTCGGGCTTGAACTCATGCAAGATAGGAACAGCCACCGCCCCGTAAGTAATGGCGGCAATAAAACTAACAGTCCAATGGGCGCTGTTTCGTCCGCAGATAGCAATCTTGTCGCCTTCACGAATGCCGGCCGATTGCATGGCAATGTGTATCTTTTCTACTTTACGGGCTACATCTCTATATTGCAAGGTAGCCCCTAAATAGTCGGTAAGTGCATCTTGATTCCAGTTCTTCTTTATGCTGTTTTCTATGAGTTCAATGAATGTATTCTTTGCTTCCATGAATGGTAAAATTGCACGTTTTTAACTAAAGTGTGCACAAAAGTAGTAAAATCCCTTTTTCGATAGATAAACAGGCATAGATTTTAAGGAGTTTTAAGACTTGACGGGAAGCAACAATCATACAATAAAAGAGTCGTGTCATTCTGAACGGGAGGTTATTTCCCTCAGAATGACACGACAAAAATGAATATAGAGGTAATCTCTACAAAGTCATCAATAGAACAACTGTTCCGGCTTGATAGGAGTGAACTTTTCGGCATCAGCCTTGCGGATGCTGATAGAAGCGTCGTCCCAAGCAGAAGGCCAGCCGCCGATGATGTGGCTACAGAACACCACCTTCAATTCGTGCAAGCCCTTAGCCAAAGCAACTGACTTGTCTTTGCGAGAGAAGCGTTTCACTTCGCCGCCGTTGTCAATCAACAGTTTGCCATCAATCCAAACTTCATCGTTGTTGGAAGTGAAATAGTAAACACCGTCTTCCGGAATTTCTACATAACCTTCAGCGATTGCACCGTAGTATTTTACTCCACGCATGTTTTCCCAAGTCGGCTCTTGGCTACGAATGTCTCTCAGGGTTTTGATGGTCAGTTCTTTCCATTCTTCAGCCTTAGCCAATTCTTCCGAGTTGAGATAATAGCCGTAAGCCATCTTCATCTTCAAACCGTTCATTGCGTCTTTCACTTCCTTTGCCGGAGCCAATTCCTGTTTTTCAACGGTGATGGTGCGGATAGGACTCATCTTGCCGGAAGGCAATACAGAAGCAATCTTCAATGTCGCACTTTCTGTGAAAGTCAGCGGTTCGGTATATTCGGCAGAAACCGGAGTAGGTTCTGTTCCATCAGTCGTATAAACCACCTTGATGGGGCGAGAAGTGGTGAACGGCATAACTACTGTGTCTGTAAAGGCTACAAAGTTACATGAACCGTTCGGTTGTTCCGGTTGAGGAATGTGATAGTTCACCCCATGAGCATCCAAGCGAACGTAAGCATTGTTGATGCGACGTTCAAAGTCCTTGTAGTCCTTCTTGTCCAACGGGGTCCAACCGATTTCGGCTACGGCAATGACACGCGGATACATCATGTATTCTCTTTGGGCATTGGTGTACATATATTCCGACCAAGTGTTGCCTTGTACACCGAGGATGTGGTGGGCTTTGCCCATTGTAACCAATGTGTCAGGCACCGGATTGTAGCTGTAAGTCTTTTCCAACGGAGTATAACCGCCGATGGTTACAGGCTCAATCTTGGAGTCGCCCTGATAGTGGTCAAGGTACATACCGTTTCCGCCTGGAGTCATGATGACATCGTGTGATTGCAGAGCAGACGCGATGCCACCTTCTTCGCCACGCCATGACATAACGGTTGCATCAGGACTCAAGCCACCTTCAAGGATTTCATCCCAACCGATGATCTTCTTTCCATGCTTAGCCAACATCTGTTCCATGCGGCCGATGACGTAGCTCTGCAAGCGTTCTTCGGCGGTGTGGCCGTCCTTAGCTCTCAAGCCTTCTTTGCGGATACGTTCTTGACATTTCGGACATTTTGACCAATGCAACTTCGGAGATTCATCGCCTCCGATGTGGAAATAAGTGCCTGGGAACAAAGGAACCATTTCGTCTACTACATCACTCAAGAACTCGAACATGTCTTCCTTGCCGGCACACATCACCAATTCTTCTACTCCCCAAACGATTCGCGGAGTAACTTCTTCGCCTGTACAAGAAAGATGAGGATAAGCGGCGATAGCCGACAATTCATGTCCCGGAGTTTCGAGTTCGGGAACGATTGTAATAAAGCGTTCAGCGGCGTATGCCACTACATCCTTGATTTCTTCCTGTGTATAGAATCCGCTGTGAGTTGTTCCTTCGCCATCTACGCGAGTGGCACCTACTTCTGTCAGCTTCGGATATTTCTTAATTTCAATACGCCAACCCTGGTCTTCGGTCAGGTGCCAGTGCATACGGTTCATCTTCAACATGGCCATGACATCAATCTGACGCTTGGTTTCTTCTACAGTCATGAAATGGCGGCATGGATCCAAGTGAACACCACGATAAGCAAAGCGCGGAGCATCTTCGATGTTTACACAAGGAAGCGTCCAGTCTGTGTTGACCACAGTCGGGCTTTCGATTTCGGCCGGAAGCAACTGAAGCACCGTTTGCATGCCATAGAATACGCCGGCGGCAGTCTTGGCGGTGATATGGATAGCGGCAGGAGTAACTTCCAACTTATAGCCTTCTTCGTTCATTTCCAAAGTCGGATCAATGACCAATCGGATGTTTCCTTCCGATTCGCTTACGGCCAAATCAAAGCCGGTCGACTTTTTCAGCTTGTTGGCAAAGAATTCGGCTACGGTCTTTGCTTCGGGAGTAGAAGCCTGGAAAACAGTTCCCGAGGTGAGAGCAAACTTGCCTTCTTGTTGTTGCAATGAAACCGGAGTTGGAATCAGGTTGATTCCCTGATTGTACGCCTTGTCGGAAACCGACTGCGTGCTGCACGATGTAATAAGCCCCATTGCGAGAGCCATACATAGTGTTGTAAGGTTCTTTTTCATGTATAGGTTATATTAAATTAATGTGGCGGCTAAGTTATGGTAAATAAATGGTACAACCAAATAAGACTGATAGAAAAAGAAGCAAGGCTTTGGGCGAAAGCTTTTGAGCTTTTGGGCAAAAGTTCTTCATCTTTTTAAAAAAGTTCTTGTAATTGCTTGTGAATTTACAAAAACTATGTATATTTGCATCCGAAATCAAGAAGGGGCATTAGCTCATCTGGCTAGAGCGTTAGACTGGCAGTCTAAAGGTGACGAGTTCGAGTCTCGTATGCTCCACCAAACCAACCGTAGGCTATGTAAAAGTTTGAATGCTTTTATATAGCCTATTTTCTTTGTCATCATCTAATTATTTGTATCTTTGTGCTATTGAAAAACCGTAAGAACTATGCTTATTTATAATACAACCTTTCAAATTGATATAAATGATGCCAGAAACTTTGTTATTTGGCTGAGTGAATGTTACATCCCGGAGGTAGAGCAGAATGGCCGATTGAAGAATCCTCGTCTGACGCAAATCATTTCGCATCAAGAGCCGGATAGTGAATGTTTTTCCCTTCAATGGGAAGTGGAAGATTCGGCTGTTTTGCATCGTTGGCACACCGAACAGGGCATGAAGCTGAACGAAGAAATGATGAAAGTGTTCAAGGATAGAGTGGTGGGATTCCCCACGCTAATGGAGGTCATCAAGTGAGCAAACTGATAAAAGATAAAGTCATTTTGGGCATTGATCCGGGAACGAACCTCATGGGTTATGGGGTGCTTCAGATTACGGATTCCAAGCCCTCGGTGGTTACGTTGGGAGTCATCGACTTGCGAAAATATGCCAATCATTATTTGAAACTTGCCCACATTCACGAAAGGGTGCAAGGCATCATTGAGGCTTATTTACCCGACGAATTGGCTATCGAAGCGCCTTTTTTCGGAAAGAATGTCCAGTCCATGTTGAAATTGGGACGCGCGCAAGGCGTGGCTATGGCAACGGCATTGGAACGCGACATCCCGATAACCGAGTATGCACCGCTGAAAATCAAAATGTCCATCACAGGGAACGGTCAGGCGAGCAAGGAGCAAGTGGCCGACATGCTGAAACGCATTTTGAAAATGAATGACGACATGACCGGCCCTTTCTTGGATGCAACGGATGCGTTGGCGGCGGCCTATTGCCATTATTTGCAATTAGACAAGCCTCAACAAACTAAGCCTTACTCCAGTTGGAAGGATTTTATCAAGAAGAATCCAAATAAAATTATAAAGTAATAAGTAATATGAACGTGAGAAACATTATTTTGGCTTCGATTGTAACAACCACAATCAGTTGCCAATCAGTGAAGAAAGACCAACTTTCATTCGATGATTATCCGGTTCGCGAAGGCGGATTGACCGAAATGGAGTATTCTCCCGCCGAAACCAAGTTCTCTTTATGGTCGCCGGTGGCCGAGGAAGTGAAGGTGTTGTTGTACGAATCCGGCCATGAAGGTTCGGCCTACAGCACACATGCGATGGAAAAGGGTGCCGACGGCACATGGAAAGTAACCGTAGCCGAAGACTTGCATGGCAAGTTCTACACCTTTAATGTAAAGGTAGACGGCCAGTGGTTGGGCGACACTCCGGGCATCATGGCAAAGGCGGTAGGAGTGAACGGCAAGAGAGCCGCCGTTCTGGATTTGACATCCACCAATCCGGAAGGTTGGGAAAACGATGTACGTCCTGCATTGAACAGTTTTGCCGACATCGTGGTGTATGAAATGCACCATCGTGATTTCTCGGTCGACTCTGTGTCGGGCATTGTGAACAAGGGTAAGTTCTTGGCTTTGACAGAAGAAGGAACGAAAAGCTCTTTGGGCGAAAAGACCGGCATTGACCATTTGGTAGAATTGGGTGTGAATCATGTACATATTCTTCCTTCTTACGACTATGCTTCGGTAGACGAAAGCAAGTTGGAAAACAACCAATATAATTGGGGCTATGATCCTGTCAACTACAATGTGCCTGATGGCTCTTACTCTACTGATCCATTTACTCCCGCAGTTCGTATCAAGGAATTCAAGCAGATGGTGCAAGCCTTGCACAAGGCCGGCATTCGTGTAGTGCTTGACGTAGTGTACAACCATACATTCGACATTGCCAACAGTAATTTCGAGAAAACTGTGCCGGGTTATTTCTATCGCTTCAATCCGGAAGGTAAGTATGCTGATGCTTCAGGTTGTGGCAATGAAACGGCCAGCAATCGCGCCATGATGCGTAAGTATATGATTGAGTCTGTGCTTCATTGGGTGAAGGAATATCACATCGACGGCTTCCGTTTCGATTTGATGGGTATTCATGACATTGAAACAATGAATGCCATTCGTGCCGAACTGAACAAGATTGATCCGACTATCTTTGTTTATGGCGAAGGTTGGGCAGCTGCTTCTCCACAACTTCCACAGGAAGAATTGGCCATGAAAGCGAATGCTTACAAGATGCCGGGAATCGCTGTTTTCTCTGATGAAATGCGTGATGGCTTGCGTGGTCCGTTCAATGATGATAAGCAGGGTGCCTTCCTGACCGGTTTGCCAGGTCATGAAATGAGCATCATGTACGGCTTGGTAGGTTGTATTCCTCATCCTCAGATTGTCAACGACTCAGTGAATTACAGCAAGGAAGCTTGGGCGGCACAACCTACTCAGATGATTAGTTATGTAAGTTGCCACGATGACATGTGTTTGGCCGACCGTATCAAGTCCACTTTGCCTGCTGATGCCACATTGGAAGAACGTGTTGCTTTGCATAAGTTGGCCGAAACATTCGTGTTTACTTCTCAAGGTGTTCCGTTTATTTTCACAGGCGACGAAGTGATGCGCGATAAGAAAGGCGTACATAATTCTTACAACAGTCCTGATAGCATTAACACCATCGACTGGAAGCAGAAGACGACTTATCGGGAAGTGTTCGACTATATCAAGGACTTGATTGCTCTTCGTAAGGCACATCCGGCTTTCCGTATGGGCGACGCAGTTTTGGTTCGCAAGCACATGGAATTCCTTCCGGTGGAAGGTAGTAACCTCATTGCTTTCATCTTGAAAGGAAATGCGAACGGTGATTCTTGGAAAGACATCATCGTGGCTTTCAATAGCCGTCAAGAATCGGCTGAGGTGGCTATCCCACAAGGCAATTATACCGTTGTCTGCAAAGATGGTAAAATCAACATGAACGGCATGGGAAAAGTCAAAGGTGCAAAAATCACCGTTCCGACTCGTTCTGCAATCATCCTACATCAATGATTCGATTAAAACTTATATCCCAAGTTTACATATAAGTTGACTTTATTGGAATGGGTAGCATAGTTCAATGTGGCTTCTAATGGTCCGAACATGCTATCTATTCCATATCCAATGCCACATCCAAACATGTTATCCTCCTTAAGCAATCCTTTTAATTTGTTGCTATTCAGTGCATAGTTGCCACTCAACGTCAAATAGTGAATATTTCCCATGCGTTGGCGGAGCTTGATTGAACCTATCAAAAGAGAATTCTTCATCAACTCTACATGTGTAACTCCGATAAACGGAAGCTGATTCAATAAAAAGCGTTCGGCGATGTCGCCTCCCATTACATTCATCTTGGGCAATGGAATATTATTTCCTATTAAGAAGCGACCATATAAAGCCGGCAAAATAGCAAAACGGTTTGTAACAGGAATCACTCCTTCAAATGCGCCGGAGACTTCGGAGAAAGGAGATTGATCCTTGTATTCGGTAAAGTTGTCTGTATAAAGTGTATAGGCTCCATTGAACATGACGCCCTTTGAAGGGAAATAAGCTTTGTCATAGCTTTCGTAATGTAAGCCGGCAAAATAGCTGAAGAAATGTTCTTTGTTCAAATCAAATCCTTGATGCCCTTCTTCGTGCAGGAACTTCTCATAGTCGTAAAGCTCGTAACGAACACCTAATCCAAATCTTACATTGCGTAGCCATACATTATAATAGGCTATTTCGCCCATGTGATAGCGGAACGTGGAGTTAAAAGCACGTTTCCCATGTTCATAATGGTCTACATCATTGTATTGGAATAGGTAGGTTAATCCTAATGAGCTAAGCGGGGATGGCTCAATGCCATAGCTAAGCTTGGCGGCATATCGCTTACCTAAACGTGCCGTAGCCGAAATGTAGGAGGGGAGTTTGGTCTTCAACGTAGAACGTACATTGAGCAATAGACTGGCTATCTCTTCCGAGTCAAAACGTATACCTATATTAATACGGTGTTCTTGCTTCTTGTTTACAAAGTAGTTCAAGTTAAAACGACCATCGTCCGAGTGAGTCAGATTGTAAGTTACACTGGAGTAGCTGGTGTTGGCTCGAATAATGGAAGTAGTTTCCTCGATGCGACGAATGCTATTCAACGCATTTTCTTTCAAATCACATCGTTTCATAATCCACTCTTTGTCCTTTTCATCCAAGCCGTTGAAGTTGATGTTTTGAACCATCACCCAATCTGTTGGCTCATATTTATCCACTCGGACGGGCTGATAATGTTCGTCCAAGCCAATCTCTTTCTTTAATTGTTTCAATCCCTTATAGTTGGCTCTGGCGGCTTCTTCGCCTCGGATAATTAATGTGTCGATGGCTTGAGGGTTGAAGCTGGCGGCCGAATAACCCTTTACATTGACCTTAATATATGTATCTGTTTCTTGTAAGTTCTTGAGGTAGAGGTCTTGCCCCATCAAATCGACCAACTGGCCTAAAATGCTGGTGGCACTATTTAGTTCATTGGCCGGCTTCAATTCACTCTGAACATCCACCCCAATGATAACATCGGCTCCCATTTGACGAGCCACATTCACCGGATAGTTGTTCACTACACCACCATCGACCAAAACCATGCTATCCAGTCGGACGGGAGTGAAGACACCCGGGATGGCCATACTTGCCCGCATCGCCGTTGCCAGGACTCCTTCGTGGAAAACCATCTCTTTGCCTTTGGCAATGTCCTCGGACACGCAGGCAAAAGGAACGGGGAGCTGGTTGAAATCAATAGAATCATGATAGCCTAAGGTCAGCTCGCTGAACAGGTTGGCAAGGTTCTGCCCCTTGATAAGTCCGCCGGTTACTTCCTTGATAGCCGTTTTACTGAAAGGTAAGGAGATGATGTATTGTTCATCGGCCTCGCGTTCGGCCATGTTCTTGTCGCTTCGGGGTGTTTTGTCGCTTAACAAGAATGCCCAGTCTTGCACTCTGACCATGCTATCCATTTGTGCAGGGGTATAGCCAATGGCATACAGCCCGCCAATAATCGAACCCATACTGGTTCCTACAACATAGTCGATAGGTATGCCGGCTTCTTCGATGACCTTCAAAACGCCGATGTGTGCCATCCCTTTGGCACCTCCGCCGCTTAAAACCAAGCCGACCTTTTTCCGTTCAACGTTCGTTGGGTATGCTGTGTGGGCAACTAATAAACAAAGTATAAGGAAGCTAACTAACTTTTTCATCGTGTGTATGTATGTCTTAATTTTTCTGTTTTTATCATTCAATGTAAGATGAAAACATCTCGAAAGCAAAGATGGTTTATTTTTTCTCACGCATCAAGTCCTATTGGGTGGAGTTTGTGTTTTTTTTGGACTTTTTTTATTCTGTTCTTTCCATGTGGGGAAAAGATGCTGTGCTTTTTCAAAAAGATGAAGAGCTTTTGGGAGAAAGTTCTTGAGCTTCTTAAAAAAACACTAATTTTGTCCTCGAATTTAACTTAGCAGAAGATGAAAGACTTAATCGTTATAAAGGAGGGGGTTCCTCGTCATCCTCAATTTCGCATGAGCCAGCCGGTAAACTTCGTCATGAAATCCGGAGAACAGATAGCCATTGTTGGTCCGAATGGTGGAGGAAAAAGCTTGTTGGTCGATATAATTACAGGCCGATGGCCTTTGCTGATGAATGAAGTGCAATATGATTTCACTCCTTCCGAGTCAAAGATGGTGTGTGATAACATTAAATGTATCACTTTCCGGGATTCGTATGGCGATTCGGATGCCAACTATTATTATCAGCAACGTTGGAATTCGCAGGATTTGGAAACGACTCCCATTGTGAAGGACATGTTGCCGGATGTCAGCAATCAGGAACTGAAGGAGCATTTATTCCGATTGTTTGAAATCAGTTCTATGCTTGACAAGCACATCGTGTTGTTGTCCAGCGGTGAGTTGCGTAAGTTTCAGTTGGCTAAGACATTGCTAAGCAATCCTCGGATATTAATCATGGACAATCCTTTCATTGGATTGGATGCGCAGACTCGGGAATTATTGAAGAACTTGCTGAATAAATTGGTCGAAGAAAGCCCGTTGCAGATTATTTTAGTGCTTTCCAAAACGGATGATATTCCTTCTTTCATCACGCATGTCGTTCCCGTAGTCGATAAGACTTGTGGCCGGAAACAGCCGGTCGAGGAGTTTCTTTCCCAACGCCTTCCAAGTCCTGCCAGAGTGCTTTCGGCAGAGAAAGAAAAAAGCTTGTTGGATTTGCCCTATTCCAATGAAACGATGCAGGCAGAGCCAATCGTCCAATTGGATAAGGTAAGCATTTGTTATGGAAGCCGTTGCATTTTGAAACAGTTGGATTGGACGATTCAGAAAGGCGAGAAATGGGCTTTGAGTGGAGACAATGGAGCCGGTAAGTCCACGTTGTTAAGTTTGATTTGTGCGGATAATCCGCAAAGTTATGCGTGTGATATAACCTTGTTCGGAAAGAAAAGGGGAACAGGAGAAAGCATTTGGGATATCAAGAAACACATCGGCTACGTCAGTCCGGAGATGTTCAGGGCTTATCTGAAAAATGCTCCGGTCATTGACATTGTGGCCAGTGGCCTACATGATTCCATCGGTCTATACAGACGGCCTCAACCTTCTCAGATGGCTATCTGCGAATGGTGGCTCAACATGTTCGGAATTGCTCATCTGAAAGAACGGAACTTCTTGCAACTCTCCAGCGGAGAACAACGCTTGGTGCTTTTGGCGCGTGCTTTCGTGAAGGATCCCGACTTGCTGATTTTAGACGAGCCTTTGCATGGATTGGATGAACGGAATTGTCGATTGGTAAAAGATATTATAGAAACATTCTGCCATCGGAAAGACAAGACTTTGATTATGGTTACACATTATCAAGAAGAACTTCCGGCCACGATAACCCATTCATTGCACATAAAAAAGAACTAAAATTTGGAATGTAATAAGTTTTTAGTAAATTTGCCGAATTAATACTATAAAAAACACACAGTTATGTTAATTCAATTATTGTTTGTACTCGTTGCAATCATCATTGGTGCGCGAATAGGAGGTATCGGACTTGGTGTAATGGGGGGCGTAGGTCTTGCCATTCTAACGTTTTGTTTTGGGCTTCAGCCAACGGCACCTCCCATTGATGTAATGTTGATGATTGCTGCAGTTATCTCAGCTGCTTCTTGTATGCAAGCCGCCGGAGGTTTGGACTACATGGTAAAGATTGCCGAACGTTTGCTTCGTCGCAATCCGGCTCAGGTAACCATCTTGGCTCCGCTTGTAACTTATTTCTTTACGATTGTTGCGGGAACCGGCCACGTGGCCTATTCGGTACTTCCGGTGATTGCGGAAGTGGCTACGGAAACAAAGATACGTCCCGAACGTCCGTTGGGTATTGCCGTTATTGCTTCTCAGCAAGCGATTACAGCGAGTCCTATTTCTGCGGCAACCGTTGCATTGTTAGGCTTGTTAGCCGGTTATGACATTACGCTTTTCGACATCTTGAAGATTTCCGTTCCTGCCACATTGATTGGTGTATTAGTGGGTGCTTTCTGTTCGATGAAGGTAGGTAAGGAACTTTTGGACGATCCTGAATATCAGAGACGAGTGAGAGAAGGTATGTTGAACGAAAAGCATGTACAGCTCAAGGATGTAAACAATAAGTTCAAGGCTCAGTTGTCGGTTGTTCTTTTCTTGGCTGCCACAGTGCTTATTGTGTTGTTCGGTTCTATTCCAAGTTTGCGTCCATCATTCGACGGTGCGCCGTTGGGTATGCCTTCGTTGATTGAAATCATCATGTTGGCTACTGCCGCATTGATTTTGTTGGCTACTCGTACCGATGGAATCAAGGCGACTCAAGGTAGTATCTTCCCGGCCGGTATGCAGGCTGTAATCGCTATCTTTGGTATTGCTTGGATGGGCGATACATTCATTAAGGGAAACATTACTGAGCTGACAGCTTCTATCGAAGGTGTAGTAACCGAAATGCCCTGGTTGTTTGGTGTAGCCTTGTTTGTCATGTCTATCTTGTTGTATAGCCAGGCCGCTACCATCAGAGCCATTCTTCCTTTGGGTATTGCGTTAGGCATTTCGCCAATGATGTTGGTTGCTTTGTTCCCTGCTGTAAACGGTTATTTCTTCATTCCGAACTATCCGACAGTCGTTGCGGCTATTAACTTCGACCGTACCGGTACAACGGGTATTGGTAAGTACATCTTGAACCACTCGTTTATGATGCCGGGTATGGTTGCTACGGTGGTAGCTATCGCTTCGGGATTGTTGCTTATTCAAATATTCTAAAATATCCTACACTCGTGCAAGATTGCTTGTAACCCATTGTGGTTCAGCTCGAAATACTTGCACGAGTGTGTTTTTTTCCTTTCATTCCTGCCAGGCTTTCGTAATTCTTCCCGATACATCTCGGAGGAAAGTTTGACGGGATAATTCTTTTTTCTATCAGTTGTTTTATAGCTTTCCATTGAAGTGGTCAACGTTGACCACTGGAGTGGTTAAGGCTGACCATTAGAGTGGTTAAGGTTAACCACTGGGGTGGAAAGCCATATAGTTATAGAAAAATATACGATTTTATACTGAAAGTGAACAAATCCGGTTTAATGAATGTTTACGAAAAAAATAAGGAATCATTACCCTCTGGCGATGATTCCTTACTACAACACAAAAACTAAACTAGACTTAACTAAACTATTCTTACCTGAAGTTTCACAACTTCTTATCGCAAATGTATGAAAAAAAATCAAAGAAACAAAAAAATAGAATAAAAAAGTTCTATTTTTCTGAAAATGTATCCTTTACTGTATGGAATGTTCATTAATATACGATAAAAGTTCCTGCTTGTAGCTGTCCGAAATGGGAATATATTCCTTGTTGAATACGATTCGTCCTCTGTCAATAACCTTTATCTTGCTTTTTTGAACAATGTAAGAACGATGAACTCTGATGAAACGGTCGGCTGGGAGAGACTCTTCCATTGATTTCATGCTGAGTAGTGAAAGGATGGCTTTCGGCTCGTCTTCCAAATGAATCTTGATATAATCTTTCAACCCTTCAATGTAAAGGATTTTGTTGAGAGGAATTTGTACTAACTTATAATCACTCTTTACGTATATGTAATCCTTGTTGGGGTGGGATACATTTGTATGGTTTGTCTGTAATTCAAACCAAGCAATCGCCTTGTTTACTGCTTGAAGGAAGTCGGCATAGCTGATAGGTTTCAACAGATAGTCCAATGCGTTGACTTTATAGCTGTCGATGGCATATTGCTCAAAAGCCGTTGTAAACACGATACGCGTTTGTGGATTGATTAACTTGGAAAATTCCAATCCACTCAACCCCGGCATTTGAATGTCCAAGAACATCAGTTGAACCGGTTCTTGCTCGGTCATTTCATGCATGGCTTGTACTGCACTGGGGTACGTACCCAATAACTTGAGTACAGGTGTCTTTTCTACATAGCATCGCAACAATTCCAATGCCAAAGGTTCGTCGTCTATAATTACACAATTCAATTGCATGATTCTTCAGTTTGAATGGTTAATATGGAAGTATAAGAAGTTCCGTTGTCATTGACACCTCGGTTCCATTCGTATCGTCCGGGATATAGTAATTCCAACCTGCGGCTTACTTGCTCTAACCCGATACCGCTTCCGCTTTTGTCGGCGGTTGTTTTAGGATAATTACTATTCATGATGGCACAACAAACTTTTCCATCTTCCTGTCCTTGAATGGATATACTGATAAAACTCTCTTCGGTTGGGCTGATGCCATGCTTGAAGGCGTTCTCAATCAGCGAAATGAATATAAAAGGAGAAATAAACAACTGCTTGGGACCTGCATCAAGGTGAATACTGACCTCAACGGACTTGGATACCCGAATACGCATCAACGATACATAGTTGTTGATAAAATCAATCTCCTTTTCAAGAGGTACTAACGAGGACTGGTTGTCATATAACATATAACGTAACAGTTTACTCAATTCATGAACCGCTTGTTGGGCTTTCTCACTATCGAATGTAATCAACGCGTAGATGTTGTTTAACGTATTGAGCAAGAAGTGAGGGTTTAGCTGATTCTTTAAATTATTCAGTTCGGCCTCTGTCTTCTCCCGTTTTATCGCTACCAACTTGTCCTGCATTTGATGCCATTGCATACTTACGCGTATGGCGGTACTAAGTCCTGCCACAAATATCATGACCACCAGGTCGCGGGTATAAAATACCCAACGGGGAGGGGGCGCAAAATGGGGTGGATGAATACGTGGAGGACGCGCTAACCACATCTCCTGACCACCATATACGCAAATCCATAAAACAACCAGCAGTATGGTGTTGTACAAAAAGAACCGTTTCGTGTTCCCATTAAACAAATAACGGGGAACCAGAAAAGAATAGTTTGCATAGAAGATAATCAAAAATGACAAAGGGGCTATGCAGTGGCGGAGGTATTGTTCCCAATTGATACTGTTGCTTCGGTCGGTCAGTATCAATGGGAATCCGAACACTAATAGCCATGCAATGACATGGATGAATAGTTCAAGCGGCTTTTGGTGAATGGGCTGCGACTTCATACGTGTACAAAGATAAACATTTATTCGTATCTAATGGCTTCAATAGGATCTAAATCTGCTGCTTTTTTGGCCGGATACCAACCGAAGAAGATACCGGTTACGGTACATACCGCGAAAGACAACAATACACTCCAGGGCTGGATATATACCGGCCATTGGGCTATCACTTTAATCAGATAGCTGGCTCCACATCCCAAAACCACTCCAATCAAGCCTCCTGTAATACTGATGAGGACAGCCTCAATCAAGAACTGGGAAAGGATGTCTATCCCTCTGGCTCCTACGGACATTCTAAGACCAATTTCCCGAATACGTTCCGTAACCGAGACGTACATGATGTTCATGATTCCGATACCTCCTACAATCAAGGAAATTCCGGCAATGCACGCCAGTAGGGTAGTCATCAAGTCGGTGGTGGTATTCAGCATCGAACTGAGTTCTTGTTGGGTACGGATATTGAAATCATCTTCATCCGTCTCTTTCAATTTATGTTCGCGACGGAGAATCGTTGAAATCTCGTCTACGGCATCTTCTGTCATCTCCTCGGTCAAGGCAGAAGCAAAGATACCACTTAAATAGGTTTGAGCCAACAAACGTTTCATGACTGTACTGTAAGGTGCCAATACGACGGCATCTTGGTCTTGCCCCATTGAGTTGTATCCTTTTGACTCTAATACCCCTACCACTCGGAAAGGAACCTGATTACAACGGATTACTTTCCCAATAGGATCAGTACCATCTGGAAAAAGATTGTCAACAATGGTTTTCCCGATGACACAGACTTTGGCCGATGAACGGATGTCGTTTTCCGTAAACATTTCCCCTTGTTTCACTTTCAGCTGGCGGATGGTCAGGTAGTCAATGCTAACTCCACTAACCGAAGAAGGGTAGTTATTGGCTCCGGCAATAAGTTGGCCGGAAGCCGAGACGTTCGGACTGATACCGGAGAGATACGTACATTCCTTTCTTAATGTCTCGTAATTCTCTAATTTCAAAGTCTGCATGGCAGAAGGATCCTGACGTACTCCACCACGCATATCAGCACCCGGATGAATCATAATCATGTTTGAACCCATCTCGGATATTTGTTGCTGGATACTCTTCTTAGAACCTTGTCCGATGGCAAGCATGGCAATAACGGAGGCAACCCCGATAATGATACCAAGCATGGTTAGGAATGCGCGCATCTTGTTGTTGGCTAATGCGCGGATGGCTATCTTAAATAAATTTGTTCCATTCATAGTTACTAATTACTGTTTAATCCTCATCGTTCTTAGGTAGAGCCGCCAAAGCTTCTACGGCAGATTGTATATGAGGGTTGGTGGTATCTTCAATGACATATCCATCTCGAAGTCTGATATTGCGACTGCTATACTGGGCTATCTCCGGATTATGTGTAACAAAGATAATGGTACGTCCTTCTGCATGAAGCTTTTGGAAAAGCACCAAAATTTCAAAAGAAGTTCGGGTATCCAAGTTTCCGGTAGCTTCGTCGGCAAGGATGACGGCCGGATTGTTTACCAATGCTCTGGCAATGGCCACACGTTGCATTTGACCTCCGGACATTTGATTGGATTTGTGTTCCAAGCGTTCTCCTAAGCCTACGGCTATTAAGGATTCGATGGCTCGTTTTCGTCTTTCTGCCGCTGAAACAGAAGAGTTGTACATCAAGGGAAGCTCTACATTTTCAACGGCTGTCGTCTTGGGTAAAAGGTTGTAGTTCTGAAAAACAAAACCGATTTTCCGATTACGCAATACAGCTCGTTGAGACTTGCTCATGGTGCGCACAGACACTCCATCCAAATAGTATTCTCCGCTTGTGGGAGTATCCAGACAACCTAACGTATTCAATAAAGTGGATTTCCCGGAACCGGATGTTCCCATAATCGTAACGAACTCGCCTTCGTGAATCGTAAAACTGACTCCTCGCAGGGCGTGTACCGTTTCTTCTCCGACATGAAAATCACGCTTAATCTGTTGAAGTTCGATAATCTTCTTCATAACGTAAACCAATCTTATTTCTTTTTGTTGCTTCCCGGAGGGCCAGGCATGAACGGACTGCGTTCTCCTTCACTTGTCGACATTTCACCCATATTGGCGGTCGGGTTGGTAATGGTGGTTTCTGTTACCACTTTCATGTTTTCTGTCAAGCCACTCAATACTTCGGTCAGACTACCGTCTGTAATACCAATTTCAACCGGATGGGCAGTAAATGTCTTTCCTTCCAATGTCCAAACCTTGTTGGCTGCTTGACAATCGATGATTTGATAGCCTTTAGCTAATTCGGCGTTGGGAGTAAACCGCAATGCTTTGTTAGGAACGACCAAAATGTTTTCCTTAAACAATGTATAAATGGTGGCATTGGCAGTCAAGCGTGGCTTTAGTTTCATTTCCGGATTGTCGGCTGTAATGACTACCTCGTAGGTTACAACGGTAGAGCTGGTTGAGGAAGCACTTGAACTGCTGTTGGTACTACCTAAACGCACTTGCTTTACTTGGCCTTTGAATACGTCGTTGGGATAGGCATCGACTGTGAAATCTACTGCCGCGCCGTCAATAACTCCGGCAATATCCGCTTCGTCCACATCGGCAACCACCTGCATCTTTGTTAAGTCGGCCGCAATGGTAAACAAGGTCGGGGTTTCAAAACCGGAAGCAACCGTCTGACCTTCTTCTACATCTCTGCTGGTTACTACACCGTCGATAGGAGAGGTAATGGTAGCGTAAGACAGGTTACGTTCGGCCTTAGCCAAAGCAGCTCTGCTCTGTTCAAAGGTACTTTTGGCACGCTGATAATTGTAAACAGACTGCTCGTATTCCGTATCACTGATTAATTGTTTTTCGTGCAAGTTCGTGTTTCGGTCGTACAGTTTCTTTTGATAGTCGTACTCGGCCTTGTTGCCATCGTAGGTGGCTCGGGCAGACTGTAATTCGCTTTGCAACGTTATCTTATCCATCTCGGCTATCAGTTGGCCTTTCTTGACTTCAGAATTATAGTCCACGTAAATCTTGTCTATAATACCGGAAACCTGAGTACCTACTTCCACTTCAGTTACCGGTTCGATGGTTCCGGTGGCTGTGATGGAGTTGCTGATTGTTCCTCTTTGAACAGCACTTGTAGCATAACTGATTTTCTTTTCATCGTTCGAACCGTTGAACATCCAAATGATTCCGATGATTACCAGGATAGCAATGCCTATCCCTAATTTCTTTTTATTTCCCATAATGCAGTCTTTTATAATTCTATCTTTTGTCCTGAGTAAAAATGAAGAAGGGTACGGTCTAAAATCGCCATATATTTGGCTTGGACACGTTGTTGTTTCGCACTAAGCAGATTGTTTTTCTCTGTCAGCAGTTCAAGGGTGTTTTTCATTCCTAATTTAAACTGTTCACTGACCAAATCGAAGCTGACTTGCGCACTTTTTTCCTTACTGTCGGCGGCAACGTATTCTTGTTGGGCGTTGTTCGCATTGTTCCAAAGAGATTCGATGGTTTGATATAATTCCTTTTCCTTATTGATAAGCTCCATCTGACTACTGCTGTATTGCAAACGAGCCTTTTCGACTGCACTTTTATTCTGTCGGTTGTCGAAAATAGGGATACTTATGTTCAAACCAATCATGTTGTTCCAACCGTATTTCATCTGGCTTCCCCAATTCTTATCGCTGGCGCTGTTGGTGTTGCTACCGGTTGAGGCACTTAAACTTAAAGTAGGGTAATAACCGGACTTGGCAATAGAGATGCCTAACTTGGAATTGTCAACTGCCAACTTACCGCTTTGGATTTCAGGGCGAAGAAGCAATGCCTGGCGATAAACTTCCGTTTGCTCAGGCAGAGGAACGAGAACATCCTCATCGTTTAATTGAGGCAGTTCCAACACCATTTCTTCTGTACCGTCTAATTCCAACAACTGCTTCAGTTGTAATTTATAGTCGCGTAAAGAATTCTGGGCAGTTATTACTTGGTATCTGTCGCTACTTACCTGAGCTTCCAGTTGGGCTAAGTCAACTTTTGAGATGCTTCCGGCCTTCAATAGTTCCACACCTCTATTATAATTAGCCTGGCTCACTTCCAACGTGGATTCGTTAATCTTGACCGATTCTTCCGCATATAGAATCTGAATGAAAACTTGTGTTATTTGTTCTTGCAACAGATTTTCAGTTTCAGCCACATTCAGTTCGGCAATGTCTCGGTTGCCTTTTTGTTGCTTCAACGTGTTCTGTTTTTTATTACCGTTCCAGATAGTCCACTGGGCATTCAATCCGTAATTACCGTTGTAGGTAGTCTTGTTATTACTACTGATAATTTCTGTACCACTAACCGTATTGCTGTTTTCCTGATAAGGACGGTTAGTTACGTTGTGTCCGCTACTGAAAGAGAGACTCGGGAAAAGGGCAGCTCTGGCACTTTTAACCTCTACCTCGCTTTCTTCCAATGAAATTCGGCTTTGCTGTAACTGGATGTTCTTTTCCAATGCATATTGGATACAGTCATTCAATGTCCATCGTTGCTGTTCTTGGGCGTATGAATCCGCAAAAGCAACCAAAGCCATACTCAAGCATAATATTCGATACTTCATACTATTTTGATTTATTACCGAAAACAAAATTAGAGGAAGAAACGTTTGAAGACAAAAAAAATAGCTTTGGCAACTTTTTGTGTGGATAGAACCTATTTTTTTGCCGATAAAGTATTCTGGCTCATGCACCAAAGCGTACAACTTGGTTCTCTTTGGAGAACGAGTTCATTCTCCAAAGAGAACTTCCTCATTCGTCAAAGAGAATTTTAACGGGGTATTTTTCGTTTTTTAATCCTCTCCTGGTGCGGTGAATCCTTTTTTGTGTTACCTTTGCAATCAAACCAATCAAATTAACTATTATGTTCTCAGGAATTGTAGAAGAATATGCAGAAGTTGTTCGTCTGGTAAAGGAACAAGAAAATCTGCACCTCACGTTAAAGTGTTCATTTGTAGATGAATTAAAGATAGACCAAAGCGTATCGCACAATGGCGTTTGCTTGACAGTAGTATCCATTCAAGACGGAACTTATACGGTTACGGCGATGAAAGAAACTATCGAACGTTCCAATATCGGCCTTTTGAAAGTAGGCGATAAAGTCAATGTAGAACGTAGCATGATGATGAACGGCCGATTGGATGGTCATATCGTACAAGGACATGTAGACCAGACAGCTGAATGTATCGAAGTAAAAGATGCACAAGGAAGTTGGTATTTCACTTTCAAATATCACTTTGATAAGGAAATGGCCAAGCGTGGATACATGACAGTCGACAAAGGTTCTGTAACTGTTAATGGAGTGAGCTTGACGGTGTGCAATCCTACAGAAGACACTTTCCAAGTAGCCATTATCCCTTATACATACGAACATACCAACTTCCATACTTTCCAAGTAGGAAGCATCGTAAACATAGAATTTGACATCATCGGGAAGTATTTAAGCCGCATGATGCAACTGAACGCATAAGTTATTATAGGTCTTTCAGCAGAATCTTACTTGTGCTGTCGTAATAGTCTTCACGTGCTTGTGTCAAGGCTTCCCAGGGAGCAGAGTAACGATTTCTGTCAATCTTGAATGCTTCTGATCCGGCTGTATCCAATCGGTTCAGGAGCATTGACACATTCATCTGGTTAATGTCGACGGCTGGCAGATAGGCCACTTCTTCCTCATCGTTTTCCACCGGAGTTTCATGTAACATGTGCAAGTCTTGTAATTCGTACAAGATGGTCGTGGTCAATCGGATGGGAAGCTTATGCTCATCACTTAATGACTCGGCTGTGTAAGGCTCTTTCTCCGTTTGGAAACGCTTGCAGATAAGCGACATGATAAGGATGCACAAAAAATCATGATACCTTCGGCTAATGTTGGCTGTCTCTTTGCTGAAACTGAAGTTACGCAAGTTCTGTGCCACATAACAAAGCTGAGCGCCATACAGACAGATGCTCCATGAAATCTGCGTCCATAAAAGGAACATCGGGATAGCGGCGAAGCTACCATAGATGGCATTGTAACGAGACACCCAAATCTGACTACCTATATATAAATATTGGAAAGCTTGAAAAGCCGTACCTGCCAAGATTCCTGGAAAAACGGCATACTTGAACTTTACTTTGGTGTTCGGCATAAAGATGTATAGCGCCGTAAACATCCCCCAAGTCAGAACGAAAGGAGTGAGGCGCACTATAAACTTGATGATAGGGGCGAGCAAGACAAATTCCTCCATGTTCTTCATTATGGTAGACATAAAGATAGAAATACCACTTGAAAGCAATATGAGCAGAGGAAGAAGCAACAGCATAGAGAAGTAATCGGTCATCTTCCGATAAAGGCTTCTGGGCTTTTTCACTTGCCAGATGGAATTGAAAGTCCTTTCCATGTTGTAAGTAAGCAACAGGACGGTGTAGAACAACATAATCAAACCAACTCCAATGAAGACACCACTTCTGGCATGACTTAAATAGGAATCAATGAAGTTCAACACCGTTTCGGCTGTTATGGCTTGTCCTTCCATGCCACTTCTGAATTGAGCTTCCAGCAAATTGGCAAAACCAAAGCCTCGGGCTATGGCGAATAAGATGGCCAAGATAGGGATGATAGCAAGCAAGGTATTGTAAGTTAAAGCCGACGCTTTGTTGACAATTCTCCCTTGCATAAACTCACGAACAGAAAGAGTGGCGATTTTGATGGCATTATAAAACATACCCCGCTTTTTGCTCACTTCGTCTTCGGTTACTCGCCAAATGTCCTCAAGCAAAAAGTCCTTGATCTTTTTAATGTCAAGCTTATTCATCTTATTTCCGGTATTGATAAAACAAAAAAGCAGTCGGCCTATAAGCCGGGTTCTGTACCTTGCCTTGCGGCAAAGCGTCTGTCATTTATCTACACCCATTGTCGCCAACAGGCTCAAGCGGTCTACCCTCCGACGTGGGGCGAGCAACCCTCATAATGCCGGTTTACATGACCTTACAACTCCTAAGATGCACAGCCCGATATGTCGCCATACGGCTGGTGGGCTCTTACCCCACCTTCTCACCCTTACCTTATTAAAATAATAAGGCGGTTCTTTTCTTCTGCATTACTCTACCTTCGCAGATAGCTTTCCGTTAAAAAGTAAGATGCTCTATGTTGCCCGGACTTTCCTCTTTTGTCTTTTGACACCAGCGACAGACCGGCCTACTGCTTTTCTGCTTGCAAAGATACGATATTTTTTTGAACACTTGGACAGAAGAAGCCGAGAAATATGAAAGGAACTGACATCATTGGCAAATCGCTTTGATAACGAATGCAAAATTGACAGTTCTTGCGGTTAATCGCTGTTAATAGCCTTTATCCCTCTGTTAAAAAGCGACAAAATTGTCTGCCAATGTATTCAATAGTACAATATTTGTTCTTACATTCGCAAAGTAAATGTTAAACAAAGGAATAAAATTAACTATTAAATAAGATTGAAGTTATGAAACAGACAACTAAATTCTTCTTGGGCGCAGTTGCTGTCGTTGCAGTTAGCGCAGGTGTAGCCGGTGTTACTTCGTACATGCTGGCTCCGGAGCCTACACAGAATAATACATTGGCTTTTGATGAAATCTTCCAACCGAACCCGAATACTCGTTTGGCCGCATTGAATGCAGCAGATATGCAGCCGGTGGATTTGACGCAGGCCGCAGAAAACTCTGTAAATGCCGTCGTACATATTAAGTCTACCCAAGAATCAAAGACTCAAACGGTTACAGTACGTGATCCGTTCTATGAATTCTTTGGAGATATGTTTGGGAATAGAGGAGGTCAGCAACGTCAGGTGCAGACTCCGGAGAGAGTGGGCTTTGGTTCAGGTGTAATCATTTCAAAGGATGGTTATATTGTAACAAACAACCACGTCATCGACAATGCAGACGTAATCAGTGTAAAGTTGAACGACGGTCGTGAATTCAAAGGAAGAATCATTGGAGCTGACGCAAGTACGGATTTAGCTTTAGTTAAAATCGAAGGAGAAGACCTTCCGACCATTCCTGTAGGAGACTCTGACCAGCTGAAAATCGGCGAATGGGTGTTGGCTGTGGGTAATCCATTCAATATGACTTCGACTGTAACTGCCGGGATTGTGAGTGCAAAGGCTCGTTCTTTGGGTGTTTACAACAACGGTGTAGAATCTTTCATCCAGACAGATGCCGCCATCAATCAAGGAAATAGTGGGGGTGCATTGGTTAATGCAAAGGGTGAGTTGGTAGGAATTAACTCTGTGCTTTATTCGCCTACTGGTTCTTATTCGGGTTATGGATTTGCCATTCCGACCAGCATTATGACAAAGGTTATCGCCGACTTAAAACAATATGGAACCGTTCAGCGTGCCATGTTGGGCATCAAGGGTACAGCTGTGAACGATGAACAACAAATGTTGCCGGAAGAAATTAAGGAAAAGATTAAAGAAGCCGGTGTAACAGAAGGTATTTTGGTGGCAGAAGTGCTTGAAAACGGTTCGGCAAGCGGTCTCTTGGAAGTGGACGATGTTATCCTTGCCATCGACGGAAAGAAGATAAAGACTTTTGGCGAATTGCAAGAAGCATTGGCTAAGCATCGTCCGGGCGACAAGGTTACATTGAAGGTGCTTCGCCACAAGAAAGAACAAAACATCGAAATGGTCTTGAAGAACGAACAGGGAACAACCAAAGTGATGAAAGACAACGGCATGGAAATTCTTGGCGCTGCTTTCCGCGACTTGCCTGCTGAACTGAAGAGTGGATTGCGTATCAACACAGGGGTGGAAGTAACCGGAGTAACCGAAGGCAAAATGAAGGAAGCCGGTGTTCGTAAGGGATTCATCATTTTGAAGGCCAACGGCCAAACCGTAAAGAGTGTGAAGCAGTTGGAAGAAATCGTGAAGGAAGCCAATCGTTCGGTTGACCAGGTGTTGTTCCTCAGCGGTATATTCCCTTCAGGAAAACGAGCCAACTATGCAGTGGATTTGACTCAGGAATAATCCTCTGCCTATCATAAAAAGGTGTGATTTTTTAGGATTTTGGATGCACGACTTCAAACGTAAAGTCGTGCATCTTTTTTAAAAAGCTCTTCATCTTTTTAGGAAAAGCTCAAGAGGTTGTTTTTATCATTTCCCCTCTTGAGAGGGGATTAAGGGGTGTGTGAGACACGTCCAGGAATGAGAACGCATGGTTGATGTATTTCACACACCCCCTTCCTCCTCTCAAAAGGGGGAGAACACAATAACGCTTGCATACGAAAGTTTGAGTTGTTGTAAGTGTATGATGAACTGACTTTTGCAAAACAATGAAAATTAAGGAACTTTTTCTTTGATTTACCAAATGTTTTGTCTAAATTTGCACACTAATTTGTTTTATAGAGAATGAGACAATTAAAGATTACCAAAAGTATCACTAACCGTGAGAGTGCCTCTCTCGACAAGTATTTGCAGGAAATCGGACGTGAAGACCTCATTACAGTCGAAGAAGAAGTAGAGCTCGCGCAACGTATCCGTAAAGGCGACCGAGTAGCCCTTGAAAAGCTGACACGTGCTAATTTGCGTTTCGTGGTGTCAGTAGCCAAGCAGTATCAGAACCAGGGATTGAGTCTTCCGGACTTGATTAACGAAGGTAACTTGGGTTTGATAAAGGCGGCCGAAAAGTTTGACGAAACCCGAGGTTTTAAATTCATCAGTTATGCCGTATGGTGGATTCGTCAGTCTATTCTTCAAGCATTGGCCGAACAGTCGCGTATCGTTCGTCTGCCGTTGAATCAGGTAGGCTCACTGAACAAAATCAGCAAGGCCTTCTCTAAGTTTGAACAGGAAAACGAACGTCGTCCGTCTCCGGAAGAACTGGCCGATGAACTGGAAATCCCAGTCGACAAGATTTCGGATACATTGAAAGTTTCCGGCCGCCACATCTCTGTGGATGCTCCTTTCGTGGAAGGAGAGGATAACAGTTTGTTGGATGTGTTGGTAAACGACGACTCTCCAATGGCCGACCGTTCACTGGTTAATGAATCACTTTCGAGGGAAATTGATAGAGCACTCTCTACGCTGACCGAAAGAGAAAAGGAAATCATCCAGATGTTTTTCGGTATTAACACGCAGGAAATGACGTTGGAAGAAATCGGCGACAAGTTCGGACTTACTCGTGAACGTGTTCGTCAGATTAAGGAAAAAGCTATCAGAAGATTAAGAACCAATTCGCGTAGCAAGTTGCTCAAGTCTTATTTAGGATAAGACAAGATTCTATTTCCGAAAAAAACAGTAAGCTATTTGAGGATAAAACTTCAAATAGCTTATTTGTTTATGTTAATTAATCTATCGAAGTTTTATAATTGTACATAAATGACTATCTTTGCCCATCATTAAAAAATAAAGTTATGAAGTATATAAAAGTAGTTGTCTCTTTGGCGCTTGTGTTTATGTTGTGTTCAGCATTCAGCTTGAAGAGTAAGAAGAAAGACGTATATATGGCAGGTGTTGCTGCCTCATTTACAGACTCGTTGGTTTATTTTACAGATGTAATGTTGGTCGACAGCGTTCGTCTGAATAAGAACAAGCTTTTGCCCCAACGCATTCAATATAGCGAACAATTAAGTAATTATTTGCTTCAAAAGGAAGGTTTGAAGAATCGTACCTGCTTTATCTACTTTGGCACAAGCAAGGATAAAGTAAAGAAGACGATCAATAAGATGAAGGATAAATACAAGAAGAGTGGAAAAAGCCAACTTCGTGAGGTAGATGCTGAATTCAAGTTTACTAAAGCTACAGAATATTGATTCTTGAATGTTTAAGATGAAGAAAATACTATTATTCCTTTCCGTTCTCTTATGTTGCGCATGTAGTGATAATGATGAGCCAACTCCGGAAGCAGAAGCACCGATGACTGTTTTGGCGTATTTAGTTGCAGATGCCAGTAATATTGACGATGACATTTGGGCAAACGTAGCGGCCATGTATGATGGATTGGCTTCAATGAAGCAGTCTGCTACATTGTTGATTTATTGGGATGGAAGTAGTAATTATGGCCTATGGGATTATCCGGTTATCATGAAATATGAAACTGACGGCCGAGGAAATGTAAATGGCAAGAAACAATTAAACGATGAGGCTACGATAGATGAAGTGGCCGAATTAGCAAAAGTTGTCAAGACATATTCTCCTCAACTGTCCACAGACAAACAAGTGATGAGCAAAGTCCTGAAGGATATGGTCAGTCTATCTCCGACAAGTAAAGTTGGATTGATTGCTGCTTCACATGGAAGTGCTTGGTTGAATACAATTTTTACTCGTTCGTTCGGACAAGATGGCAAGGGTACAGATAATACCATCCTTATTAAAGATATGGCCGAAGCCATGCAGTCTACGGGAAAGACCTTTGAGTTCCTTTTGTATGATGCGTGCTTTATGGGTACAACAGAAGTTTGCTATGATTTGAGAAATGTAACTCATTATCAGATAGTTTCTGCAATGGAAGTGCCTGCTTATGGCTTCCCTTATGAGACTTCATTGGGATATTTATATGAAGGAACAGTTGCAGGTTATAAACAAATTTGCCAATCATATATAGACTTCTATAAGCAGAAATATGAGAGAGGCAGTCAAGCATGGGGAACCATCGCTTTGGTTGATAGCAAAGAGATGCAGGCTTTAGCCAATGAAGTGAAGGCAGAAATTACTACTCATAAGGAAATTCTTTCTGACTACGATGTAAGTGTTTTGCAGGAATACGGAAGAGATGGAGGACCGTATATCGCGTATGATTTAGGGCAGTTTGTCAAAGACCTGAATAACGATAACTTACCTTCTTCCTTTTCAGAACAGTTAAACAAAACCATATTATATAAAGGTTGTTTGGAAATGGCAAGTCCATCAGATTATAGTGTAGATGCTTCTAATTTCTGTGGATTAGGCATTTATATTCCAACTCCTTATAAATCTTCATGGAATACTTTTTTCAAAACCATTGATTGGTATACAGCTGCCGGTTGGAATGAAATTTCGTTTGATTGGTATTTCTAATAAACAAAAACTCGCCTTCTTCTATTAAATAATGAAGAGGGCGTTTTATTTAAGTGTTATGGCAAATATTTGGCAAGAACTAAAGAACAAGAATCACAAACGCTATTTAGGCGGGTTGGATTTCTTCAAATACATCGGGCCGGGGTTGCTCGTAACGGTTGGATTCATTGATCCAGGAAACTGGGCATCCAACTTTGCGGCCGGATCCGAATTCGGATATGCGTTGCTTTGGGTTGTTACCCTTTCTACGGTTATGCTTATCATCCTTCAGCACAATGTGGCTCACTTGGGCATTGTTACAGGGCTTTGTTTGAGTGAAGCGGCTACAAAATATTGTCCGAAATGGGTTTCACGCCCAGTCTTGGCAACGGCAGTCTTGGCTTCTATCTCCACATCTTTAGCAGAAATCTTGGGTGGAGCTATTGCTTTGGAAATGTTGTTCAGCATACCTATTGTGTGGGGAGCTGTGTTGACAACCCTTTTTGTGGTTATCATGCTTTTCTCCAACAGTTACAAACGGATTGAACGAATCATCATTGCTTTCGTTTCCATTATAGGTTTGTCATTCTTGTATGAGTTGTTCTTGGTTAACATCGACTGGCCGTTGGCTGTTCGTTCGTGGGTGGTGCCTACCATTCCACAGGGAAGTATGCTTATCATCATGAGTGTGTTGGGAGCTGTGGTCATGCCGCATAACCTCTTTCTTCATTCGGAAGTAATTCAGAGCCATGAATACAATCAGCAGGACGACGCTTCCATACAAAACCGGCTGAAGTACGAGTTTTATGATACGTTGTTCTCTATGCTCGTTGGTTGGGCAATCAATAGTGCCATGATATTGTTGGCTGCCGCTACTTTCTTTCAGACTGGTATTCCGGTAGAAGAATTGCAACAAGCACAATCCTTGCTTACTCCTTTGTTGGGCGATGCAGCAGCCATTGTCTTTGCTTTGGCTTTACTTATGGCTGGTATTTCATCGACAGTTACCAGTGGAATGGCGGCCGGTTCTATCTTTGCCGGTATCTTCGGAGAGTCTTATCACATTAAAGATATTCACTCTAAGGTCGGGATATTGCTGTCATTGGGATTGGCTTTACTCATTATCTTCTTCATTGACAATCCGTTCTATGGGTTGATTATCTCGCAGATGATATTAAGCATACAACTCCCGTTTACTGTTTTTCTGCAAGTGAGCCTTACTTCGTCCAAACGAGTGATGGGTAAGTATGCCAACTCTACTTGGACTAAGTATTTGCTTTACGGCATTGCTACGATTGTATCTATTTTGAATATTATGCTTTTATTTTCCTGATGATGAAACAAGATAAACCCATAGTAGCTCTTTTTGATTTTGACGGTGTGGTCATGGATACGGAGAGCCAATATACACTTTTCTGGAATGAAAAAGGAAAGAAATACCATCCGGAGATACCTGATTTTGGCCAACACATCAAAGGGCAGACTTTGACGCAACTTTATGAAAAGTATTTCTTGCAGGAGCCTGATTTGCAAGCTCAGATTACGGAAGACTTAAACCGTTTTGAGGCAGAAATGACATTCCACTTTATTCCAGGTGTGGAAGATTTCATGAAAGAACTTCGGTCGAAAGGGGTAAAGATGGCCATTGTAACCAGTTCCAACAATCGAAAGATGTCGAATGCTTATTTGGCTCATCCGGAATTACCTACTATGGTTGACAAGATTTTTACTGCCGACATGTTTCATCATTCTAAACCTCATCCGGAATGTTTCCTTTTGGGAGCAAAAACATTTGATGCACCCATCGAGAATTGTGTGGTTTTTGAGGATTCCTTTCATGGATTGGAAGCTGGAAATCGGGCAGGGATGAAGGTGGTCGGCCTTGCAACAACCAATCCGGAGGGTAGCATAAAAGATAAAGCAACCCTTGTTATACCTGACTTTGTAGGCTTCAGCTATGAAAAAATGATAGCTGTATTGGAATAATCAGCCAAAACTCCTACCTTTGCACATAATTTACTCCCCCCTCTTGAGAGGGGGTAAGGGGGTGTGTGATATACATAAACTGTAATATTCACAAGCGGACGTGTCTCACACACCCCTTAATCCCCTCTCAAGAGGGGAGAGTGTACATTGAAATTAATAATTGAAATAAATATAAAATTAATTTATGGCAGGATATTTATCGAGTGATACCCGTAAAGTAACTACTCATCGTTTGATTGAAATGAAACAACGTGGAGAAAAGATTTCCATGTTGACCTCTTATGATTATACCACAGCACAGATTGTAGATGGTGCTGGAATTGACGTTATTTTGGTAGGCGATTCGGCTTCCAATGTGATTGCAGGAAATATTACCACATTGCCCATTACACTTGACCAGATGATTTTTTTGGGCAAGGCGGTGGTTCGTGGTGTGAAACGTGCATTGGTGGTAGTGGATATGCCTTTTGGTACTTACCAAACTTCGGCTTATGACGCTGTTACCAACGCCATCCAAATCATGAAGATTACTCATGCAGATGCTTTGAAGTTGGAAGGTGGCGAAGAAATCATTGATTCTGTAAAGAAAATCATTGCATCCGGTATTCCCGTAATGGGGCATTTGGGCTTGATGCCGCAGTCCATCAATAAATACGGTACTTACAACGTGCGTGCAAAGGGAGATGAAGAAGCAGAAAAACTGATTCGTGATGCACACTTGTTGGAAGAAGCCGGTTGTTTTGCTATTGTTATCGAAAAGGTACCGGCGGCATTGGCAGAAAGAGTAGCAAAAGAAGTGAACATTCCTATCATCGGTATCGGTGCCGGTGGGGGAGTAGACGGTCAGGTTTTGGTAGTTGCCGACATGTTGGGCATGACCAACGGATTCAGTCCTCGTTTCCTTCGCAGATATGCTGACTTGCACACAGTGATGACCAATGCCATCAGCCAGTATGTGGAAGATGTCAAGAATCGAGACTTCCCGAACGAGAAAGAACAATATTAATCAATCATTATATGGCAGACGATAAAAAAATTATCTTTTCAATGGTAGGCGTGAGCAAGGCCTTCCAAGCAAACAAGCAAGTATTGAAGAACATTTACCTGTCCTTCTTTTATGGTGCCAAGATTGGTATCATCGGTCTGAACGGTTCGGGTAAGTCTACATTGCTGAAGATTATCGCCGGTCTCGACAAGAGCTATCAGGGCGAAGTGGTATTCTCACCGGGTTATTCGGTTGGCTATTTGGCACAGGAACCGCAGTTGGATGATACCAAAACCGTGAAAGAAATTGTCATGGAAGGGGTACAGCCGATTGTGGATGCCCTGAATGAATACGAAGAAATCAACAATAAGTTCGGGCTTCCGGAATATTATGAGGACGCAGACAAGATGAACGAGCTTTTTGCGCGTCAGGCTGAATTGCAGGACATCATCGATGCTACCGATGCCTGGAACCTTGACAGCAAGTTGGAACGTGCGATGGATGCTCTCCGTTGTCCACCGGAAGACCAGCCGGTTAAGCACCTTTCGGGTGGTGAACGCCGTCGTGTGGCTCTTTGCCGTCTGTTACTCCAGAAGCCGGATGTTTTGCTTCTCGACGAACCGACCAACCACCTCGATGCAGAATCCATCGACTGGTTGGAACAGCACTTGCAACAATACGAAGGTACGGTTATCTGTATTACTCACGACCGTTACTTCCTCGACCATGTGGCCGGTTGGATTCTGGAACTTGATCGTGGCGAAGGTATTCCCTGGAAAGGCAACTACTCCAGTTGGTTGGAACAAAAGACCAAGCGTATGGAACAGGAAGAAAAGAGTGCCAGCAAGCGTCGCAAGACACTTGAACGTGAGTTGGAATGGGTACGCATGGCTCCGAAGGCTCGCCAGGCGAAGGGTAAAGCTCGTTTGAACTCTTACGACAAGTTGTTGAACGAAGATGTGAAGGAAAAGGAAGAAAAGCTTGAAATCTTTATCCCGAACGGTCCTCGCTTGGGTAACAAGGTCATCGAAGCCATCAGCGTACAGAAGGCATACGGCGAAAAGCTGTTGTTCGACAACCTCAACTTCATGCTTCCACCGAACGGTATTGTGGGCGTGATTGGTCCGAACGGTGCCGGTAAGACCACTTTGTTCCGTCTTATCATGGGCCTGGAAAGCATTGATAAAGGTAACTTTGAGGTAGGGGAAACTGTGAAGTTGGCCTACGTTGACCAGCAACACAAGGACATTGATCCGAACAAGAGTGTATATCAGGTAGTCAGCGGCGGTAATGACCTTATCCGTATGGGCAATCGCGATGTAAATGCTCGTGCTTACCTCAGTCGCTTCAACTTCTCGGGTGCCGACCAAGAAAAGCTTTGCGGTGTGCTTTCAGGGGGTGAACGTAACCGCTTGCATTTGGCAATGGCGCTGAAGGAAGAAGGAAACGTTCTTCTCCTCGACGAACCGACCAACGACATTGACGTGAACACCCTTCGTGCGTTGGAAGAAGGTTTGGAAAACTTTGCTGGTTGTGCGGTAGTCATCAGCCACGACCGTTGGTTCCTCGACCGTATCTGTACACACATTCTTGCTTTTGAAGGCAATAGTGAAGTGTTCTTCTTCCAGGGTTCTTACTCGGAATACGAAGAAAACAAGCTCAAACGTTTGGGTAATGAAGAACCGAAACGTGTACGCTATCGCAAGTTGATGGAAGACTAATCAATCTATACCTTTTCAGTTCTATTAAATCAGTTGCAATGTTTGTTGCAACTGATTTTTTTTCTTCTTCCTCAGATTTACTCCTTTTTTCTGAAATAATTATACTGTATGTATGAGTATTTTTTCATATCTTGCACGAACAAATCTTAATCTTAAAAATTATGGGAATGAAGAAAGTTATTTTTGCTTTGGTCTGCTTGTTGTTTCTGGCTTCTTGTACCGAGAGGGATATTGATTATTCTCGTGCAGAACAATTTTACCTTCAAATTACCAGTCAAAAAACTCCGCCGTTGAGTTTTAAGTATAACGATGAAAGCTCTGATTCTATCTTGCAGACGGCTCAATATTCAATAGAGGAGTCGGTTGATAATCAAGGTTGGAACGTAAGAACGAGTAGATTTCAGACTCAAGAAGGTATAGATTATACGGTTGTGGGCAAGATTGCTCCCGATATGCCAGTGGTTGAATGGACTTGTTATATCGAGAATGTAGGTCAAGACACCACAGAGATTATTTCGGATATATTGACGGCAGATATTTCTTTGGAATTACAATCGGATAAAAATCAGGACTATCATTTTCGATACTCCTTAGGTTCGCATGATGGATTTGATGATTTTGCATTGTGTGATTCACTGGTATCTTCCGGGGAAGGACAAATCTACTTTGATGGTGGTTCAGGATGGGCTACTTCCAAATACCTTCCGTTTTTTAATGTTTATCGTGATCCCGATGAAGGTGTTATTGTAGGAGTGGGATGGGCTGGCCAATGGATGGCTTCTTTTACTACGAAGGGTGAACGGTTACATCTTGCTTCGGGTTTGGAAAAAACGCATCTTAAACTTTATCCTGGGGAAAAGATTCGTACTCCGTTGATGATGCTTACTTTCTGGAACGGTGATATAGTGGAAGGGCATAACAAGCTACGTCGATATATCGTGAAGTATTCTTCTCCAAAGCCCTCCGGTAAAGATTTAGTCGTACCTATTTCTTTCCCAACTTGGGGTGGAACCACAACTGCGCATCATTTGGAATACATTGACCTTGTAAAGAAGTTGGATGTAGGATATGATACATATTGGATAGATGCCGGATGGTTTGGAGGTCCACACCCTACATTAGAATATCAGGATTTCGATGATGAAGATTGGTATGGAGTGGTAGGTAATTGGGAAGTGAACACCGTTCAGCATCCCAATGGCTTACAACCGATTTCTGAAGCAGTTCATGAGGCAGGAATGAACTTTCTATTGTGGTTTGAACCGGAACGTGCCGTAAAAGGTACGCCGGTTGCCGAAGAACATCCGGAATGGATGTTACCTCTTCCCGAAAATGTGAAGCGTCCAAAGGTAGGGAAGTATCCGATGGTTGATGCGTATTTAGTCAATATCGGTCATCCGGGAGCATTTCAGTGGGTTTTGGGCTTCTTGAGTGATTATATCCGTAACCTCGACATCGACATTCTTCGTAATGATAACTGTACGGCTCCTTTGAGGTATTGGCGAAACAACGATACTCCTGATCGGCAAGGAATAACAGAAATAAAGTATATTGAAAACCTCTACAAATTATTCGATGAGCTACAAGAACGCTTCCCTCACTTACTGATTGATAACTGTGCCGGTGGTGGTCATCGCTTGGAACTCGAAATGTTGCGCCGTTCTGTGGCACTTCATCGGAGTGATTATACTTGCAATGCGTGGGCTAATCCTATCGGTTGTCAGTTGCATGCGTTTAGTATCATGAACTGGATTCCTTATAGCAATACGGGAACCAGTGTGAAGCCATACGATGCGTACAGCTTCCGTAGTAATATGAATGCAGGGCTTAATTTCAACTTCTTGCCGCGTGATGAAAAAGGGGCTTACTTGAAAGCTCCTGAGGATTATCCCTGGGAGTGGTTTCGTGAGATGATGCGCCAGCATGATGCGGTAAAGGATTGTTATAATGGAGATTATTTCCCGTTAACGCCCTATTCTTTAGAACTTGATGTATGGTGTTGTTATCAGTTGTATAAAAAGGAAACCGATAAGGGATTCATTATGGCTTTCCGGCGAGACCAGGCAAAGGAAAATACCTGTACTGTATCTTTAGGCGATATTGATGCTTCGGCGGTATATCGTTTTGAGAACTTCGATACGAAAGAGATTGTTGAGATCTCGGGCGAAACATTAATCGCCAGTGGTTATACCATTCAGCTTGACCAGCCACGTTCATCTGCATTGATAAAGATGGAAAAATTGAAATAAACTTCCTTGCGGATACGTGTTTGGAGTCTTCAAAATACTCTTCCAAAAACTCTTTGACGAACGAATTAAAACGCTTTGGTGTTAACACTTTTCCGTCAAAGAGTTTTTTTGCTTTGTCTTGAGATATAAAAATGACTTTTTTACCTTTGCAGTCTCACAGTTCCGCACTTGCAGTCTCATGTGCCAACGGAGCAAGTCTCGTATGCCTATGCTTGCAGTCTTGTTGGAGTGTGAGACTGCATGCGTAAAAACACCTGTCAATATGTCCATTTGGATAATTATGAGTGTATTCGGGTAGGCTACCCTACCCATACAGCGTGTATTGATGGGAAGGTGTCTAAAAAATAAGTGGATGTACCCAAGTACACCCCTTGAATAAACTCCGATTTATGCTTTTGTTTCTGTAGCAATAGAAGGCGGAACGACAAGTGTCAGACATAAATTAAAGCCTACTAAATGCTCATTTGTATAAAAAAAGATAAAGTTGGTCGTTTTCTTTTGGAGAGGAAATGACTAACTTTTATTTTTGTGCAGAATTATAAAAGATTAAGATGATGAAAAAGTTTATTTGTATGATTGCATTGCTTTGTGCGGTAGCCGTACAAGCAGATGCGCAGAGTTTGAAAGATATTTTGTCAGGAGTGGCAAAAGCTGTGGTAGGAGATAAGGCGACAACCGAAACATCGCTTATCGGAACGTGGGAATATGTAGGTCCGGATTGTCAGTTGCGAGGAGACAATGTTCTGACAAATATCGGCGGAGAAGCGGCCGGTGCAGAAGTCGAAAAAAAGATGGAATCCATTTATAAAAAAGCCGGTTTGAACACGATTCAATATACCTTCAACGAGGATAATACTTGCTCGTACACCATCAAGGGCAGAACGGTGGAAGGAACTTATGAATTTGATGCAGAAGCCAAGACCGTAACCATTCAGACGGGTAAGCTGAAAGTGAAGACTACGGCTCATGTCGTAACATTAGGTAGTAATATGAGCTTTGTCTTTGACGCAGACAAGATTCTTTCGGTGGTTAAAACCATTACAGGAGCCGCTTCAAAACTGAATTCATCGGCTTCTACTATCAATAAGTTGGCTGAAAACTTTAATGGATTGATGATTGGGTTTGAATTGAAGAAGGTACAATAAAGAAAAAGGAGTGAATTTTCACTCCTTTTTTCGTTTTATTCCTGAGCCTTCAAAGCTTCAAAAATCAGGCCTTCCAATTCTTCGGCCAATTCCGGATTGTCTAAAATCACTTGCTTGGAAGCATCACGACCTTGACCTAATTTCGTGTCGTTGTAGCTATACCAAGAACCGCTTTTCTTAATAACTCCCAGCTCTGCACCCAAGTCGATGATTTCGCCGGCACGAGAAATACCTTCGCCAAACATGATGTCGAATTCGGCACGACGGAAAGGAGGAGCCACCTTGTTCTTTACCACTTTCACTTTGGTTTGTTTACCCAATACATTGTCGCCATCCTTGATAGGAGTACCCGGACGGATGTCAATTCGTACAGAAGCATAGAATTTCAAGGCATTACCACCGGTGGTAGTTTCCGGATTACCGAACATCACACCAATCTTTTCACGCAACTGGTTGATGAAGATACAAGTGGTGTTGGTCTTGCTGATGGCCGAGGTGAGTTTTCGTAATGCTTGAGACATCAAGCGAGCTTGCAAACCTACCTTGTTTTCACCCATATCACCTTCGATTTCGGCTTTCGGAGTCAAGGCTGCAACAGAGTCGATGACGATGATGTCGATAGCCGACGAACGAATCAGTTGTTCGGCAATTTCCAATGCTTGCTCACCGTTGTCCGGCTGAGAAATCCATACGTTGTCTACATCTACACCCAACTTGGCCGCATAGAAGCGGTCGAATGCGTGTTCGGCGTCGATGAAAGCGGCAATGCCGCCTGCTTTTTGTGCTTCGGCGATGGCATGAATGGCCAACGTCGTCTTACCAGATGATTCGGGACCGTATATTTCGATGATTCTTCCTTTAGGATAACCACCTACGCCCAATGCGTAGTTCAAGGCGATAGAACCGGTAGGGATAACTTCCACATCCTGAATCTTTTCGTCTCCTAATTTCATGATAGAACCTTTTCCGAAACTCTTTTCAATCTTGTCCATTGCGGCTTGCAATGCTTTCAACTTCTCGCTGTTGTTTGCACCCGGAGCAAAATCGAGTTCAATGTCTTTCTTTGCCATATATCTTTTAAAGTTTAACGTTCGACTGACAAAGGTAAGAAAATATTTTATTCTGAAAAAAAACTTTAGCGATATGTTGACTATGGATTATTCTATATACCTTTGTCTATAAATAAAAAATCAAAGATATATGCGAAAGATGAAAAAAGAAATCACGACATTATTGGTAGGAAGCCTGATGCTTATGGGTTGTGGAAGCTCTCAAAAGGCGGCTTCGGTAAACGATTTGGCCGGAGAGTGGGAGATTGTTCGAGTGAATGGTAAGTCGGTTCAAGCCGAAGAAACACCTTTCTTGGGATTTAATGTGGCAGAAAACCAGTTGTATGGAAATGCCGGATGCAATAGTTTGATGGGAACATTGGAAACCAACGCTGATAAGCCGGAAGTCTTGTCGTTCGGTGCGGTAGGAAGCACCAAACGCTTTTGTGCGGACATGGCTACGGAAGATGCCATTCTTCAGGCGATTGGAAAAGTTAGGAACTTTTCTTTCTCTAATGATGTATTGTTCTTGAAAGATGAATCCGGACATCCGCTTTTTGAATTAAAAAAAAGGCTTTGAGCTTTTTGAGAAAGCTTTTGAGGAATTAGAAAAAGCTCTTTGGCGAATGAAGCAATGCGTCAAAGAGTTTTTTTTGCCTTCCTTAGAAGCTTTTCTTCTTTTTATTTTCCTCTGATTTCTTCTTTCAATGAATATTCCTTATATTTGTCAGATTAATGTAAATTTATAAACCTTTAAATATTTATTTATATGAAAAACCTTATCAGAGTAGCGCTTTTTATGCTGGCTATGCTGTTGGCAATGCCGCCTACATGGGCCTACGACAAAAACAAGTTGTATCAAATCGTTTCTGTGAAGTTCCCGGACAAAGTATGGACGTATACCGACGGCTCCACTCAAGTTATCTTGAAAGCCATTGATGTGAAGGACAAGAACCAGCTTTGGCAAGTAGGAGATTTGTCGGGAAGCAAGCGTTTCTCTAATCCTTATAATAATATGGCCGTCCGTGCTCACGACAATGCTACTGCCCAGATGGCTGAAGTGAATGGTTCGGACGAATTCCAGTTGTGGTCTACTCTTTGGGCAGGCGACTATATCCGTCTCCAACCGACCAACAAGGCGAAGTGGGTAGCTGCCGTCAACGACAAGGACGAAATCGTGATGGTGGAAAAAGAATCGGTAGATGCTTGGGCATTGGAAACCCTTTTCCGCATCATTCCTACGGGTTTGAATGTGCCGGGAGCCGAAGCAACCAACAACCGCGAAAAGGTATATTGGGAAGACGAAACCATGTTTGCCGAAAACAAGGAAAAAGGTCATGCAACCTATATGCCGTATTGTTCAGAAAGCTGTATGATAGCTGACAAAGAATTTTATCGTACTCCTTGGGTTACTCCAAAAAGTCATAACATACAATCGTTGAATGGCGATTGGTTCTTCAACTTTGTGCCGGAGCCTTCCAAGCGTCCGTTGGACTTCTATAAGGAAGATTATGACGTAAGCAGTTGGAAAACGATTCCAGTTCCATCCAATTGGGAAATGCATGGATACGACCGTCCGATTTATTGTAATGTGGAATATCCTCATGCCAACATACCTCCTTATATTGATGCACGCAAGGGCTTCAACGATGGTGGAAAGAATTACGGCATCAATCCGGTGGGTTCGTATGTACGTTTCTTTGAATTGCCGAAAGGTTGGGAAAATAACCGTACATTCATCAACTTTGGAGGTATCTATAGTGCAGCCTTCGTTTATCTGAATGGCGAATATGTAGGTTATACTCAAGGTGCGAACAACGACCATGAATTTGACATCACCAAGTATCTCCGCCCGGGTGAAAACCGTTTGGCTGTACAAGTCATGCGTTGGAGTGATGGTTCGTATTTGGAATGTCAGGATATGTTCCGTATGAGTGGTATCTTCCGCGATGTAAACATCTACAATGTACCGTTGGTAAGTGTTCGCGACCATTACATCACTTCCGAACTGGATGCTTCAAAGGGCTATAAGGAAGGTTCGATGAAGGTAGCTCTTGAACTCGACAATCGCGACAAGTTGGCCGGTGAAAAGGAAATCGCTGTAAAGTTGACGGCTCCGGACGGTAAGTTGGTTCAGGAAGTGGCCATGAAGGTAGCTTTTGCTGCTCAGAACGAAACAAAGAAGCTTGTTTGTAATTTTGAAGGCTTGAAAGACCTCCAGGCTTGGACGGCAGAAACCCCGAACCTCTACACCGTAAGCGTTGTTCAGCGTGAAAACGGTAAGGACGAAATGGCATTCTCTACTAAATATGGTTTCCGTCATATTGAAATCAAGGGTTCCATCATTTATGTAAACGGCCAGCGTGTATTCTTCAAGGGGGTAAATCGTCATGATTCTCATCCGCTTTACGGACGTGCTGTTCCTACTGAATCCATGTTGCAAGACGTACTTTTGATGAAGCGTAACAACATCAACACCATCCGTACTGCCCACTATCCGAATGCAGCCAAGATGTATGCGATGTACGACTATTTCGGACTTTGGTGTATGGACGAAGCCGACCTTGAAGACCATGCCAACCAGTCTATCTCGGACATGGTTTCTTGGATTCCTTCGTTTGTAGACCGTGTGGAACGCATGATTCTTCGCGATCGTAACCACCCGAGTATCTTCTCGTTTTCATTGGGTAACGAAAACGGAAGTGGTAACAACTTCCAGGCTTGCTACGATGCTGCCAAGAAGCTCGATCCTCGTCCTGTACACCATGAAAGCACTCGTGATGGCAAGGAATATGGAGGAAATCGTTTCAGCGATATGTACTCAAAGATGTATCCGGGCATGGATTGGATGGATAAGTATGTAAACTCATTCGACAAGCCGATGTTTATCTGCGAATATGCTCACTCTATGGGTAATGCCATCGGTAACTTGAAGGAATATTGGGAAAGTATTGAAAACAGCTCGACTACCGTAGGTGGTGCTATCTGGGACTGGGTAGACCAAGCCATCTATGAACCGCATGAAATTCTGGCCGGCAACTACGAAGGACGCTTGCGTACTGGTTTTGACTTCCCTGGTCCTCATCAGGGTAACTTCTGCTGTAACGGTATAATTACCGCCGACCGAAAGGAAACTCCGAAGTTGAAACAAGTAAAAGCCATTCAGCAATGGATTAAATTTGAGTTGGCGGGTGTAGATACCAAGAAGAATGAAGTAACCATCAACATCAAGAATACTTACGACTTTATCAATACGGCAGATCATACACTCCGTTATGAAATCGTGAAGAATGGCGAAATCATGGGTAAGGACAAGCAGGCATTGCCGGTCATTGAAGTGAATGGACAAGCAACCGTTGTTCTTCCATTGCTCAACGTTGACATGAAGCAGGCTATCAAGGCTGGAGAAGAAATCATGATCAATCTCTTCGTTGACCAAGATAAGGCTACCCGTTGGTCGGAACCGAATCATCTCGTGGCTCAAGGTCAGTTTGAAGTGAATGCCCGTAAGGCTACATTGCCAGTTATCAAGGTAGACAAGAAGGCTGAAAAATTAGCTGTAGAAAATACTGAAAGGGCATTAACCGTAGGCAATAAGGCAATTAAGGCTGTATTCTGCAAGGAAACAGGTAAGATGGTTTCTTTGAAACTCAATGGACAGGAAATCATTTATGGTCAGGAAGGTTTTGTTTATGATAACTACCGTTGGATTGAAAACGATGGCCGTTGCAAACCAGGAAATGGTTTGGATAGTATCGGTACTTGCGAAATCGTACCAAGCAAGGGCGGTTCTGTTATCGTGAAAACCACTCGTGGAGGTCAGTTATGTAGTCAAGTGATTACTTATACATTCCTTCCGAACGGTATTATGGATATGGATGTAACCATCACTCCGCAAGCAAAGGATTTGCGTCGTGCAGGTTTGGTAGCTTCCATCAATCCGGGTTTGCGTAATGTGAACTACTACGCATACGGTCCCTGGGAAAACTATAATGACCGCAAGGAAAACTGTATGGTAGGCCGTTATCAGACAACGGTAGACGATATGGTTGTTTATTATCAGAAGCCTCAAACAATGGGTGGACGTGAAGGTCTTCGCGAGTTGAAACTTACGAATGCGAAAGGACAAGGTATCTGTATTGAGACACAAGGCGATGTATCGTTCTCAGCTCTTCCTTATACCGATATGAAGCTTTCTCAGACCAAGCACATGTGGGAATTGAAGAAGGATCCGTTTATCACTTTGCACTTGGATGCTAAATATCGTGGTGTAGGTAATGCAAGTTGCGGTCCGGACACTATGGAGAAATACAAGATTATTGAAGAAGGATATAACTTCAAGTTGCGTATTTCTGCTTGTAAGTAAGATAAGGGCATAAAAAAAGAGGGTTTTCAAAACCCTCTTTTTTTATGTTATGATTGATTAATTTAAATCAAGTATTGGTCAGAGATAGATTGATTGTTCATTACTCGGATAATAGCTTCAGCAAACATATCAGCAACAGTCAGTTGCTTTACCTTTGCACAACGGTTAGAATAAGGAATACTATCTGTGAACAACATTTCTTCCAACATAGAGTTCTGAACGCGTTCGGAAGCAGGACCAGACATTACGCAGTGAGAAGCGATGGCACGTACAGAAGCGGCACCGGCTTGTTTCATGATGTCGGCAGCTTTAGTAATAGTACCAGCTGTATCAACCATATCGTCTACGATGATAACATCTTTGCCTTCTACATCGCCGATAATCTGCATAGTTGCTACTACGTTAGCTCTTTCACGAGTCTTGTTACAGAGTACCAACGGGCAATCCAAATACTTAGCGTATGAACTTGCACGCTTAGAACCACCTACGTCCGGACTTGCGATGACCAAGTTCTTCAAGTTCATAGACTGAACGTATGGTAAGAAGATAGTAGATGCATACAAGTGGTCAACCGGAATATCAAAGAAACCTTGAATCTGGTCTGCATGGAGGTCCATTGTAATCAAGCGGTCGATACCAGCTACGCTAAGAAGGTCGGCAACCAATTTTGCACCGATAGAAACACGTGGCTTGTCTTTTCTGTCCTGACGTGCCCAACCGAAGTAAGGGATAACGGCGATGATGCTCTTTGCAGAAGCTCTCTTTGCTGCATCAATCATCAACAGCAATTCCATTAAATTGTCAGAGTTAGGGAAAGTAGACTGAACCAAGAATACATGAGAACCTCTGATAGATTCTTCAAAAGAAACAGCAAATTCACCATCAGCAAAGTGAGTGATGTTCATGTTTCCTAATTCACAACCAAGACTGTTGCAGATTTTTTCTGCCAAGTATCTCGAGTTTGTACCCGAGAACACTTTAAAAGGAGATGTAGTGCTCATTTTATTATGTAATAGATTTGAAATCAGTAATAAAAGTTATGCAAAGTTACGTATTATTATTAGAATAAAAAACTAATCGGCCAGCTTTTTCAGTTTCTTGAAATGTTCGATTAGTTGTTGATAGCCTCTATCGCCACAAACATCGAACCGGTTCCACAAAGCTCCGAGGATGGCTGCTCCCCCAAAACCATAATCTTTGACTTCGATGATATTGTCTGTATCAATACCTCCTAAAGCAATGACTTTCTTATCAATAATGCCGGCTTTGTGAGCTTTTCGTATATCTTCAGGTGTATATGCAGAATGGTAATTCTGTTTGGAAATAGAGTCAAAAACCGGACTCATAAATACATAATCGAAGTTACGCTTACATTCCTTAATCTCTTCTAATGAATGACAAGAGTAACTGACATGTCCTCGATATGCTTCCGGTGCATGGGGATTACGGGAACTTAAATGAATTCCTTTCAACCTATATTCTTCTTTCAGATAGAAATGACCATGAACTACTATACGTTTGTGATATTGTTCCGGTATAAGAGTTAACAACCTTTCTGCAAACATGGGGGCAGTATTAGGTTTGCGTAGATGAAGAATATCCAGCCCTTCTTCAAACAAGGCTGTAATAATTTTGTCTTCTTCCACGAAATAGGTGGGCGATGTGATTAGGATTAGCTTCATATCTTAAACTAAATACTAAAGCAAAGATAGTAATCGAATTGTAATATTCCTAATAATAATAGTCGGAAATGAGTGAATAAGGGCAATTTTCTTTATTTAAGGATTCGTCGGATGATGTTTTGACACTTTTTTATCTCCTTATCCGTTAGCTTCGGATGCTTCCGAGTACCTCCCTTTTCAATTACCCCCTTGATGGAAAAACCACTCCATTTTAGGATTTCACGTAGAGCTTTGACTGCTCCTCGGCTTTGATTGAATAGAATATTAAACGGCCATGCTGTCGAACAGGTAGTAACGATAACGGCTTTTTTCCCTTTGTGCTTGGGGGTAGGGATGCCATTAGCATTCTCGCCGATAAGACCATATACAATACGGTCGAAAAGCACTTTCAAGTATCCATTCATGTTTCCCCAATAACAAGGCGAACCGATAATTAGAATATCGGCTTCTTCTATTTTTCTTAGTGTGCGCTGAGCATCGTCTTCCGGCAGGCTGCAATAATTGCGACTTCGGCAATTCATACAGCCTATACAGGGACGGATTAGCAAACGATTGACGATGACTTGATCGACATCGGCATGATGTAGTTGCGCTTCTTCCGACATGGTGTTCAGCATCTGACTGATGAGTCCTTTACTACGTGGACTGGCATTGATAATGAGTATTTTCATTTTTGAATACCTATATGGATACGGTGCAAAGGTACAAAAAATGTCGGGCTTACCTAATATAATAGATAAACCCGACGGAAATAACTATAATAAGCGATGAAGAGAGATTACATTCTATTGGCAACCACTTCCCAATCAATGATATTCCATAGTTGGTTGATATGGTCGGTTCGTTTATTCTGATAGTCTAAATAATAGGCATGTTCCCATACATCGAATCCCAATAAAGGCTTCATTCCTTGTGTAATGGGATTACCTCCGTTGGCTTCTTGGATAATGACCAGTTTTCCATCCTGATTCATGGCTAACCATACCCATCCGGAACCGAATAGGGTAGTGCCGGCATTGGTCATTTCATCTTTGAAGTTTTCAAAGTTTCCGAAATTTTGGTTGATGGCTTCTGCCAACTTCCCGGTAGGTACTTTTTGAGTTGGAGCAGGAGTAAACTGAAGAAAATATAAAGTATGGTTGAGTACTTGTCCTGCATTGTTGAATATAGCACCGGCCGGAGCAGTAGCGACAATTTCTTCGATATTTTTTCCTTCAAACGCCGTACCTGGAACCAATGCATTGAGATTGTTTACGTATGTCTGTAAATGTTTGCCATAATGATAGTCAATCGTATTTTGACTGATAACAGGTTCCAAGGCATTATTTGCGTATGGAAGTTTAGGCATAGTATAAGTCATAGCGAAGGAAATGAGGGAGGTGATTAATATATTCATAAAGTTAAAGTTTTAATCTTCTTTGTTTATCCAACGCGAATAGCTTGGAAAATGTTCGCTTCAATTCAAACTTTTCCTATCTTTGTGGGCTTGAAAAGAAGAAACTATGAATAACTATTTGGATGAATTGAATGATGGGCAACGTGCAGCTGTGTTATATAATGAAGGTCCTTCATTAGTTATTGCAGGAGCCGGCTCGGGTAAAACACGTGTACTTACTTATAAAATAGCTTATTTGATGGAACAGGGATATGAACCCTGGAATATTCTGGCGCTTACTTTTACGAATAAGGCGGCTCGCGAAATGAAGGAACGTATTGCTCGTCAGGTAGGCGAACGGGCACGTTACTTGTGGATGGGAACGTTTCACTCCATCTTTTCACGTATTCTTCGAGTGGAAGCACAAGCGATTGGTTTTACTCCCCATTATACCATTTATGATGCTTCCGATTCCAAAAGTTTGCTCAAAAGCATCATTAAAGAACTTAAGTTGGATGACAAGGTGTATAAGCCAGGAATGATTCAGGCTCGTATAAGTAATGCCAAAAATCATTTGATACTTCCTGATGCGTATGCATCGGATGCTTCCATTGCTCAGATGGATATGGAGGCTAAAATACCGGCAACTCGGGATATTTATCGACGATATTGGGAACGTTGTCGGCAGAGCAATGCGATGGATTTTGATGATTTGCTGGTATATACTTACCTTCTTTTTAAGGAACATGCTGATATACGAATTAAATACGCATCGCAATTTCGGTACATATTGGTAGATGAGTATCAAGATACCAATTATGCACAACATAGCATTGTACTTCAACTTTCTCAAGAAAATCAGCGTGTGTGCGTAGTGGGTGATGATGCACAAAGTATTTATTCCTTCCGAGGGGCTAATATTGAGAATATTTTAAAATTTACACAAATATATAAAGGAGCCAAACTATTTAAGTTAGAGCAGAATTACCGTTCTACTCAAACCATTGTTTCAGCTGCCAATAGTTTGATTGCAAAAAATAGAGAACAAATTCGTAAAGAAGTATTTTCCGAGAATGCCAAAGGTGAACCGCTTGGGGTATTTAATGCATATAGTGATGTGGAAGAAGGTGAGATTGTAGCTAATAAAATTTCCCAATTACGTTATCAGCAACATTATTCATACGATGATTTTGCGATTTTATATCGAACTAATGCTCAAAGCCGTATTTTTGAAGAAGCACTCCGCAAACGCAGTTTGCCATACAAAATATATGGAGGTTTATCCTTTTATCAGCGCAAGGAAATAAAGGATGTGATTTCGTACTTCCGTTTGGCGGTGAATCCCAATGATGAAGAAGCCTTTAAACGGGTGTTGAATTATCCGGCTCGTGGAATAGGGGATACTACGTTGAGTAAAATTATTGATGCTGCCAATCAATATGAGGTCAGTCTGTGGAAAGTTTTGTGTGAGCCGTTAGCTTATGGAATGAATATTAATAAAGGTATGCATAACAAACTTCAGGTATTTCGCGAATTAATAGAGACCTTTGTTAAAGATGCAATGGAAAAGAACGCATACGAAATCGGTGCTGAAATCGTGCGTCAGTCTGGTATTATGAATGAAATTTCCCAAGATCGTACTCCAGAGAATTTAAGTCGTCAGGAAAACTTAGAAGAATTGGTTAACGGTATGCACGACTTTTGTGCCACTCGGCAAGAGGAAGGAAATGAACATATTTCACTTGTCGATTATTTGGCAGAAGTATCTTTGCTAACGGATCAAGATTCGGATTCAGACGAAGAAGAAGCTAAAATAACGTTGATGACTATCCATTCGGCAAAAGGCTTGGAATTTAAAAATGTGTTTGTGGTAGGTCTGGAAGAAAATCTCTTTCCGAGTGCCATGTGTGGAGATTCGGTTCGTGGGTTAGAAGAAGAACGGCGTTTGTTTTATGTCGCTATCACCCGGGCTGAGGAGCATTGTTATTTGTCGTTTGCTAAGAGTCGATTCAAATTCGGTAAAACAGAATTTTGTACTCCAAGCCGTTTTTTGAAAGATATTGATGTGTGTTATCTTCGTTTACCGCAAAGTGAACAAGTTATTCGTAAGGTGGATGAAGGAGTAAACCGTTTCCGTTCATCACTATCTTTTGAAGCTAAAAATACTCTTACGACTTCACCTCAGCCGACTCGTCGGTTGAAGAAAGTGGCTACCGTTGTTTCTCAGCCGATAAAAACAGAGTTATCTATAGACGGTAAATTACAAATTGGTAATGTGATTGAGCATGAACGTTTTGGTATTGGCGAAGTAATTAATATTGTAGGTGCTGGAGATAATTGCAAAGCTACCGTTAGATTCCGTAATGCAGGAGAGAAGCAATTACTTTTGAAATTTGCCCGATTTAAAGTAATAAAATAAAAGAAACAAAAAGAGAATCAGTAGTATGCTGATTCTCTTTTTTTGAGCGGAAAACGAGGCTCGAACTCGCGACCCCAACCTTGGCAAGGTTGTGCTCTACCAACTGAGCTATTTCCGCAAAATTTGGTGAAGGAAATGAGACTCGAACTCACACGACAATACTGTCACTACCCCCTCAAAGTAGC
>JAFTSK010000056.1 GCA_017467385.1 Bacteroidaceae bacterium
CATATAAAACTTCGGATGAAATGCCAGAGAAATTAAAACAAGCATTGCCCGATATTGAAGAATTAAAGAAACTACTATAAATAAGAACGCAGACAAAAGAAAATTATCATCATTCTCTTTTGTCTGCATTTCTTTTATTACATTTGCCCCATCAGAGTTATCACATTGAAGCATAACAATGAAGAACTCAGAAATACGAACGGTTGCTATCTCGTTACCCAATTTCCAAGCAATCCGAATAACCGTTTAATTCTAAGATAATTGCAAATTCTGCGATTTTTTATATAAAAAAGGCGGAAATGTATGATTCCCGCCCTTTTCATCGAATTATCTACTTATATTTCGGGGATGGTTATCCCAACAGTTCTTTTACTTTGGCAGAGATGGCACGACCTTCGGCAAGACCTGCCAACTTCTTGGTGGCTGTACCCATTACCTTGCCCATATCCTTCGGACCGGTAGCGCCTACTTCGGCAATAATGGCCTTTAAAGCTGCTTCCAGTTCTTCGGCACTCATCTGTTTCGGCAAGTAAGTTTCGATAACAGCTACCTGAGCCAATTCAGCTTCTGCCAAGTCAGCACGTCCTTGTTCATTGTAAAGTGTTGCTGAATCCTTGCCCTGCTTCACCAATTTCTGCATGATTTTCATGGCCGCTTCATCGGTCAGAGTATCATTGGCTCCCGGAGCAGTCTTAGCTTCCAAAAATACCTTTTTAATGTTGCGCAAAGTTTCCAATCTAACTTTGTCCTTAGCCTTCATGGCTTCCTTAATATCGTTGCTGATGCGATCGAACATTTCCATAATTAGTCGTTATTAAAAGTTATTACATTGTTGTCTTCGTCTCCTCCATGAGTGTTAAACTGGTTGTCGTTTTCCAATACGTTTGCTTGGATGTTCTCCAAAGTGTCCTTGCTTCTGCTGAACGTCGGTACGGTTTCCACCATGCTGATGAGGTTGTCGTTATCCAAGTCTTCCATGCTGAAGATGTGGATGTGGCGACGGTGCTTGATACGCTTTCTGACAGAAGTATCTTTGCCGTAGAAGATGTCGCGACGTTCTTGTTTCTTGGCTTCTTTTTCTTCCTTTTCGGCCAGCTTCTTTTCCTCTTCGATGGTAAGTTTCTTCTTGATGCGTTCGTCCATTTCCTTCATGTGGATGTCTTGCACACCAAAGCCGGTTGCCAGCAAAGTGATTTTTACCTGTTCGCCCAATGTGTCATCAATCGCCATACCGAACTTCGTCTCAAAGTCGCTGTTGAACTTGTTCATGAACTCTTCCACTTCCTTCATTTCTTCCATCATGAGTTCGTGATCACTGCTGTAAGAAATGTTCAGCAAGACCTTTTGCGACTTGAAAATATCGTTGTTGTTTAGCAAAGGCGAGTGTTGGGCTTCGTAGATGGCGGTTGTTACACGATTTTCGCCTTCTCCGTAACCGGAACTCATGATAGCCACACCACCGTCCTTCAACACCGTCTTTACATCATTGAAGTCAAGGTTGACAATGCCGCGCATCGTGATGATTTCGGCGATACTCTTGGCGGCTACCAACAAGGTGTCGTTTGCTTTGGCAAATGCGGCACGAGCCGACAAGTTCGGATATATCTCGCCCAGCTTCTCGTTGTTGATGACCAACAATGCATCTACGTTCTTGCTGATTTCTTCTACCCCGTCTAATGCCTGGTCAATCTTTTTGTGGCCTTCCCAACGGAAAGGAATGGTAACGATGCCTACAGTCAGAATATCCAGGTTCTTGGCAATCTTAGCAATCAAAGGTGCGGCTCCGGTTCCTGTACCGCCACCCATACCGGCTGTGATGAATACCATTTTGGTACCGTCTTGCAACATCTTTTGTACCTCGTCCAAACTTTCTTCGGTAGCTTCCTTCGCTTTTTCCGGACGATTACCAGCACCTAAGCCCTCGTGACCTAATTGCAATTTATAAGGTACCGGAGATTCTTCCAATGCTTTGCTATCAGTATTACATACCACAAAGGATACATCACGAATCTTTTCTCTATACATGTGGTTGACTGCGTTTCCACCGCCACCTCCTACACCGATGACTTTGATGATGCGTGAAGTAGCCGATGGCATATCGAATGGCATTCTATTGTTGTTTTCGTCTGACATAATCTATATAGTTTATCAAGTGATGTATTTCGTTATTTAATCTTCATCAAGGATTTTTCCTATTTTCTTCAGCCAAATGTTGATGATGCTGCTTTCTTCTTTTAGCGTCCTTACCTCTTCTTCCAAATGAGTAATGGCTTCTTTCTTTTCCGGAAGGTCCATCTCTTTGGCTTTCTCCAGTTCCTTCAAGGCTCCCTTGTAGTCCTTTTCATTTTTTAGTTTGACGGCTTCTTGAATCAAACTTTCGCAATCACTTCTCTTGCGTTTCTTGAGTTCTTCTTCCTCTTGCGCTTGTTTCTTGGCTTGGATAATTTCTTCCTTTTGTTTTTCACGCTTAGCTTCTTCCTCATCTTCCACATCTGCGGCGCTTCTAGTTAAATCATCCGTAAAGAGCTGGCGTTCGATGGTTGATTGTCTCTTGGTTGTAGTATCAGGATTAGTTGGTTCGGGTGTCTCAAGGCTACAATTTTCTTTTCCAGCTTTCAATAAAGCTATCAGCGTATTATTGCAACAGTCTTTCTTCAGCTCAATACCTTTTAGAACAACGGAAGTCTCTTTGGCAATTCTCACTTTATCAATCTTGGTACAAGCCTTGAACGCTTCTTCCAATTTGCTCAAATTGGCTCCTCCACCAGTAAGAATAGCTCCGGCCAACAACTTGCTGTCATAGCCGGACAACGTGATTTGGTTGGCCACGTTTTCCAATATCTCATTGACACGAGCTTCCACGATGTCTTCCAACAAAGAGGCCTTAATGCTACATTTGTTTTCCAACGTGTAGACTTTGGTTTCGTCTTCCTCTACGTTCAAGTCGATGTATGCTTCGCCGAATTGCTTCTTTAACAATTCAGCGTCTTCTTCTTCAATCTGCTGACTGCAAATATCCTTCGTGATGTTGTTTCCTCCCAATGGAATGACAGCCAAATGACGAAGAATGTTATTGTTGTAGATTGAAACAGTTGTCGTATCTGCTCCGAAATCCACCAATACACAGCCGGAACGTTTTTCGGTCGGGCTTAGGATAACATTGGCCAACGCCAATGGAGCAATGAGGTCGTCCATGTCATCGGCGATTTCGATGCGGGCATCTTCACAACATTGAACAATATTCTGTTTTAATGTATTTCGTGCAATGATATTCAAGAAGCGTGCTTCGATATGGTCGGTTTGTACTCCTACCGGATCAATCAGGAAGTCATTCCCTACCTTATATTCTTGTGGCGCTACTCCTAATATCTCGTAGCCCACGATAGGAACAGCCCGATTACTATCCTTTAGTTCGTCTATCAATTCCTGGGAGATTTTGATTTTCTCCTCTAAATGGCGTACTTCTGTATTTCGGATGGTACGAAGAGATTGTCCGCCGATTCCGATATACGCTTTACCAATATATACCTTCCCTAAGGAAGACTTCAAGGCAGTTTCTAACTTTTTAATGATTGTAGTAAGGCACAAGGTCGTTTTATCCAAATTGTAGATTACTCCTTTTCGGATACAATCGGATGCGTTCTCATAAGCCGTAGCCAATACTTGTATGCTCCCGTCCGGGAGTTTCTTGCCGGCAATTCCGGCAATCTTCGATGAGCCTAATTCAATTGCTACTATAAAATCATTTGCTGCCATATCTTATTTCTCTTTTTTTGTACAAATAATCTGATTATTAAATTCCAGACTGATGCGACTGTATTTGTTCCACCCTACTTGGTTGAGCCCTTTCTGATAAAAAATCCTCAGTCGTTCAAATTTCTCTTCATAGTTGCCTGGCTTTCCTATGAAAATAATATGATCCCCCACTCGTGGAACAAGTTCCAACTCTTTCGCAGAGGTAACGTTGATTTGTTGTATTTGTGCATTCCACAAAGGATTCTCTTTTAAGAACACTCCCAGCTCGTAAAGTTCCTTTCTGGCAAAATTTTTATCAACATGTCCTGTAACTACCGCTACATTGGCCGCATTGTTGGCCGTAGGCATGGTTACTCCTTTCTCGTCAAGGTAGTAATTCTCTCCATTGGCCGCCATGATGCGTAGAATGGGAATCCGTTGCGTAACCTCAATCCCTATCTTACCCTGTGGAATACGGAAACATTCCACGTTGTCGATAAGTGGATGTTGTTTCAATGCTTCTTCCAGCTCGCGGGTGTTGATTTCGTCCATCTTCTTTCCGATGGGGGATAGCTTTTGAGCAGTAAGCAACCGTAAGACCTCTTTCGGAGTAATAAATCCATAGTCAATACTATCGTTGATGACCAATTCCATACCCTCGCAAGTCTGTCCGACAGGCTTGCTGTTGAATGTTGTAACAGCTATTACAAGGTAGACAGCTATTACCAACAAGAATAGGAGTATGAATAATTTCTTAATCATTGCTTGTTCAGTATTTTACATATATCTTGGGCATAATTCTCAATATCGCCTGCTCCCAATGTAATGAGCACTTCAATATTCTTGTTCCTTAACACTTCAGTAATCTCTTCTTTCTTACAAAGCGTCTTTTCAATGTCAGGACGTAGATGGTCATAAATCAGTTGGCTGCTTACTCCTTCGATGGGAAGTTCGCGTGCCGGATAAATATCCGTTAAGATAACTTCGTCCAACAGCGATAGACTGTCGGCAAAAGCCTGATAGAAATCTCGTGTACGAGTGTATAAATGCGGTTGAAATACTCCGGTCAGTTTCTTGTCCTTGTACAAGGCACGCATAGACAAAATACTTTGTTTGATTTCTTCCGGATGGTGGGCATAATCACTCAAGAACACAACCTTGTCATTCTTAATCTTAAAATCGAACCGACGGTCAACTCCACGAAATGTAGCCATTGCCGCTTTTATCTCTTCATTGCTGACACCGCTGATTTGTGCCAATGCCATTGCCGCTATCCCATTTTCAATGTTGATAGCAACAGGAACCCCTAACTGAATGTCTTTGATGTTTCCGAATGGAGAGATATAATCGAAAAAGATTTCTCCATTTCCGATACGTATGTTCTCGGCATGAAAGTCTCCTTCCGCTTGCGAATAAGTGTACAAAGAAACACCTTCTTGTAAACGAGGACTTAATTCTATTCCTTTACGGACAATCAAGGCACCCCCCTTACGAATCAAGGAAGTATAATGATTGAAGCTTTCCAAGTAAGCTTCTTTAGTACCATAAATGTCAAGATGGTCTGCATCGGTTGCAGTTATGACGGTTGCAAAAGGAGTCAGCCAATGAAAAGAACGGTCAAATTCGTCCGCTTCAATAACGACATATTCACTTTTGTCTGATAAAAGCAAGTTCGTTTCATAATTTTTGGAGATACCTCCAAGAAACGCATTACATCCCACCTTTGATTGATGTAAAAGATGAGCCGTCATGGTTGATGTCGTAGTCTTTCCATGAGTGCCTGCTACGCAAAGTCCCTTCTGGGTTTGAGTCAACATGCCCAATACCTGCGAACGCTTCTGAATGGTAAAGCCATTGTTGCGGAAATACACCAATTCAGCGTGAGTGGCAGGTATAGCCGGTGTGTAGACGATAAGGGTTGTGGCAATGTTTCGGAACTCGGTTGGAATAGCTTCTACATCCTCTTGGTAATGAATTTGTGCTCCCTCATGAATCAACTTCTCGGTCAATTCACTGGGAGTACGGTCATAACCACCCACTTTCTTGCCGATTGAAAGAAAATAGCGAACCAAAGCACTCATACCGATACCGCCGGCACCGATAAAATAAACCGCTTTTATAGTATTAACATTCATGTTCTTTCTTATATTTTTCCGCTAACTTGATTACTTCTTTTGCTATGACGTTGGCCGAATCTGTAAAAGCTAATTTAGCGATATTTACACTTAAATTATTTAGTAGCATCGGTTGGTTGACTGTTTGGATAGCTTTGTCTATCAGCTCTTCTTTTGCATTCATGTCTTTTACATAAAGAGCTGCATTTTTGTTGACCAATGCTAACGCATTCTTTGTCTGATGGTCCTCAGCTACATTAGGAGAGGGAACAAGTATAACCGGTTTTTCAAGTAAACAAAACTCGGAGATAGAACCGGCTCCTGCTCGGCTGATTACTAAATCGGCTGCGCTATACGCTGCCGCCATATTGCTGATAAAGTCGGTTACGTGTAACATGGTAACGTCTCCGGCATTTGCTATGGCTGCAATCGCTTCGTTGATATAAATCTTACCGGTTTGCCAGATGAACTGTACCCCTGACTCCTTAATTTTATTCAAGTTCTCTATCACGCATTGGTTGATAGTACGAGCCCCCAAGCTGCCACCCAAGATAAGAACTGTTTTCTTGTTGGGATCTAAATGGAATGACCGTATAGCTTCTTCTCTGCTCATAGAATGACTGCGAAGACCTTGACGAACCGGATTCCCTGTTAAGATGATTTTTTTCTTGTCAAAGAAACGTTCCATTCCTTCGTATGCTACGCAGATTTTATGTGCTTGCTTGGCTAAGAGCTTATTGGTAACTCCCGCATAAGAGTTCTGTTCTTGAATTAATGTAGGAATACCCATTTTGCCGGCTACCTTCAACGTTGGTCCACTGGCGTATCCGCCAACACCCACAGCGGCGTGTGGCCGAAACTCTTTAATTATCTGCATTGCCATTCTTTGGCTTTTGAATAATTTGATGAGTACCGGTATGTTTTTGAGTAAGTTCTTTCTGTCAAAACCCGCAACAGGAAGACCTTTTATCGGATATCCGGCGGCAGGTACACGTTGCATTTCCATGCGTCCTTCGGCTCCTACAAACAAAATGTCTGCGTCAGGACACATTTCTTTAATAGCATTTGCAATAGATACAGCCGGAAAAATATGTCCTCCTGTACCTCCTCCGCTGATGATTATTCTTAAGTTCTCTTCCATAATCCTTTCCTTTTGTGTGCAAAGTTAGAAATATAACTTCTAAAATCCTTAAAATGAAGTCGGTTTATTGTTATACTTCGTAATCTTCTTTTGTTTTTTCTTCTTGAACTTCAGCTTGTTCGTTGTTGACTAACTCGCGTGCTTGCATGATTAAAGCTTCTGCCGCTAATTGAAGTTTCTCTTCGTTGGCTTCTTCGGCTTCCTTTTGTCGTTGTTCCTCTTTTTCTACGACATATCGGCTGACGCTAAGTATCATTCCAATATAAGCACAATTAATTAAGGTAGAAGTACCCCCTTTGCTGATTAGCGGTAGTGGTTGGCCGGTAACAGGAAACAAACCGACTGCTACCATCATATTCAACATGGCTTGCGAAACCAATAAAAGGGCAATCCCCATTACTAAAAATGCTGGGAATTGTTTTTCGCATCGTTTGGCTATTTTCCCTGCACGAATCAATAACCATAGATAAAGCATGACTATGAACCCCCCCCCTAACAACCCTAACTCTTCAATAACAATGGCAAAAATAAAGTCCGAGAATGCTTGTGATAAGAAATCTCGTTGTACACTATTACCTGGCATCTTCCCGATTACGTGACTGGTTGCGATGGCAATGTTTGCGTGGGCGATTTGTGCATCCTTATCGATGTCGTATGCGGCGGCCGGTACAGCCTCTTTATTCTCAAAGAACCCTTTTATACGATTCTGCCAAGTTTCAACGCGGTGCATCATGGGTAAATCCCGATATTTGGAAGCCGGAGTAATCATGATAACGCCAACGAATAAAAATAAGATTAAGGCTACACTTCCAACTAAGATTCCTAATTGTTTCCAGGGAACTCGTCCGATGAGCATCATTAAGAAGACAACACCGAACAATAGAGCTGCTGTTGAACCATTTTCTGGAGCAATTAGAAAGAATACAATCCCAATGATCCACATGATGTATTTGAATGCTTTGGGGTTGGCGTTATCTTCTTCTTGGAACTTGGATAAGATAAAAGCCGTAACGATGATTACCGCCATTTTGGCAAGTTCAGACGGTTGGAATTGAATACCAAAGAAAGTCATCCATCGGGCGGCACCGTTAACGTAATTCCCCATAATCATGACAGCCAACAACAAGATGCATGAAATAGGAAGAAGGAAAAAAGGCAATACCCGAAAATACTTACAAGGTATGTTATGGACCAATACCACAATAAAGGCTCCAACCATTAATATTACGCTGTGTTGGGTAATAGGCCCCCAGTGGTCTCCACTCTTGTAGGTTAATGTACTTGCAGCACTAAATACCTCTACAATGGAAATCAAACATAAGAACAGGAAGATAATCCAAATGACTTTATCTCCTTTGAATATGTCTTTTATTAGGTCCATATTTATACTATAAATTTCTTACACATCTTTTAAACTGTTCTCCACGATCTTCATAACTTTTGAATAAGTCGAAGCTGGCGCAACATGGGCTAAGTAAAACCGTTTCTCCTTTTTGTGCCATATTGTATGCAGCGTTTACGGCATCTTGCATACTTTGTACATCGGCAATGGGTAAACCGAAACTGCCAAAAAAATCATGAAGTTTCTCATTGTGTAGCCCCATAAAGATTAATCCGGAACATTTCTCCTTTACCAAGTCGGCGATTTCACTATAATCATTGCCCTTATCTTTTCCGCCTAAAATGAGAACTGTTTTTGTTTTCATGCTTTGTAAGGCGTACCAACAAGAGTTTACGTTGGTCGCTTTGGAATCATTGATATATTCCACTCCCTTTACGCGGCAAACTTTTTCCAAACGATGTTCAACGCCTTCAAAGTCGCTTAAAGCTTCGCGAATACATTCTTTTTTAATTCCGGCTAAATTGGCAGAGATACCTGCAGCCATTGAATTAAATAGATTATGTTTCCCTGTTAAAGCCAGTTCTTCTTGCTCCATATTGAAAGAGATTGGTTCGGTAAAATGCACCTTCTTGTCTTCAACGTAGGCTGCTTCTCCTTCTTTCTTTCCTTCAGCAAAAGGATAATATTGCCCATGAATACCATATTTATGTAATTCCTTCTGGATGATTGGATCATCGTTCCAGAATATGAAAGCATCTTTCGCTGTCTGATTCTGAATAATACGGAACTTGGCATCTACATAGTTCTGCATTTTATACTCATATCGGTCTAAATGGTCAGGAGTAATATTCATCATGACTGCAATGTTGGCATGGAATTTGTACATGTTGTCCAACTGGAAACTGCTCAGCTCTATGACGTAATAATCGTAGTTACATTCTGCAACTTGAAAAGCAAGGCTTTGGCCAATATTTCCAGCTAAACCAACGTTTAATCCTGCTTTTTTGAAGATATGATAAATTAGGGAAGTGGTTGTCGTTTTCCCGTTACTTCCTGTAATACAAATCATTTTTGCATTGGTATATCGTCCTGCAAATTCGATTTCAGATATGATGGGAGTACCTTTCGCCTTCAACTTTTGAATCATTGGCGCATTGTTAGAAATACCTGGACTCTTAATAACCTCATCAGCATTTAAAATGAGTTCTTCAGTATGTTTCCCTTCTTCCCATGCTATATCTCGTTCATCTAATATCTTTTTATAATGATCCTTAATGGCAGACATGTCTGAAACAAAGGTATCGAATCCTTGTTTCTTGGCTAAGACGGCAGCTCCTGCTCCGCTTTCACCGGCTCCTAAAATGACGATTCTTTTAGTCATGTTTGTTATCTGATTTTTAGAGTAATAATAGTAATAGCTGCTAAGATGATGGTTATAATCCAAAAGCGGACTGTTATCTTAGACTCATGATATACGTTGTTTGGCTTGGTAAACAAGTAGCTACAATTAGGATCCAACTGCGCCATTGTTATACGGAAATGGTCATGTATCGGAGCCCTCTTGAATATACGTTGTTTTTTCCCTTTCTTCTTACCGGCCTGAAAATATTTAACTTGTAAAATGACGGAAAGATTTTCAACTAAGAATATACCACAAAGAATCGGTATAAGCAATTCCTTGTGAATAATAATAGCAAAAACAGCTATGATTCCTCCAATGGTTAAGCTACCGGTATCCCCCATAAATACTTGTGCGGGAAAAGCGTTGTACCAAAGAAAACCAATCAAGGAACCTATGAATGCACAAATAAAGATAACCAGTTCTTCACTACC
>JAFTSK010000057.1 GCA_017467385.1 Bacteroidaceae bacterium
AGGTAATAGAGTACAGGTAATCCTTGAATGTACTGAAATGAAGGATAGTGGTATGCCGGGAACTTCTCGTTACATTACAACTAAGAACAGAAAAAATACCACTGAAAGATTGGAATTGAAGAAGTACAATCCTATTTTGAAGAGAGTAACAGTTCATAAAGAAATTAAATAATTATAACCCATGGCAAAGAAAGCAGTTGCAACACTTCAGACAGGTAAGACTGAAGGACGTTCTTACACAAAGGTTATCAAGATGGTTAAGTCTCCTAAGACTGGTGCTTACATCTTTGATGAACAGATGGTACAAAACGATAAAGTTCAAGACTTTTTCAAGAAATAATCAGAGAATTATTATATTGACTTCAGAAAGTTCCTTTCCATTATTGAGAAAGGAACTTTTTTTATACCTTTTTTGTTGGTGTTAAAGATTAGTTATATCTTTGTGCAGTAAATAGTTAATAAGACTACAATATGGGATTTTTTAGTTTTTTCTCAAAAGAAAAGAAAGAAACTTTAGACAAAGGTTTGTCTAAAACGAAGGAAAGTGTTTTCAGTAAGATAGCTCGTGCTGTTGCTGGAAAATCGAAGGTGGATGATGAAGTCTTGGATAATTTGGAAGAAGTGCTTATCACCTCGGATGTGGGGGTAGAAACCACTTTGAACATCATTAAACGTATTGAGGAAAGAGTTGCTAAAGATAAATATGTCAACACTCAAGAGTTGAATCACATTCTACGTGAAGAAATTGCCGCCCTTTTGACAGAGAATAATACGATGGATTCGGATGATTTCATCGTTCCGACAGGAAAGAAACCATACGTGATTATGGTGGTTGGAGTAAATGGAGTAGGAAAGACTACCACCATTGGAAAGTTGGCTTACCAATTCAAGAAAAAGGGATATTCGGTTTATTTGGGAGCCGCTGATACTTTCCGAGCTGCTGCCGTTGAGCAACTTGACATTTGGGGAGAACGTGTAGGTATCCCCGTTATCAAACAAAAGATGGGAGCCGATCCTGCTTCTGTGGCATACGACACCTTAAGTTCGGCAGTAGCCAATAATGCTGATGTGGTTATCATTGATACCGCCGGCCGTTTGCATAACAAAATTGGATTGATGAATGAATTAACCAAGATTAAGAATGTCATGCAGAAGGTTGTAGCAGATGCACCACATGAAGTATTGCTCGTTTTGGATGGTTCTACCGGTCAAAATGCTTTTGAACAAGCAAAGCAATTTACGAAAGCCACAGAGGTAACTGCTATGGCGATTACCAAACTGGATGGAACGGCCAAAGGAGGCGTAGTCATCGGTATTTCCGACCAGTTCAAGATTCCTGTAAAATACATTGGATTGGGAGAAGGTATCGAGGATTTGCAAGTGTTCCGTAGAAAAGAATTTGTTGATTCATTGTTCGGAGAAACTGGAAAATGAGACATAATACCATTGACATCATTACCTTAGGATGTTCTAAAAACTTGGTGGATTCTGAAAAACTGATGCGTCAGTTGGAAGCCAATGGATATAAGGTTACACACGACTCTCCTAATCCACAGGGAGAAATTGCAGTGATTAACACATGCGGTTTCATCGGAGACGCAAAGGAAGAGTCTATTAACATGATATTGGAATTTTGTGAAGCAAAAGAAGAGGGAAGGCTCAAGAAACTTTATGTTATGGGCTGTCTCTCTGAACGTTACTTGAAAGAGCTGAAGGATGAAATTCCACAAGTAGACAAGTTTTATGGCAAGTTCAACTGGAATGAACTGTTAGCCGATTTGGGTAAGGCTTATCAGTCGGACATTGCTATTGAACGAACCTTGACTACTCCCAAACATTATGCTTATTTGAAGATTTCCGAAGGATGCGACCGTAGTTGTGCTTATTGTGCCATTCCTATTATTACGGGTAAGCATGTTTCCCGCCCAATGGAGGAAATCATTGAGGAGGTGAAGATGTTGGTTGCTGAAGGCGTGAAAGAGTTTCAAATCATTGCCCAAGAACTTACTTATTATGGGGTAGATCTTTATCAAAGTCAGAAATTACCCGAACTCATCGAAAGAATTGCTCATGTGCCTGGTGTGGACTGGATTCGCCTTCACTATGCTTATCCAACGCATTTCCCGGAAGACTTGTTCCGCGTGATGCGTGAGAATGACAATGTATGCAAATACATGGACATTGCTTTACAGCATATTAGCAACAATGTGTTGACTAAGATGCGTCGCCATGTAACGACCGCAGAAACATACGCATTAATCGAGAAATTCCGTAAAGAAGTACCGGGTATTCATCTTCGTACCACATTGATGGTTGGCTTCCCGGGAGAAACGGAAGAAGACTTTGAAGAATTAAAAACTTTCGTTCAAAAGGCAAGATTTGACCGCATGGGTGCCTTTGCCTATTCGGAAGAAGAAGGTACGTATGCTGCTGAAACTTACGAAGATTCCATACCGCATGAAGTAAAACAAGCCCGTTTGGATGAACTTATGGCTATTCAGCAGGGTATCTCTGCCGAATTGAGTAATGCGAAAATAGGCCAGGAGTTTAAGGTTATCATTGACCGTAAAGAAGGAGAATACTACATAGGTAGAACTCAGTTTGACTCTCCGGAAGTCGATCCGGAAGTATTAATCAAATCAGAGAACAAGCGTTTGTTGACTGGACGATTCTATAACGTTCGGATTACGGACGCGGATGATTTCGATTTATATGGAGAGATTGTTTAATTTTTGCAAGTAACTTTTGGCCTTCTCCTAAAAAAATAGTAATATCGCAAACGAATTAAAACGAATAATACCTTGAATAACAAAGAATTTATATCAGAACTTGCACGTAAATTAGGTTACACAAATAAAGATACGTCTCAGCTTGTGTCTACCGTCATTGGTGTCATGACTCAAGAATTGCAGGAAGGAAAAACGGTTGCCATTCAGGGATTTGGTACGTTTGAAGTGAAGAAAAAGCTGGAACGTATTTCGGTAAATCCGGTAACTCAACAACGAATGTTGATTCCTCCCAAACTCGTCCTTTCGTATAAGCCAAGTACAAACCTGCGAGAAAAGTTCAAATAAACAGCTCTGAATACCATGAATGAAAAGATAACATTGCAAGATATTGTCGAATTGTTGTGTCTCAAACATGGCATGACCAAAAAGAATGCGGATGCGTTGGTTAGGGGCATGTTCGATTTGATTGAAGAGGCGTTGTCAACCGAAAAGTATGTCAAAATCAAAGGATTGGGTACGTTTAAGCTGACGGAAGTTGACAGCCGGGAAAGTATGAACGTAAATACGGGGGAACGTATTGAAATACAAGGACATACGAAAATATCTTTCACTCCGGACACCGTCATGAAGGAGCTGATAAACAAGCCATTCTCTCATTTTGAAACAGTTGTTTTGAACGAAGGTGTATTGTTGGAAGATACTCCGGTCGTTAAGGAAGAACCGAAACAGGAAGATACGGCTGATGAAACACCGGAAGTGATGGTAGAACAACCGGAAGTGCTTGTAGAACCAAAAGCTGAAACTCCAGAAGAAGTGCCAGTAGTAGAAGAACCGGTTTTGGAAGTGAAAGTGGATGAACCTGAGACCATTGCACTTGATTCACCTGACACAGTTGCAGAAGTGGTTGAGGAGGAAGTTTCTACTAAAGAACCTGTTTTGGAAGAACCTGTTCAGCAACAAATCCGGGAAGAAGAAAAGGTGGTTGAGGAAGAGATAAAACAGATTCCAGAACCGGTCGTAGCAACTCCTGCTCGGGAGCACAGCAAGACTACTTTCCGTATATTGATTGGCATTATCATTGTTTTGCTGCTCATCATTTTGTTCGGATGCTATTGGATGTTCTTCCGGTCGGACAAGGCTACAAATTCCCAGATTCCTCCGGCACCTATACAGGAAAAGACTATCGAAACCTTGATAGTGGAACCCGCGAAAGTGGAAGAAGATACGTTACAGGTGAGTAAGGACACGTTGACGGTACAAACCCAACTTGAAGAACAGCCTGAAGTCTTGTCGGAAGATGTGGTTTATGAGATTACAGGAACCATAACCTCGCTTACGTTGGAACCTGGACAAACATTGGTTCGATTGGCATTGAAGTATTATGGCTCCAAGAACTTTTGGCCGTACATCGTGCAATATAATCCGGATGTGATAAAGGATGCGGATGTCGTGCCTATCGGAGCAACGATTAAGATTCCGAAATTACAACCAAAGAAATAACCAGAAGCCCTTGCAGATGTATCCGCAAGGGCTTTTCTTTAAAATATAATCTTCATTAAATCTTCGGCGTTGGTTCTATCGAAATAACGGGAAACCTCCATTTTTGAAAGACAAGCCAAGATGCAATCGGGTTGATAGGGAAGACCGATTAAGGCCTTTTCGATGTCTGTGGCAGGCAGACTACCAATGAAATCGCCACCAAATTGGCAAGACGTAATGCGATTCTCCGTAATGTTTAAGTGGATTTGAACGGTTCCGCAAGCAAGGCGTTCGGAGTGGGTGAGGGTGGCACGAGGGGCGTGGCCGTATATCCAATCCCATTGCTCAAACTTCTCTTTTGCAAGTTGTTGGATGTTTTGGATGTCATGCTCACTCAATTCGTAGACTTGGTCGGTGTGATTATTGGAAAGAATCTTCTCCAACGCTTGGCTGAATGTGGCAACATCGGGAATGTCGGGCAAATATTCTCGCAAATTGACTACCCGACTTCTGACAGAAGCGATTCCTTTGCTCTGCAATTTCGTAGCGGGAGGGCATAAGGCTTGTGTCAGCCTTTCAAGGTCTACATCAAACATCAGGGTTCCATGAATCATGAGGCGTTCCTTGCACACTCGCTTGGCAAAGCCCGAAACCTTTCTTCCTTCTACCAAGATGTCGTTCCTTCCCGACAAAGTGGCTGGGATTCCGAGTTGCTGCAACGCATACAACATGAACTTGGCGTATTCAGGATAGTCCTGTTGCAAGTCTTCGGAACGGCCTACAATCGTGTAGTTCAGATTGCCTAAGTCGTGATAAACGGCACCTCCTCCCGTTACTCTTCTAACCAACGCAATATCATTCTCTTTCAGATAGTTAAGATTGACTTCGGTATGTACGTCCTGGTTGGCTCCAATGATGACGGACGGACGGTTTTGCCAAAGGTAAAAAACAGGCTCTTCAAGGGGCAACTTCTCCAAACAATATTCATCGAAAGCCATGTTGAAGTAGGGATTGGTATGAGTGTTTCTGATGTAACGCATATTCTTTTTCCATTTACGACAGACAAAGTTATAAACAAAAATAACACCCACCCATTGTTTTTTAATAAATTTTAGTTGCCCTACTTAATTAATAGCCGTACCTTTACGGGCTAAATGGAGTAGCCTTTCGAGGCTCTTCTCAAAAACGTAATGAAAGAAATAATTAAATAATAAAGAAACTATGGCTGAAGCAATTGATATTCGTGCATTGAACGAACGAATTGAAAGACAAAGTGCGTTTGTAACTAATTTAATGGCCGGCATGGACCAGACCATTGTAGGTCAGAAACATTTGGTAGAATCATTGTTGATTGGTCTCTTGTCAGACGGTCATATCCTCTTGGAAGGGGTTCCGGGGCTTGCAAAGACATTGGCTATCAAGACGCTTGCATCACTCATTGATGCCAAGTATAGCCGTATTCAGTTTACACCAGACTTGTTGCCTGCCGACGTGATTGGTACCATGATTTATAGTCAGAAGGACGAACAGTTTATCGCTAAGCGAGGACCTATCTTTGCCAATTTCGTGTTGGCCGATGAAATCAATCGTGCCCCGGCAAAGGTGCAGAGTGCGTTGCTCGAAGCAATGCAGGAACGCCAGGTTACACTGAGCAAGGAAACCTTTAATCTGCCGGAACCTTTCTTGGTGATGGCTACCCAAAACCCGATTGAACAGGAAGGAACTTATCCGCTTCCGGAAGCCCAGGTAGACCGTTTCATGCTGAAGGTCATCATCGACTATCCGAAGTTGGAAGAAGAAAAGAAGATTATCCGTCAGAACATCAGCGGCGAAAAGATTGAAGTTCGTCCGATTTTGAAAGCTGAAGAAATCATGGAAGCCCGTAAGGTGGTTCGTCAGGTGTACTTGGACGAAAAGATTGAGCAGTATATTGCCGACATCGTGTTTGCTACCCGCTATCCGGAAAAGTACGGTTTGAAGGACTTGAAGGACATGATTGGCTTCGGTGGCTCTCCTCGTGCTTCCATCAACTTGGCTTTGGCGGCTCGTAGCTATGCTTTCATCAAGCGTCGTGGTTATGTAATTCCGGAAGACGTTCGTGCCGTAGCGCATGATGTACTTCGCCATCGTATCGGTCTGACTTACGAAGCCGAAGCCATGAACATGACTTCAGACGAAATCGTAAGCAAGATTCTGAACAGCGTGGAAGTGCCTTAATCAAGGCGAAACAATTCTTGCTAAGTTGAACGATTCATTGGAATGAATGAGGTTAACCACCCGAGTGGTCAACCTTAACCACTCTAATGGTCAACCTTAACCACTCCAGTGGTCAACTTGAATCACTTTAGTGGTTAAGTCATTCATTCAAGATTTAAGAAAGAATATGTATGGAAACAAGTGATATATTGAAACGGGTTCGCCAGATTGAAATCAAGACGCGCGGACTATCCAACAATATCTTTGCCGGCCAATATCACTCGGCTTTCAAGGGTAAGGGGATGTCGTTCTCGGAAGTGCGTGAGTATCAATATGGCGACGACGTGCGAGATATCGACTGGAACGTAACCGCCCGCTACAACAAGCCTTATGTAAAAGTGTTTGAGGAAGAACGCGAGTTGACGGTAATGCTCTTGATTGATGTCTCGAACAGCTTGGATTTCGGTACGGTGAAGCAGATGAAGAAGGATATGGTTACGGAGATTGCTGCTACGCTGGCTTTCTCGGCCATTCAGAACAATGATAAGATTGGGGTGATTTTCTTTTCAGACAGAATCGAGAAGTTCATTCCTCCCAAGAAGGGGCGTAAGCACATTCTTTACATCATCCGCGAACTGCTCGACTTCAAGCCCGAAAGCAAGCGCACGAACATCAAGATGGCGGTGGAATACCTGACCAACGTCATCAAGAAGCGTTGCACCACCTTTATGTTAAGCGACTTTATCGACGATAACGATTATCGCAATGCGCTGACCATCGCCAACCGTAAGCACGACATTGTGGCCATTCAGGTGTATGACCGCCGCATGGCAGAATTGCCCGACGTAGGCTTGATGAAGGTGCGGGATGCCGAGACCGGTCATGAACAATGGATTGACACTTCGTCGGCCAAGTTGCGTAACGCCCATCATGCTTGGTGGAAAGAACGTCAGGCGGCGTTGACAGAGACGTTTACCAAGTGCAATGTAGATGCTGTGTCGGTGCGTACAGACCAGGATTATGTGAAATCGTTGCTTAATCTTTTTGCGAAACGAAGTTAATGAATAAGATTATGTTATATCGTAGAAAATATGGCTTGAAAGCTTTGTGCCTGTTGGGGATGTTGTTCTTCTCAACGATGATTCAACCGGCAAAGGCTCAGCAAGTTACCGTAGATGCAACCATCGACTCCCTGCAACTCCTTATCGGGGAGCAGGCCAAGATTAAGTTGGAAGTGAGCTTTGATGCGAACCAGAAGATGCAGTTGCCGTTATTGCGGGATACATTGGTTAGGGGAGTGGAGATTCTCGACATCGCCAAGCCGGACACCCAGCTGTTGAACGAGGGTAAACGTATGCTCGTGAAGCAAGAATATACCATCACTTCATTCGATTCGGCCTTATACTATTTGCCGCCGTTCGAGGTGTTGGTCAATGACCAGGCTTATCTGTCAAAGGCATTGGCTCTGAAGGTCTATTCGGTGCCTGTGGACACGCTGAATCCCGACCAATTCTTCGGACCGAAGTCTATCCGTAAGGTTCCCATTACTTGGGAAGACATTTCTACCATCTTCTGGCTGACTCTCCTGATGGTGGCTTTGGGCGGATTGGGTTATTACCTGTACAAGCGTTTCAAGGACAACAAGCCTATCATCCGCAAGATAAAGGTAGAGCCGAAGTTGCCTCCTCATACACAGGCTTTGCAAGACATCGAACGCATCAAGGGAGACAAGCATTTGCGTATGGTCGATCCGAAGGCTTATTACACCGAACTGACCGATGTACTTCGTACTTATATGGCCGAACGTTTCGGCTTCAATGCGTTGGAAATGACCTCTACAGAAATCATTGACAAGTTATTGGAAACCAACGACAAAGAATCCATTCGCGAGTTGAAGTATCTCTTTGAAACAGCCGACTTGGTGAAGTTTGCCAAGCATGCTCCGTTGATGAACGAAAACGACATGAACTTGGTCAATGCGGTAGAGTTTATCAATCAG
>JAFTSK010000058.1 GCA_017467385.1 Bacteroidaceae bacterium
CATCATTACGCCCGACCTCTGTATCATCACAAACATCAGCTTTGACCATGTACAATTCTTGGGCGACACATTGGCCAAAATTGCTTCTGAAAAAGCAGGCATCATCAAACCAGGCATTCCTGTAGTCATTGGCGAAACAACCCCTGAAACAAAGCCCGTATTTATGGAAAAAGCTCTAAAAGAAGGGGCTCCCATCCATTTTGCTGAAGAAGAACAGAATGTCATCAGTTCTCTTCCCAAAGACGGGAAAAACTACTATTGGACAAAGGATTATCCACATTTGGAAGGCGAATTGGGCGGTTTCTGCCAAAGCAAAAACACCAACACATTGCTAAGTGCCATCCGTATTCTCCCAACCCTCGGTTATGATATCCAAGAAAAGGACGTGCGAAATGGCTTTGCTCATGTATGCGAACTGACCGGCCTTATGGGGCGTTGGCAAAAAATTCAGGAACGTCCAACCCTTGTTTGCGACACAGGTCATAACAAAGGCGGCATACAATACATCGTAGAACAGCTCTCCAGACAAACCTGCCATCAGTTACACATTGTCATAGGCATGGTAAACGACAAGGACATCAGCGGTGTACTTGCCATGCTTCCACGCAAAGCCACCTATTATTTTACAAAAGCAAGCGTAAGTCGGGCTTTGGATGAACATGAGGTGCAAAGATTAGCCAAACAAGCCGGTTTGGAAGGTAAAACCTATCCAACGGTCAGCGAAGCCGTAAAAGCCGCCAAAGAAGCTGCAAGCCCCGAAGACTTCATTTTTGTGGGAGGAAGTACATTTATTGTGGCGGATTTACTTTCTTCCCCTCTCGAGAGGGGGATACATAATCTTCTTGATTAGACAATATTAAGAAATTCTTTCTAAAAAGTTTGGAAACATGATAGAAAATCTTTTTATTTGCATTTAATTTAAGTGTACTATAAAAAGATTTTTTTACTATGATAAACACAGCTAATCCCGGAGAAAACCTCTGCGGCTTGAAAAAGGCCGATTTTCAGAAGGTTATAGAAGGCAAGCAAACAGACTTGTTCATCTTAAAGAATGAAAGTGGTACAGAAGTGGCCATAACCAACTATGGTGGAGCAGTCGTAGCCATCATGGTTCCAGACAAAGACGGTAATTATGCCAATGTCATTCAAGGCCATGACACAATAGATAAAGTGATTAATAGCCCAGAGCCTTTCCTAAGCACATTAATCGGCCGTTATGGTAATCGTATTGCAAAAGGTAAATTCCTCCTCGACGGACAAGAATATCAATTAGCCGTCAACAATGGTCCAAATCATTTGCATGGAGGTCCAACAGGCTATCATGCTCGTGTTTGGGATGCCGAACAGACCGACGCACAGACTTTGAAGCTTCACTATCTATCAGCCGACGGCGAAGAAGGATTCCCAGGCAATCTGGATGTGAATGTTACTTATTCCTTCTCCAACGACAACGAACTGACCATCGCTTATTCTGCAACAACCGACAAGAAAACACTTGTCAATCTGACACACCACGCATTCTTCAGCTTATCCGGTTTGGCAACTCCTACCGCTTCTATAGAAAACAACATCGTTACAATTAATGCTGATTGGTTCACTCCAGTAGACGAAACTTGTATTCCATTGGGCGAAATTGCACCGGTAGAAGGTACTCCGATGGATTTCCGTACTCCTCATACAGTAGGCGAACGCATCAACGATTACAGCTTCCGCCAATTGGAAATCGGCAAGGGCTACGACCATTGCTATGTATTGAACAAACGCGAAGCCGGTTCTTTGAGCTATGCCGCCAAGTGTGTAGAACCTGTAAGCGGTCGTTGTTTGGAAATGTGGACTACCGAACCGGGTGTCCAGCTCTACACATCCAACTGGCTAAGTGGATTTGAAGGTTATAAGGGAGCTACCTTCCCGGAAAGAAGTGCCATTTGCTTTGAAGCACAGCATTTCCCCGATACTCCGAATAAAGGCCACTTCCCTTCTTGCGTCCTGAACCCGGGCGAAGAATACAAGCAAGTTACCATTTATAAATTTGGCATCGAAAAATAATCATTAAAATCATAACTAAAAAAAATTACAACAATGAATCAACAAACAAAACCTTGGGGCGCAATTATCGTCATGATTGCCCTCTTCGCAATGATTGCCTTCGTAACAAACTTGTGTTCTCCGATGGCAAACATTATCAAGGCTCAGGGAGAAATTTCTGAAGTTTTGGCACAGATTGGTAACTACGGAAACTTCGTGGCTTATTTGGTTATGGGTATTCCTGCAGGTATGCTCATCTCTAAGTATGGCTATAAGAAGACTGCTTTGATTGGTCTTGCCGTAGGTATTACAGGTATCCTCGTTCAATGGTCAAGTAGCTTGTTGGATGCAAAGGAAAACTTGGGAACTGTATTCGGCATTTATTTGTTGGGTGCTTTCATCACAGGTTTCTGTATGTGTATCCTGAACTGTGTGGTTAACCCGATGTTGAACCTTCTCGGTGGTGGTGGAAACGCTGGTAATCAGCTTATCCAGACCGGTGGTGTATTCAACTCATTGGCTGCTGTTGCCGTTTACATCATCATGGGTGCATTGATTGGTGAAGTAACTCCTGAAACCAAGATTGCCGACGCTACTCCGGCTTTGATGATTGCATTGGGTATCTTCGTGATTGCCTTCATCACTATCATGTTTACTAAGATTGACGAACCAGAACAAGCTCCTGTAGACGTAAACTTGATCAAGGGTGCTTTGAAGTATCGTCACTTCGTATTGGGTATCCTTGCTATCTTCTTGTACATGGGTATTGAAGTAGGTACTCCGACATACGTGAACATGTACTTGGTTAACACTCCGGAATTAGGTATCAATGCCGCAACAGCCGGTTTGATTGTAGCCGTATATTGGTTCTTGATGATGATCGGTCGTTTCGTAGGTGCTTCTATCGGTAGCAAAGTTTCAAGCCGCGTCATGATTACAACTGTATCTATCATTACTATCATCCTCGTTGCTTTCGGTATGTTTGCTCCGACCGATGTAACAGTAAACGTTCCGGGTATCGACTGGGCCACCTTGTCTTTGATTTGGGCTAACGTTCCTGTAGGTATCTTCGCTTTCTTGTTGGTAGGTCTTTGTACTTCTGTAATGTGGGGTGGTATCTTCAACATGGCAGTAGAAGGATTGGGTAAATATACAGCCGTAGCATCCGGTATCTTCATGACAATGGTATTCGGTTGCGCCGTAATGCTTGCTATCCAGGCTCAAGTTGCTGAAATGACAGACTATATGACCAGCTATTGGGTAGTATTGTTCTGTGCTGCTTACTTGTTGTTCTACGCATTGGTTGGCTCAAAAGTAAAGAAATAAATAACAATTTAATATTAACCTTATAATATTTAAACATCATGGATATAGAATTTGTAAGAAGTCGCTTCATCAAGCATTTTGATGGCACTACAGGCTCAGTATATGCATCTCCAGGCCGTATCAACCTCATCGGCGAACACACAGACTACAACGGTGGTTTCGTATTCCCGGGCGCAGTAGACAAAGGTATGATTGCCGAAATCAAGCCAAACGGTACAGACATCGTAAAGGCATATTCTATCGACTTGAAAGACTATGTAGAATTTGGTTTGAACGAAGAAGATGCTCCTCGTGCAAGCTGGGCAAGATACATTTTCGGTGTATGCCGCGAAATGATCAAGCGTGGCGTTGATGTAAAGGGTTTCAACACTGCATTTGCTGGTGATGTGCCTCTCGGTGCAGGCATGTCTTCATCAGCTGCTTTGGAAAGCACATACGCATACGCATTGAACGACTTGTTCGGCGACAACAAGATTGACAAGTTTGAATTGGCTAAGGTTGGTCAAGCTACAGAACACAACTATTGCGGTGTGAAGTGCGGTATCATGGACCAATTTGCTTCTGTATTCGGTAAAGAAGGTAGCTTGATTCGTTTGGATTGCCGTTCTTTGGAATATCAATACTTCCCATTCAAGCCGGAAGGCTATCGTTTGGTGTTGGTAGACTCTGTTGTTAAGCATGAATTGGCTTCATCAGCATACAACAAGCGCCGTCAAAGCTGCGAAAACGTAGTGGCTGCTATCGCTAAGAAGCACGAAGGTGTAGAATTCTTGCGCGACTGTACATTGGAAATGTTGGCTGAAGTGAAGGCTGAAGTTTCTGAAGAAGACTACATGCGTGCTGAATATGTAATCGAAGAAATCCAACGCGTACTCGACGTTTGCGATGCTTTGGAAAAAGGCGATTACGAAACAGTAGGTCAAAAGATGTTTGAAACTCATCATGGCATGAGCAAGAAGTATGAAGTAAGCTGTGAAGAACTTGACTTCTTGAACGACATCGCATTCGACTGCGGCGTAACAGGTTCACGCGTAATGGGTGGTGGATTCGGTGGTTGTACAATCAACCTTGTAAAGAACGAATTGTACGAAACATTCATCACAACCGCTAAGGAAAGATTCAAAGAAAAATTCGGCCGTAGTCCGAAGGTTTACGATGTAGTAATCGGCGACGGTTCACGTAAATTGCTCTAAGAATTGAAAAAAACATCATTTATCAGGAATACCGCCTACTAATTAGGCGGTATTTTTTTATATATATTAAAGATTTAGTTATCTTTGCAGTAAAATTCAACACCTAATCTGTTATGAACGATATAAAAGTAATGAATCATGCAGCAGATAACATCCGTATCTTAACTGCTGCGATGGTAGAAAAGGCGAAATCCGGACACCCGGGCGGTGCAATGGGTGGAGCTGACTTCATCAACGTATTGTATAGTGAGTATTTGCAGTATGATCCAGCAAACCCGAAATGGGAAGGACGCGACCGTTTGTTCCTGGACCCGGGACACATGTCGCCCATGCTGTACGGTGTATTGACTATGACCGGTCATTTCACCCTTGAAGAACTGCAACAGTTCCGTCAATGGGGCTCTCCTACTCCCGGACATCCGGAATTGAATGTCATGCGTGGAGTGGAAAACTCATCCGGTCCTCTCGGACAAGGACACACATACGGCATCGGTGCCGCTATTGCCGCCAAGTTCTTAGCCGCACGTACCGGCAACCCTACCTTTAATAAAGAAACAATCTACATCTATATATCTGACGGTGGTATTCAAGAAGAAGTATCTCAGGGTGCAGGCCGTATCGCCGGACATTTAGGATTGGATAACGTCATCATGTTCTACGATGCCAACGACATCCAGCTTTCTACCGAAGTAAAAGAAGTCATGACAGAAGATACTGCCATGAAATATCGTGCTTGGGGATGGAATGTATCGGAAATCAACGGAAACGACTGCCAGCAGATTCGTGAAGCACTTGATGCCGCCAAGAAAGAAGACAAGCGTCCGACATTGATTATCGGTAAGTGTATCATGGGTAAAGGCGCTCGCCAAGCAGATGGTTCTTCTTATGAAAACACCACTAAGACTCATGGTGCACCTTTGGGTGCAGATGCTTGCAAGAACACAATTCTCAACTTGGGAGGTAATCCGGAAAATCCGTTCGTCATCTTTGATGATGTAAAGGAAATGTACGCCAAGCGTGCAGAAGAATTGAAGGTTATCGTAGCAGAACGTCATGCGGAAGAAGCTGCATGGGCGGCCGCTAATCCGGAAAAGGCTGTACAGCAGAAGGATTGGTTCAACAATGTTGTGCCTGAAATTGATTGGGCAAGCATCCAACAGAAAGCCAATGATCCAACTCGTAATGCTTCAGCAACTGTTCTCAGCGTATTGGCAGAGAAAGTGCCTAACATGATCATTTCTTCAGCAGACTTGTGTAATTCAGACAAGACCGACGGTTTCTTGAAGAAGACACATTGTATTGTTCCGGGCGATTTCAGCGGCGGCTTCTTCCAGGCAGGTGTAGCCGAACTGACAATGGCTTGTATCTGTATTGGTTTGACACTTCATGGCGGTGTGATTGCAGGCTGTGGTACATTCTTCGTATTCTCAGACTACATGAAGCCGGCTATCCGTATGGCTGCTTTGATGCGTCTTCCGGTGAAATTCATTTGGTCGCACGATGCTTTCCGCGTAGGCGAAGACGGTCCTACTCACCAACCGGTTGAACAAGAAGCTCAAATCCGCTTGTTGGAAAAGATGAAGAACCATGCGGGTAAGAACTCTATGCTCGTTCTTCGTCCGGCTGACGTAGAAGAAACAACCGTTGCATGGAAGTTGGCTATGGAAAACACCGACTCTCCTACCGGTTTGATTTGCTCTCGCCAGAATATTACAAACTTGCCGGAAGGCACAAATTATTCATTGGCAGCTAAGGGTGCATACATCGTGAAAGAAGACGAAAATCCTGATGTAATCCTTGTAGCATCTGGCTCTGAAGTATCTACATTGGTAGCAGGTGCAGAATTGTTAGCTAAGGATGGCATCAAAACGCGCATTGTTTCTGCTCCATCAGAAGGTTTGTTCCGCACTCAAAGCAAGGAATATCAGGAAAGCGTTTTGCCAACCGGTGCGAAGATTTTCGGATTGACAGCTGGTATCCCGGCCAACCTCTACACATTGGTAGGCCACAACGGTAAAGTTTGGGGAATGGAATCATTCGGCTACTCGGCTCCGTTCAAGGTTTTGGACGAAAAGTTGGGCTTCAATGCTGAAAATGTATATAACCAAGTAAAAGCAATGCTCTAATGAAAACAATAGGATTGGCCAGCGACCATGCAGGCTACGAACTGAAAGAATATGTAAAGACTTGGCTCGAAGCAAAAGGTTGGGATTACAAAGATTTCGGAACATATAGTACAGACAGCTGTGATTATCCGGATTTTGCGCACCAATTAGCAGTAGCGGTAGAAGCCGGAGAATGTTATCCTGGAATTGCTATCTGCGGAAGTGGCGAAGGCATCAGTATGACACTCAATAAGCATCAAGGAATTCGTGCAGCTTTATGTTGGATTCCAGAAATTGCACACATGACTCGTTTGCACAATGATGCCAATGTATTGGTTATGCCAGGACGTTATATAGATACTGATACAGCTTCCCAAATCATGGAAGAATTCTTCTCAACCGACTTTGAAGGCGGCCGTCATCAGAAACGAATTGACAAAATTCCTGTGAAATAATATTTATTCACAATTCAAAAGCAAAAAAAGAGAAGCTTTATAGCTTCTCTTTCTTTTTATTTTTATCTTTGTAGATAATATTACAATCTTTTTTATTATGAAAAAATACATTTTACTGTTTTTGTTGTGTTTGCCAGTAGTAATGCAAGCACAAGTTGATAAAAAATATTTAGAGGGGGGAGTTCCTGTTATAGATGGAAAAGTAACTTTTTCCACCAAGATAGAAGCCAAAGGATTGACTCAACAGCAAATCTACGATTCTGTATTGGAATGGGCTAACCAACGTTTCCAACCTACGGACGACATGAATGCCAGAGTTTTATATACCCAACCGGAAACAGGAAGCATTGCCATTGGCGGTGAGGAATATATCGTATTTGCATCAACTGCCTTGTCTTTGGATAGAGCCAGAATCTATTATCATTTTATTATAGAATGTACCCAGGATAATTGCGAACTAACCATGACACGCATCCATTATTTGTACGATGAAAACCGTAATGGAGGACAAAAATATCAAGCGGAAGAATGGATTACAGACAAATATGGATTAAATAAGTCCAAGACAAAGTTAGCTTTAGTATCTGGAAAGTTCAGAAAAAAGACCATTGACTATAAAGACGAGCTTTTTGCCGAAGCCAAAAAAGTGATAAATAACCAAGTTATTACATTACTCAACAAGCAAGGATATGTAACTCCACAAATAGTTACCAATCAACCGGTACAACCCATAGTTTCCGAAGTTAGTCCTACTGTAGTTACCCCTACCCAACCGGTAGAAAAGCCTGCAACTCCAGCACAAATGAGTAAAGACGATTTGATTCAAAAAGCTGTTCGCATGACTATTACAGCAGGTAATGACGAACAATTTGACATAAACAAAGAAGCTTGGGGAGGATTTGGAGAATTTTTCAATAAGAAAGCAACCTTCTGCTTGATTGACACCCAAAAGAAAATGGGTAACATGTTAATGTCTCAGGCACAAGAATATACCATCTCATTCTTCTTAGCAAACAGTAGTGAACCTTGTGTTGTCATCAAATGTAAGAAGCTGATGCAACAAACAATGTCAGGCAAGGAAGCTAAAAATATGAGTCCAAACTGTGTGGAAGACAAATCCTACAATATGTATGTGGGCGAAATTATGGAATAAATAACCACAATGGAAATAAATTTCATTAATTTAAAAGAACAGATTAAGAAAGGAGAAATAGAAACGGCTATCAAGCAGTTGAACCTTTATATTCAGAGTAACCCTCAATGTACTGATGAAGCTTTCTACTTATTAGGCAATGCCTATCGGAAGCAAGGTAATTGGCAAATGGCTCTGAATAATTACTTAGAAGCGATAGAAAGAAATCCCCAAAGCCCGGCAGTTAATGCTCAAAAGATGCTGATGGATATTTTGGAGTTTTATAATAAAGATATGTATAATCAATAACACTTATAATTATGGCAAAGATAAAAGGTGCAGTTGTTGTTAATAAAGAACGCTGCAAAGGCTGTAATCTATGCGTAGTAGCTTGCCCATTAAATGTTTTGGCATTAACAGCCAAAGAAGTGAATAAGAAAGGATATACGTTTGCCCAGGAAGTATTGGAAGATACTTGTATCGGATGCGCCTCATGTGCCACCGTTTGTCCGGATGGATGTATATCTGTATATAAAGTAAAGCAACAATAAAGTAAGAAGATATGGCAGAAGAAGTAGTTTTAATGAAGGGTAACGAAGCCATTGCTCATGCCGTCATTCGCTATGGAGTAGACGGTTATTTTGGCTATCCTATCACCCCTCAATCCGAAGTTTTAGAAACTCTTGCCGAACAAAAGCCATGGGAGACAACTGGTATGGTTGTTGTTCAGGCCGAAAGTGAAGTATCAGCAATTAACATGGTTTATGGAGGTGCTGCCACCGGAAAAATGGTGATGACCTCCTCTTCCAGTCCGGGTGTCAGCTTAAAGCAGGAAGGTATTTCCTATTTAGCTGGAGCCGAACTTCCATGTTTGGTTGTGAATGTTATGCGTGGCGGACCAGGTTTAGGAACTATCCAACCCAGTCAAGCAGATTATTTCCAAACAGTAAAAGGAGGAGGACATGGTGACTATCGTCTGATTGCATTAGCACCTGCATCTGTTCAAGAAATGGCAGACTTTGTTGGTTTGGCATTTGAATTAGCATTCAAATATCGTAATCCGGCTATTCTCCTTGCCGATGGTGTGATTGGTCAGATGATGGAAAAAGTTGTTTTACCCGAGCAACGTACTCGTTTGAGTGATGAAGAAGTGATAGCCCGTTGCCCCTGGGCAGCTAATGGCAAATCTGCTGGTCGCAAGCCAAACATCATTACCTCTTTGGAACTTGATCCGGCCGAAATGGAAAAAAGGAACATTCATCTCCAAGCCAAATATGCTGAAATAGAAGCGAATGAAGTACGCTATGAAGAAATCAATTGTGAGGATGCCGAATACCTTATCGTTGCCTTTGGTTCTTGTGCGCGTATTGCACAAAAGACAATGGAATTGGCTCGTGCAGAGGGTATAAAAGTAGGCTTGCTCCGTCCAATTACTTTATGGCCGTTCCCATCCAAAGCCATTGCCGCACGTGCGGCCCAAGTCAAGGGAATCCTGACAGTAGAGCTGAATGCCGGACAAATGGTTGAAGATGTACGTTTAGCAGTAGAATGTAAAGTGCCGGTAGAACACTTCGGACGTTTAGGAGGTATAGTTCCCGATCCGGATGAAGTGGTTAATGCCTTAAAGACCAAACTGATAAAGGAATAAGTGTATGAATACCGACACTATCAGAAGCATATTGAACATTGTGTTTATTGTTTTGGCAATAGTATCTGTCATTACCTATTTTGTAGTGGAAGATTTTACCACTTTCATTTATGTGTGTGCAGCTGCAATCTTTGTCAAACTATGTGAGTTCTTTTTACGCTTCATGTTTTAACAGGAGGAAATATTATGACAAGAGAAGAAATAATCAAACCTGAAAACTTGGTTTACAAGAAACCGACGTTGATGAATGATAACCCGATGCACTATTGCCCGGGATGTAGTCATGGAGTTGTACATAAACTAATTGCAGAAGTCATTGAAGAAATGGGCATGGAGAACCAAACCATAGGTGTCTCACCGGTAGGTTGTGCCGTATTTGCTTACAATTACTTAGACATCGACTGGGAAGAAGCAGCTCATGGACGTGCTCCATCCGTAGCTACAGCAATCAAACGTTTATGGCCTAAGCGTTTGGTGTTTACTTATCAAGGAGATGGCGACTTAGCTTGCATTGGTACAGCAGAAACCATTCATGCCTTGAATCGTGGAGAAAACATTACCATTATCTTTATCAACAATGCCATTTATGGTATGACTGGTGGCCAAATGGCTCCTACCACCCTTTTGGGTATGAAAACTGCAACTTGTCCATACGGACGTGATGCAGCCATTCATGGTTATCCTTTGAAAATGACAGAAATTGCTGCCACATTGGAAGGTACAACATACGTTACTCGCCAGTCCGTACACAGCGTGCCTGCCATTCGCAAAGCAAAGAAAGCCATTCGCAAAGCATTCGAGAATTCAATGAACGGTAAAGGTTCCAACTTGGTAGAAATTGTATCCACTTGTAACTCCGGCTGGAAGATGACACCAGTCGCAGCCAACAAATGGATGGAAGAAAACATGTTCCCATTCTATCAATTAGGCGACCTTAAGGATAAAGAATAAAAGATAAAGACCTATGAAACAGGAAATTATTATAGCAGGATTTGGAGGCCAGGGTGTATTGTCTATGGGCAAGATTTTGGCTTACTCCGGACTCATGGAAGACAAAGAAGTAACATGGATGCCTGCATACGGCCCTGAACAACGTGGTGGAACAGCCAACGTTACTGTCATTGTAAGTGATGAACGTATCTCCTCGCCCATCCTAAGCCAATACGATACGGCCATTATCTTGAATCAACCTTCTTTGGAGAAGTTTGAGAATAAAGTAAAGCCGGGCGGTATTTTGATTTACGACGGATACGGAATTATGGAGCCTCCTACCCGTACAGACATTCAGGTATATCGCATTGATGCAATGGATGAAGCGACCGAACGGGGAATGGCGAAAACATTCAACATGTTTATCTTGGGAGGATTGCTTAAGCTCCGCCCAATCGTAGAAATCGAAAGTGTTTTGAAGGCCTTACGCAAGACATTGCCGGAACGCCACCACAAATTAATTCCTATGAATGAACAGGCTCTCCGCATCGGTATGGAGATTATCAAGCCCGTTGAAGTATAATAATCTTTAAAGGATTTATAAAAAGGGGAAGCTTTCTTTAACCGAAAGTTTCTCCTTTTCGTTTTATATTGTATCTTTGCGACATTATGAAACGTAAACACTTATCTATCCTTATACTGTTCTTGTGCTGTACCCTTTCAGTCAATGCACAAAACATGCTAAACAACCAATTCGGCTCTTCTGCAAGTGGAAGAAGCTTAGGTAATCGCGACCGTAACGGTAATCCCATAGATACTACTGCTGTAACCGATGCAAGTACCATACCCATCGGAATGTATGCATGGAAAGTAACCAAACGTTTAGGGAATATTGTTCCTGTACCTGTAGATACACTACAATCAGGCTTTCAAAACTCCAATGACACCGGAGGTCCTACCGGACAATATAATTACTTGGGGAACTTAGGCTCTCCTCGTTTGTCGCGTATTTTCTTTGACAGAAAAGAAGAAAGCCAATTCTTCTTTACTGATCCCTACGACTTTTCTGTGTTGACTCCGGATGAGGTTACATTCACCAATACGTTGTCTCCGTTTACCAACCTTACTTACCATAAGAGTTTCAGTAACCGAAACAGCGAAGAAAGATTCAAATCATACTTTGCTGTCAATGCCAATGCCAAGTTAGGATTTGGTTTCTTTGTAGACTATGTATATGGACGTGGTATGTACAACAACCAATCTACCGCCCTATTCAACACCGGTTTGTTTGCCAGCTATCGGGGAGACAAGTATGACATGCACTTTATCTTTAGTTACGACAACTTAAAGATGAGAGAAAATGGTGGGATAACGGATGACCGTTACATTACCGATCCTTTGGATATGGCTGAAGGAAAGAAACAATACAATTCAACCGACATTCCTACTACTTTAAACAGAATATGGAATCACAACCGAAGCTATCATACTTTCCTTACACATCGCTATAACTTAGGCTTTTACAAGGAAAGGACAGATAGCGTAAGTAAAGATTCTGTCAGAACAATCCAGGATTTCGTTCCTGTTACCAGTTTTATTCATACCTTAGAACTGGATATGAACAAACGTAATTACATCTCTCAAGACCACAAGCAAAATTTAGAGTTGTTTGAACATAACTACTTTGGTAGTGATTCTACGGATGTATCCAAACGAACTTCATTTAGAAATACTTTCGGTATATCTTTACGCGAAGGCTTCAATAAATGGGCTAAAGCTGGATTAACCGCCTTTCTTACACACGAATATCGGGATTTCGCACTACGGGATACTACTGATTCCGAAAAAATCGTCATGAAACACTACAAAGAAAATATTGTGTATTTGGGCGGCGAACTTTTAAAAGAACAAGGAAAGACCTTGCATTACAAGGTGTTGGGAGAAGTAGCCGTTGCCGGAGAGGATGCCGGTAATTTCAGAGTAGAAGGTAATGGCGACTTGAATTTCAAACTTTTAGGCGATAGCGTTCGTTTGGAAGCGAATGCATTCGTCAAGAACCTTAACCCTACCTTCTTTTACAGACACTTCCACTCCAAGCATTATTGGTGGGACAACGATGACTTGTCAAAGGAAATGCGTACAAGAGTAGAAGGGAAACTTCATTTCGACCGATTGGGAACTACCCTTCGTGCCGGTGTAGAGAACATCAAGAACTATACTTACTTGGCTAACACCAGTGTTCCTGTTTTGAATAATGACCAACAAGTCACTTCATATAAGAACAATGCAACCGTAAAGCAACATAGTGGAAACATCCAAGTATTTACCGCGATGTTGCAACAGAAATTCAAATTGGGTATCTTCCATTTAGACGGCGAAGTCGTTTATCAGAAATCAAGCGAACGAGACATTCTGCCTTTGCCAAGCTTGTCAGCATACGGTAATCTTTATATCAAGGCAGGACTTGCCAAGAAGGTGCTTCAAGTGGAATTGGGAGCCGATGTGCGTTATTTTACCAAGTACGATGCGCCCGACTATTCTCCGGTTATCGGACAATTCTACCTCCAGAACCCGAACAACAAGATTTCCATTGGAGGCTGTCCGATTGTCAATGTTTATGCAAACTTACATCTGAAACGTACCCGTTTCTACATCATGATGTACAATATCAACCAGAGTTCTGGAAATTCCCGTTATTTCTTGGCTCCGCATTATCCGGCCAATCCTAAGATGTTGAAAGCCGGACTTTCATGGAATTTCTTTGACTAAAAGACGAAAGATATGAAGATGGATAAGATTCTGAGATATGGAGTTATGGGATGTATCGCTGTGATCATTTCGTATTGTTTCCTACGACCACAAGAAACTCCCCAACCTTCCATCAGAGACTATCATTCGATTATACAATCAGGGGTATTGAGGGCAGTTACGGAATATAATTCGCTTAGCTATCATGCCCAGGATGATACAGTCAGCGGATTCCATTACGAATTACTTCAAGCATTCGCCAAAGCCAAAGGGCTGAAAGTAGAAATCACTCCGGAAATGAGTTTGGAAAAACGATTTGAAGGCATCCAAAACGGAGCATACGACATCTTGGCAAATAATGTGCTTCGTACAAGCAACCGAAAGGATTCTTTGCTGTTCACTCATCCGATATTGTTAAGCAAACAAGTATTGGTTCAAAGAAAAGAAACCCCAAACGACGAGGACAGTTGCTACATACACAGTTTGTTGGAACTGGCTCATAAAACCTTATACGTGGTAAAGGACTCGCCTTTCATGCTTCGCATCCATAATCTCAGCAATGAAATTGGCGATACGATTTACGTGAAGGAAATAGAAAAGTACGGACCTGAACAACTGATTGCAATGGTAGCCAACAAAGACATTGACTATGCCGTTTGTGATGAAAGTGTTGCTCAGGCGGCATTGAAAGATTTTCCCCAAATAGATATTGAAACCGCTATTAGCTTTACACAATTTTATTCTTGGGGGATTCATAAAGACAATCAAATGCTTTTGGATAGTCTGAATACCTGGATAGATGAGTTCAAACAGACTCCTACATTCAAGCAGTTGGAAAAGAAGTATAACCATCATTGATTTTTATGATCAAGTTAGACAAAGTAAAATGGGGATTCATCGGTTGTGGAGAAGTAACCGAGAAAAAGAGTGGACCGGCATTCAGCATGATTCACAATTCTGAGGTGGTGGCCGTCATGAGCCGCGACGCAGAAAAAGCCGCTTCGTATGCACGCAGAAACAACATACCTCGCTGGTATAACGATGCACAATTATTGATTGGCGACGAGGATGTCAATGCCATTTATATTGCTACCCCTCCCTCTTCGCACGCGACTTTCGCCATCATGGCCATGAAAGCAGGAAAGCCTGTGTACATTGAGAAGCCAATGGCGGCTACTTACGAGGACTGCGCCCGCATCAACCGCATATCCAAAGAAACCGGCATCCCTTGTTTCGTAGCTTACTATCGACGCTATCTTCCTTATTTTCAGAAGGTAAAAGACATTGTTGGATTAGGAGAGATAGGCCACGTCATCAACGTACAGATTCGATTTGCCGCCCCTCCACGCGATTTGGACTACAACAACAAGAATCTACCCTGGCGTGTTCAGGCAGATATTGCCGGAGGTGGATACTTTTACGACCTTGCACCGCATCAATTAGACTTGTTGCAAGAAATGTTCGGATGTATTCTCGAAGCGGAAGGATACAAGAGTAATCGAGGGGGATTGTACGAAGCCGAAGACACAGTAAGTGCTTGTTTCAAGTTTGAATCCGGATTACCGGGTTCAGGTTCCTGGTGTTTTGTTTCGCACGAATCGGCGAAAGAAGACCGCATCGAAATCATAGGCGACAAAGGAATGGTCAGTTTCTCGGTGTTTACTTACGATCCGATTACGCTTCATACAGAGAGAGGAACGGAATCTATTCTCCCACAGAACCCGCCTTACGTGCAACTTCCTTTAATCCAGGCCGTAGTCGAACATTTACAGGGCAAAAGTATTTGTACATGTGATGGGCTAAGTGCCACCACTACGAACTGGGTGATGGACCGTATCCTGAATAAACTGTAATATACTATGTTTCGCCTTCAACGATTGAGTCTTTTACTGCTTTTGCTTCTCTGCTCTGCCTATCTAATGGCGCAAGAAGCAAAACGGGATACAATCGTCCAAAGGCATAAAACGATGTTTTCGGCATTGACCGATGGCGTTACAACTCTTACCGATGGGATTGCTACAGGTGTACTTTATACCGGCAAGAAAATCAAGAAGATAGGGAAAGAGTTTAATGCCATTGATACGACTTTCATCTCTCCCAACCGCTACAACTTGGCGTTTATGTTGGAACACAGCATCTGGTATGAACATTATCGGTTGGGAAGCAGAGGAAGTAATCAAACGCAACAGTTGGGCTTCTCTCCCAACTTAGGCACCAAATTAGGTATTTATTTTGGTTGGAGATGGATTTTTCTGGGCTATACTTTCGACATAGAAGATTTGTTTGGAGACAACAAAAACAAGCCCAAGAAGAAAGAAATGTCTTTGAACATTTACAGTTCCAAGTTTGGTGTCGACCTCTATTATCGAAAGACGGGAAGTGATTTCAAGCTGCGTTCGCACGAAGGTTTCCAACTCAACGAACCGCTTAGAAACTTCCACTTCGACGGGTTGGAAAGCAGCATCCGAGGATTGAACGCCTACTGGATTTTCAATCATAAGAAGTTTTCTTACCCTGCGGCTTATAGCCAGTCGACCAACCAACGAAAAAGTGCGGGTTCTTTCATGGCCGGTTTTTCTTATTCTCAACACAAGATTTCTTTCAATCATGAGAAGCTCCCGGAAGCCATGCAAGAACAGTTGAGCCCGAACCTTCAGTTTCATAGAATCAAGTATTCCGACTATAGTTTGGGATTCGGGTATGGATACAACTGGGTGTTTGCCAAAAACTGGGTGTCCAACTTATCGCTTCTTCCCGGCATTGGATACAAGAAATCCAAGATTGACGACAACGACTTCAAGGGCGAACATTGGATTAAAGACATTAACTTTGACTTGATTACTCGTGCGGCCATCGTTTACAACAACAGTAAATACTTTGCTGGAATATCGTTAGTCATGCACACCTACGACTATCGGAAGCCTTATCTTTCCGTTACAAACTCTTTTGGAACCTTGCGTATTTATGCCGGATTCAACTTCTGGAAGAGGAAATCAAAAACTCCTTGAGAAAATAAAATAAGGCTTTGAAGAAATAAAAATACCTTTTGAGAAAATAAAAAAACTCTTTGACGCGCGAGGCAACGCACCAAAGAGTTTTTGTTCGTTCTCCAAAGAGAATTTTAATGGGTTCTTTTAGAACTGTGCTCCCAATGTAAACACCAACTGATGACGGGTATTGTCTACGTTTGTTTTGGGAAGGTCAAGATCATCGAACGCATAGAACTCTGACTTGTACATGTCGTACTTGTAAGCCAAGTCTGCATAAATCACATTTCCACGATAACCCAAACCACAAGTCAATGTATTACGTTCCTGGATGTTGTTAAAGTCTGTATTGGTGCGATAAACTTCCAACGCATTGTAGGCATCCTTATTGAACATTGCAGAAGAATAATTGTATCCGGCACGCAAGCTCACTTGAGGAGCCAAACGAGCTTCCATACCTACTCGGAAGGTATGGACTCCCTTCAAATTGGCTTCTACGCTGGATTGTCCACCCAATTCATAACCCTCTACGTCTTCCAACTTGGCCGAAGAATAATCTTGATACTCATATTCGGCTCCCAATGCCACCAATCCGGCAAAGGTGGTTCCGGCATTTATGTTGAACTTCCAGGGAGTTTGCATACGATAATCGTAAATCGTATAAGTTGGATCCAAATTATCGCTTAATGTAGTAGTATATGCATCATCGTAAGCATAAATGTCCGAAGACATGGTTGCATTATAACTTTCCGATAAATCATACCAAGTCGGTGTATGAATGGCCAAACCTACGCGGAAAGGAGATTCTTCAAACGGGCGAACAATCACACCCAACTTCAAATCTACTCCTGTACCTTCCAAACGGTAGTAGTTTTCCAACGAGTAGTTTCCGTTTTCTTTGCCGTTGTCATTGTCCAATTCTTCACTATACGATGAATAACGGTCATACTTCAAATCATAAACGCCCAATGTGGCACCTACGTACACTCGGTCTTCAATGTTGAAAGCCACATTGAAATCGTATTGGCTGATTCCTCCCTTTTCTTCACTATAGAAACGGTTGCTATATCCAGGCCATCCCAAAGCTCCATCATAGAAATCGACTACACCCATATCGGTTCCCATAATACCCAACACAGGATATTGGTTCCAATACTTTTGATAGGGATTAATATTATATTCGGCAGCATTCCAGATTTCATCGTAAACCGTTTCGTTCATGCCTGCATTGTCCATTTCTTGGGCTAACTGCCAACTTTGTGAAAGTCCATTCAACATCCCTCCCATTGAGAAAAGTCGGTTGAAGTTCTTGCTCTTGTGGTAGTTAAAACCAAAATTCACATAGCGCAAGCTCGTTTCATTGCCTACCTTGTAGCTATAAACGAAGCCCACTTGGTCGAAAGAAGCCTTTGTTCTGTCTTCTTTCATAGAACTGCCCTTAAAAGCACTTTCCGTTGCTGTGTTATTGGCTCCAAAAGAAATGGAGAAATCATTTCTTCGATAGATACCTATACCGGCCGGATTGGTTCCCATGACGGAAATATCCCCGCCTAAAGCACCCATTGCTCCACCCATCCCGATAAAACGGGCGGTTCCATTCAATTCGCTTCCCAATGCAATTTGAGCATCGTATGCATTCTGTGCAGTTGCAACCATCGACATCATCAAGCCGGCAACTACTAACATCTTCTTCTTTATCATATTTTCAGTTTTTGTTTGTATCACACTTGTTTCATTTACTTATCTTCTACCACCGGAACTACGTGAGCTACCGCCACCCGAAGAACGTCCTCCTCCGCTTGTAGCCGATGAACGGGAAGAAGAGGAACGGGATGAACCGCTGTTGTAAGAAGCATTGCTTCGAGAACTTCCGGATGAAGAACGGCTTTGGTAAGAGCTTCCACGTGAGCTATTATTCGATGAACGAGCATTCGTTACGGTGCTACGGGTGCTGCTTGCGCGATTATACGAAGAGCTTCTACCCTGACTCTGACGAGTATATTGTGCGTTTGAACGTACATTAGAAGAACGTGCATCAGAAGAACGTACATTGGATGTTCTTGTGTTTACACTTTCGCCATTGTTTCTTCTTGTAGCCGAACGTTGTGGACGAACCGAAGAAGAAGCGTCTTTGGCTCTTACGACACGACCGGATGTGGCTTTGCGAACCGAATTACGTTCACTGCGAACCGTATTTCCATTCTGAGTGCGACTATTCCGACTGGTTCCTACATATCTATCCCGGCTGTTACGAGTCGTTTGATGTACTTGTCCGCGTGTGTTGTTTACAGGTTCTTTGCGATAGTTAGTAGATGCATATCTACCGGAATGAATGCCCGGGTTATGAGCAGACGAACCATACCAGCCATGATTCTTTCCCCAGTAGCCACCTACACCGCCATGCAACGGGGCGTGGTGATGATGATGATGGAAATGATGAGGATGTCCCCAATGGCCGCTCCAATAACCGCCATAGTGGAAGCCCCAACCGTACCAATTTCCATAATACCAGGGCGAGTGCCAAGAGTAGTTATAACGCCAATCCCACCACAAACGATTGGTGTAGGTAGGGAAAGCATACACGTAATAACCATCATCGAACACGTTCCAATCCCAAGAATAGCCCAACGACATCACATCCCAATAAAAAGGACTGCTGACCGATACGGCGTATCTTGGATTACGGAAACGGATAATACGCATCGCATAATCATAATCACTTGGAGAACCTTCAAATCCGTTTACCCATTCTCCTCGTTCATAGTAAGGCTTTTCCTCAATGTACAAGGTGTCATTTTCATAAGAAAATGTATTGTCGCGTGAAGTGTAACGACGATTGTATTCATCTACATCACGCATTGTTCCATTCACATCCTTTACGACCACCGCCGGCGAAACAGGCTCGGTTGTAACAATAGAAGGCTGGAGAGGTTGTGCTTCGACCGCCTTTACAGGGAAAGTGGTCGAGGTTGTAACCTTTTCTTTCTTTTCTACCTTCTTCTTAGGGATGAAATAGAGGTCGTCATTTTGCGCCATTGTCATGAATGGCAGACAAGCCATCAGCAGCGAAAATAATGCAATCTTTTTCATACGTTTATTCTTTTAAATGTTTATATCTAATTTTTCTGATACAAAATTAGAAAAGGAAAAACACTCCCAAGAGAGAAAATCCCTATTCTTTGGTAGGGATTTCCCTAAATTCGTCATTTTCGACTCTGAATATTGCAATTTTTCATGTACTTTTGTCTCCGTAACAAGCAAAAATCATTGATATGAAATATTTTGAAGTAACATTTACTACCCTTCCCTGCAACGAGACCGTCAACGATGTGGTTTCGGCTTTGGCAGGCGAAATCGGGTTTGAGAGTTTTGTAGAATGGGAAAAGGGTGTACAGGCATACGTTCAGCAGGCTTTGTTCGATGAAGAAGCATTGAAGGAGATGGTGGCCAACTTCCCTCTACCGGACACACAGATTACTTACGAAATTCAGGAAGCAGAAGACAAGGACTGGAACGAAGAATGGGAAAAGAATTTCTTCCAACCCATTGTCATTGGCGATCGCTGTTGTATCCATAGCACTTTTCACAAGGATACTCCAAAGACGGAATACGAGATTTTGATTAATCCGCAAATGGCATTTGGTACCGGCCATCATGAAACAACCAGCTCCATTATCAGCGAACTGTTGGATGCCGATTTGCAAGGAAAGTCTGTGCTTGACATGGGATGCGGTACGTCCATCTTGGCTATCTTGGCTTCTATGCGAGGTGCCAATCCGGTTACAGCCATCGACATTGACGACTGGTGTGTAAACAATTCACGCGACAACATTGAGCTGAATAACATTCATAACATCACAGTAGAATTGGGAGATGCCAACCTGTTGAAAGGAAGAAAGCCGTTTGATGTGATCATCGCCAACATCAACCGCAACATTTTGTTGGCTGATATGGCACAATATGCCGCTTGTATGCACGCCGGCTCGGAATTGTTCATGAGTGGATTCTATGTACAAGACATCCCTGCCATTCAAGAAAAGGCTGAAAGCTTAGGGATGGAATTTATTCATCATCGGGAAAAGAATAATTGGGCGGCTGTGAAGTTTGTGATGAAATAA
>JAFTSK010000059.1 GCA_017467385.1 Bacteroidaceae bacterium
ATGAGGAACAAGCGCAACAGAGGGAAGACGCATACGAACGAGAGGAGATAGACCACTACATAAGGTTTGGCAAACAAACGGGCGATGTCTTTGCTGGTGGCACCGTTTATCTTGCGGATGGCGATTTCCTTCTGACGGCCTACTGTGTCAATCGAAATGGCGGAATAGACACTCAGTACCACGAGGATAAGGCTTACTATTCCTAACAGAATTCCACAGTTGACGACTAACATGATTGTTGCAACTTGTTCATCTTCCATCTCATTCAAGGGAATGATTGTCAGCGGTAAGGTCTCAGGTACATGGGCGCGGCAGATGGCTTCTACACTCTTGCGGGCAATCTTCATGTCTGTACCGGGAGCAAATTTCAGGAAGCAATGTCCCTTTCCTTCATGCGGAAAGAAGACAGAGCCGAAATAATCGTCTTTATCCGTCTGGATTTTCTGTTTGTATAATTCCTTATACACACCGGCTATCTGATAGTCGTTCATGCTTAATCGAATGGTTCCCGTATTGCCATCGGCTTGTAGGCGTTGCATGAGCCGTTCGCTGACATACACTCGGTTGCTTCCTTCGTCAATGGTTCTCTTTCCGGTCATGGGGATGTGGAAGAAATCGAAGGAATTCGGATCTCCTTGTTGCATCAGTACGGAAAACTGTTCCTTTTCATTCTTCTGATAGAGCAGAGAGGCGCGATGGCTGAATGAGTTTATAGAAGTCAAATGCGTATGTCCTTCGTATCCCGGCAGGGTTTGTATCCTTTGGAGAATCACATCCCAATTTTTCCGAAGTCGTTCGGTGGTAGAAGGGATGGCAAGAATGTGCTGTTCTTCCTCTTCGGTAAGCGGTTTGTATGATTCTCCAATAAAGTTGTTGAAGAAAAGACTGATAGCCCATACACCACCGACAAAGAAGATGGATATGCCCAACTGCAGCCCAATCATGGAATAGCGGAAGATATGCTTGTTGTTTCGTTGCATGATGGGTTGGATGATGGTGGTTTTCCGTAGTTTATAGACAGGGAAAAGAACAATAATCATACAGAAAACCAACAAGCCCAAGTAGACAAAGCATTGAAGGGGAAGCACTTTACCCATCGAGAAAAAGACCACCATATCTTCGGTAGGCATGATTTGATTGATGAGTGCAATGCTTATTTCCGACAGACAGCACGAAAAGAAGAAAGCCGCCGAAATAACCCAGAACACTTCGCTGAAGAGCAAACCGAATATGCCTTTCCAGTTGGAGCCGAGGCATTGACGGATGCCCAATTCCCGTTGGCGGTTATAGAACATCTGGATAATGAACTTCAGAAAGTTGATGATTCCGGAAAGGAGTATCAGGGAAGAAAGAAACTTGACAAACAAGTAAGTCAGTTCTCTGCCTGTATCTTTGCTGAATTCCATGCCTGCCCGGCAGCTTGTGATTCGGTTTTGATTTCCCGGCCAGACTACCTTTTGCAACTGTTCGTTGACGTTTTCCAACGTGGCTTTTCCATTCAGAAATCCAACTACATACATGGCTTTTCCGGTAGATATTTCCGGATGAAAGTAAATGTCTATCTTCTCGTCTCTCGATGATTCGGGCAACTTGCATACGTTTACAATTCGGAAGTCCTTGATTCCAACATCATTCAGCAAACCTATATCCACCCGAATAGTCAATCCAACGGGAGATTGGTTGCCCAATGCTCGGCGGGCGAAGCTTTCGGAAACGATGATTTCGTCGGGAGCCGTCAAGGACTGATTGCCTTCTATAAACTCATAACCCTGGTTGTCGAAATAGTTGGGTGAGACATTCTTCCATCTGACCAAATGTGGGAACTCCCTCTGATTCTTGTCGAACAAGGTAATCTCGGCATTGGCGCTAAAGTAAGAACAAACTGTCAGCAGGCTGTCTATTCCATTTATCTGCTGGCTTTGTAGGAAGCAAGCCTCCTCCCAGGTTAGGAACTCGCCATAATTATCCCTCATGGCATGAAAAAGGATTCGCTGTTCCGACCGAGGAAGGTCTTCTTCCTTCGCGGCTTCATTGATAAGATAGGTTACCAACGTAAAGAACGTAATTCCTACCGCCAAGCAAATCACTGAAATGCAACAATGGGTGCGATAGTTCCACAGATTGCGTAATGCGACTTTTAAGTAATGTATTATCATAGTGCAAATTTATAAATTTATCTTTCTCCTATATAATGCTATACAGCAAAAATCGTGCCAAAGTCTTAAAACGTTGATTGTTATAGTTTTAACTGTTTTTGTGCTTGTTGGGGAGTGTGCGAATCCGCACAAAAAGCGTGCGGAATCGCACACTTGACACAAGTAGGAGAGGGGAAAGGCGTTCGTTTCATAGAGTAAAACTATGCCTCGATAGAAACCTTCTGTTGGTAAAGTTTGTTATAGAGTCTATATTTGCAACAGATAAAAAACAGTAACTAACTCATTAAAAAAGAAAGATTATGGCAACAAAGTTTTATAAGTGCAACCATTGTGGAAACGTGATTGAAAAAGTAGTAGATAGCCAAGTTCCGGTCGTATGCTGTGGCGAAAAGATGGTAGAACTGATTCCGAATACGGTCGATGCCAGCAACGAGAAGCATGTACCCGTAGTGACTCGTTTGGACGATTGCCGAATCAAGGTTGAAGTGGGTAGTGTGGCTCATCCGATGACTCCCGAACATCACATCGCCTTCATCTATGTGGAAACAGAAAACGGAGGCATTCGAGTGAACTTGAAAGACAAGCCCGAAACGGTGGTATGTGTCTGCACCGACAAGCCGGTAGCTGTGTACGAATATTGCAACTTGCATGGATTGTGGAAAACAGAATTATAACCAAACCCTCTATCATTATGACTGTAACCTTCAAGGGAACCCCCGTAACATTGGCCGGACATTTCATTCAGGCAGGCGAAAAAGCTCCGGATTTCTTATTGATAAAGAACGATTTGAGTGAATTCTCCCTTTCAGAACATAACGGAAACTTCTTGGTATTGAACATCTTCCCAAGTTTGGATACAGGCGTATGTGCCACCACAGTACGCCGGTTCAACAAAATGGCCGCCGAGCTTCCTGATACGCAAGTGCTTTGCATCTCGAAAGACCTTCCGTTTGCGCAACATCGCTTCTGTGTGGCCGAAGGAATCGACAATGTCATTACGCTTTCCGATTTCCGTCGTGAGTCTCAATTTGGCGAAGAATACGGTGTACTTATCGCCGACGGACCGATAAAAGGTTTGCTTACACGTGCCATCGTGGTTATCCATCCGGATGGGAGAGTGGTCTACTCGGAATTGGTCTCCGAGATTACTCAAGAGCCGGACTATGAGGCAATATTAGCTTGCTTAAGATAAACGAAAAACTCTCCAAAGAGAACGAAGCCATTCTCTTTGGAGAGTTCTCCTTTTCTCCAAAGAGAATTTATTCAAAGATGAAAGGCTTTTTTTCAAAAGCTGAAGAGCTTTCGGAAAATCCTCTTGATAGGATTTATTTCCCCTCTTGAGAGGGGATTAAGGGGTGTGTGAGACACATCTACAAATGAATACACACAAGTGGATGTAGTCTAACACACCCCCTTCCCCCTCTCAAGAGGGGGTATCCATTTCCAAACAGAACTTCATTGATTCAGCTTTTTCTTTACAACGGCCGGAACGCCTGCGGCCAAAGAATCATCCGGAATATCCTTGTTGACTACACTACCGGCCGCAATGATGCATCGCTTCCCGATGGTTACTCCCGGACAGATAACCACCCCTCCGGCTATCCAACAATCGTCGCCCACCGTAATGGGATAATCGGTTTCTTGGGGCATTCTTCGTTCAAGGTAGTTCAGGGGATGATTGGGCGTATAGAACTGGCAATTAGGTCCTATCTTCACGTTGTTCCCGATGCGGATAAGGCCGCCGTCCAGCATCACAGCATTGTAATTAATAAATACATTTTCGCCCAGTAAGATGCCCGTTCCATGATCGCAATGGAAAGGCGGACAAATCATCGAACTTTCCGGCATATTGGGAATCAGTTCATTCATCACTTCCCGATAATCGGCATCGTAAATGGTCATTGTCCGCAAACGGGCGCATAACTTTTGTGCATGCTCTATGCTGGCCGCTACGTCCGGATCGGCAAAAGAGTATAGTTCTTGGCTTCGCATCTTTTCCAGCTCTGTCTTCATCTTGTATATCTTTTAAGGTTATTGTTGGGCAAATATAGCATTTTTAGTTGAATTGAATAAAATATCAGCTTGAGATTGATTATTCCTCTTTTATCGCTATATTTGCTTCCAGCCAAGATAGGCTGCATTCGGCAGAATGCAAATAAATTTGCTTCTGCTCTCAATTTGCACTATCTTTGCGTTGTCTCAAAAACGATTACTATGAAACACAAAAGTCTTGGATGGGCAGGCGGTGCGATCCTGATGCCTTTATTAGCAGCTTGCGGCAGTCAGCAAGAAGCTGCGAAACCCAATATCATTTATATCTTGTGCGATGATATGGGATACAATGATTTGGCTTGCTACGGCCAGCAGTATATTCACACTCCCCATTTGGACAATATGGCAAGGGAAGGGATGCGTTTTACCCAAGCCTATGCAGGAAGTCCGGTCAGCGCCCCATCAAGAGCCTCTTTCATGACCGGTCAGCACACCGGACACACCGAGGTGCGTGGAAACAAGGAATATTGGCGAGATGTGCCGATGGTCAAATATGGCGAGAATGACGAGTTCAGTCGGGTAGGCCAGCATCCTTACGATCCGGAGCATATCATCCTTCCCGAAATCATGAAAGACAATGGCTACACCACCGGCATGTTTGGAAAATGGGCAGGGGGATACGAAGGTTCGGTCTCTACGCCCGATAAACGAGGAATAGACGAATATTATGGTTATGTATGTCAATATCAGGCACACCTCTATTATCCGAACTTCCTAAACAGATACAGCAAGTCGTTGGGAGATACAGCGGTGGTGCGTGTAACTTTGGAGGAAAACATCAAGCATCCGCAACATGGAGAGGGTTATTACAACCGTACTCAATATTCGGCTGATATGATTCATCAAGAAGCCATGAAGTGGATAGACCATCAAACAAGCGACCAACCTTTCTTTGGGGTGTTTACTTATACGCTTCCTCATGCCGAATTGGTGCAACCCGGAGACAGCATCCTGCAATATTATAAAGAAAAGTTTACAGAAGACAAAGACTGGATTTCTCCGGATTGGTCTCGTTACAATACTTCTCTTCATGCTCATGCCCAGTTTGCAGCCATGATTACTCGCTTGGATACGTATGTAGGCGAGATTTTGGCAAAACTCAAGGAAAAAGGACTCGATAAGAATACATTGGTTATCTTTACCAGCGACAATGGTCCTCACGAAGAAGGTGGAGCCGATCCGGGATTCTTCGGAGAGAATGCTCTTTTGCGTGGAACCAAGCGTCAAACTCACGAAGGTGGGGTACGTGTGCCATTCATTGCTTGGTGGCCGGGAACCGTTCCTGCGGGTGTGGTAAACGATCATCAACTGGCTTTCTACGACATGATGCCTACTTTCTGCGAACTCATTGGCGTGAAAGATTATGTAGCTCAATACACCAACAAGGACAAGGAAGTCGATTATTTTGATGGTTTGTCGTTTGCTCCGACATTGTTAGGCAAGGAAGGTCAGCAAGCACGCGACTTCTTGTATTGGGAGTTTGAAGAAACCAACCAAGTGGCTGTTCGCATGGGCGATTGGAAGATGGTTTCCAAAGCCGGCAAACCTCATTTGTACGACTTAAAAGTAGATGTACACGAAGACAACGACATTGCTTCCGAACATCCGGACATTGTAAAGAAAATGGTAGAAATTGCTCGTTCGCAACACGTGGAAAGTCCTTACTTTAAAGTGACGATGCCGGAGTAAAATAAAGGGCTGAAAGTATCATACAACTTTCAGCCCTTATGTATTATTCTTATTCTTGCACAACCCGTACATTCTTCAGCTTCCCTTTGAATC
>JAFTSK010000060.1 GCA_017467385.1 Bacteroidaceae bacterium
CTTGCAACAAAGTTCTGCACATCCGTCACCGTCAAAATCAAACACCAAGAAATTGGTAGTCGGTGCTCCCGAACGGATATTGTACCCCAAATCTATACGCCAAAGGAAGGTACCATCCATCTTGTAGGCATCCAAATAAGTTTTTCCCGACAGTCCCTTTTGCGGAGGAAGTTTGGTTATCGAAGGCATCCATTTCACAACGATTTCATATTCACCGTCACCATCCAAGTCGCCCACACTACAATCATTAGCAGAGAAGGTATATTCCTTACCATCCAACATTTCGGATGCAGGCCGACGAATAGGAACAGACAAATAAGGTTTTGTGTTTCCTTTTTCATTTCTCCATTCACCCAATACTTTTTTCCCCGATTTCAAAATCCATCGGTTTCCTTTCTGCAAATCGACGGTTTCGTCCATAAAATCCGTCGTTTTTTGAATGGAAGAACGGTTCAGTTTCTTTTCCTTTCCTCCCTCTGTACTACGATAGATGTCAAAGGATATATTTTCCGCATCGTCCAACAACATACGCCAACTCAGATACATACCATTCCCGGTCGGTATTCCCACCAAACCTCTGGAAAGCTTTTCGTCGGAATAAGGTTGGGCATTAACCACCAAACAAGCCAACGTGAGCCAGATTGTTAAAAGTACACTGTTTCTCATGATATCATTTAAAATTATTCTCCTAAATAATAAGATGGAACCGGAGCCTGTGGATATCCCATAGACCGATGGGCGATATAACTTCTATAGATAGGATCCTGCATCAAAGTAACGCGACGGTCTTTAGCCACATGATTGGTTGTATAGACACGAAGTTCACCCTTGAGTGCCGTTACAATTTCTTCTCTCCAGTCACCAAACAAATCGGCAATCATCAGGATATCTCCTTCAATATTACCGGTCAACGCTTCTCCTTTCCATTTAGCAATCTGAAGTTTTCGACCATTGGAAGAAGAACTGGCTCCCCAACGGTTGTCATCACCTTGGAAGGTTTCGCGTAACAAGTCTCCGTCCCACCATGCCCAATTGCGGCACGAAGGTACCACTTCATTCTTACCTATATATTCACCATTAGCTGCAAGTAAATACTTGTCTCTACTTCCACCCTTCGCATCTTCACTAGCAAAACATTCCAATCCTTTATGAGTAGGATCAAAATCGGCAACCATTCCATCGCCTACATGCATGGTCTTATGACCTATATTCCATACCTGTTGACCTGTAGCGGCATCCACCATACAAACTCCTCTACCGTCATTATTGAAAGGTTCCAAACATAGGAAAACTTCCATACCCGGACGTTCGGGGTCAATATCGGTCAAATAAATCTTATCCGGATGTCCCAAACCGGCCGACCACAGCAAGGTACCATTATCGTCCAGCATACAAGAGCCCAACAACATTTCATCTCTTCCATCACCGTCCACATCACCACAAACCATGTTGTGCGAACCCATACTTCTTACTATCGGATTTTCTTCATCACCATCCCATCTCCATACACGTTCCAGTTTATTGCCGTTCAGTTGCCAAGCATCCACCACCATCAACTTGTATGTACCTCTACAAGCAAGGATATACGGTGTTTTTCCATCTAAGAATGCCATACCAATCTGATTACGGTTCTGACGGTTCACATTTCCATATCGGTCATTACGTTCTGGCCAGTCTACTCGTGCTACTTCTTCACCAGTCATGCCGTTCCATACACTTAAATATTCGTCTCCACTATCTACGCGACCATCCGCTTTTCGCTTGGTTGTTTCCGGAGCTGTTTTTAAAGCAACTTCCGCCTTTCCATCCCCATTAAAATCATAAACCACGAAAGGTGAATACCACACTCCCGGTTCTATTCCTTGTCCCAAATCTTTTGACCAAAGGAAAGTACCGTCACTTAAATAAGCTTCTATCTGATAAGTATCCCCTCTTGTATTTCCACGGGTACCTGGGTCGGTATTCATTTCTGGAGTACGGATAATGTAATCATAAACACCATCTCCATTCAAATCGGCAACGGCTACCTTACCGGCTTTCACATCGCGATTCAGTTTAATGCTACGATAATTCTTCAGCGTAGTTCCTTCTGCTTCTACTTTCGAAGATTCCGATACCATTTTCTTCTTGGCATTCAAAGTACGTACCCAATACAAGGCTTTTCCTTCTACCGGTTGCTTGTCCGTAAAATCACAAGTTTGCTGAATGGGTTTGGAAGTCAAACGTTTGGTTTTACCGTTTACAGAACGATATACATGGAAAGAAGTTCCCGGTTCATCTTGTTCAAGTAATCTCCAGCTCAAAGATACTCCTTTCCCGTCTACCGATGGTACTACAGATAATCCTCTATCC
>JAFTSK010000061.1 GCA_017467385.1 Bacteroidaceae bacterium
GGAAATTGACTCTTGGAAAAGTGATAGAAAAGGAAATTATTGTGAGGACGGAAGTCCGTATAGTAGATGTGCAAATAAATGAAGCGGATGTTTTTAAATTACCCGATGGAACACTGTTTGATTCGTTTGCAAAAGTCTTGTCGAAAGGAGAAATAAGACATAGTATACAACCCCAGTCCGTTTCATTACTGAAACTTTTTTTAAGCAAAAGTGACTATAAGGTCACATCTACTGAAATTAGTTTGGGACTGTGGAAGGAAGAACGGGAAAAAGAGAAACTTTATTCTGCCATCCGTCGCCTTCGAAACGATCTGAAAACTGTGAATTCAGAATTAGTCATTAGATGTACCGGTGGTGAATATGAATTAAAATCGCCCATTTCATCGAAGAAATCAGAAAACTGACCAAAACGAACCAAATAGAAAAACTAACTAAATTCTATTTGGTCAGTTTTGGTCAGGAAAAAGATAATTCCAATTTCAAATTAAAGTTTTACCTTCGCATCGTTAATGCTGAAAAATGTTTCCAGCAAGTGTTTAATATTAAAATGATGAACGATGCAAAAAGTGTTTCTAATTATGTTTGTAGGTGTCTTAGGTCTTTGGATAGCCCGACAGGCACAGGAATCTTCAACTATAAATGATGTGTTGTTGGAGAATGTCGAAGCTTTGGCTAATTTTGAAAGTACGTTGCCGATAAGTTGTGAGGATTCGGGTGGATGTACGTGTCCTATAAATGGCAAGAAATACGCTTTTATTTATGAAGGATATAGCTTAGAATCCGATGAAGAAACTTATTAGCCTATTAGTTCTTTCGGGTGTCTTGGCGGTCTATGCCTTTACAAAATTTTCTCCAGAACCGGAATCTCCCAAAATCACGTTTCCCGTGAAAGAAGAATTGCAAGGTCGGGTAATCCCAATTGACTTAATACAGAAAAGGTATACACGAATTAACAAAAATCGTGTATATAAAATGAGTAAAGAAAAATTTCATCGTCGTCGTTACGATTTGCTCTTCAAGCTCAGCGTCTTGAAGGATTATTATGAAAGTGGCTGTTCCGAATACAGCATCAGTAAGAAATATGACCTGAAAGGTACTTCCAGCCTACGCCGTTGGATAGAAACTTTTCCATTGGATGACAAAAGCTTATCTTTGTGCGAGAAATTAAAAGAAAAAATAATTCAATCTCGTCACATGAAAGAAAAAGCCCGCGCATCCAAGCAACTTACAGAGAAGGAGAAACTTCAGGAAGAAATCCTTCTTCTTCGTAAGGCTCTCCAATATTCCGAACTACGCAATGAAGCTCTGAATGAAATGATCCGTATAGCCAAAGAGGAGGATGGCTATGACGTGTTAAAAAAACGTGGCGCCAAGCAGCTTTGAATTTACACAACAGACATCCTCGTATAGGCATCGGATGTCTGTGTGAGCTGTTTGGCAAGACACGTTTGGCCTATTACAAGAGACCTGAAGGGTCCTTTCGGCATGAGAAACTCCGTGACAGACGGTTGTTGGAGATGGTCAATGAAATCCGTGCAGAAGCCCCCGGTATCGGTGCTTACAAACTGTTCCTTATCCTCCGGCAGACTTTTGAAGGTCGTATGGTAGGCAGGAACCGTTTCTATGATTTCATGCACCGTCATCATCTGATGCTTACACCGGAACGGCGCAAGCACACCACCAACTCCAACCATATGTTCCGTAAATACAGGAATTTGGCCAAGGGACTCGTCCCTTCCGCCCCCTGCCGTCTATGGGTAGCCGACATCACCTATATTGATACGGTTGAGGAGAATTGTTATCTACATCTGGTAACTGATGCGTTTACGCATGAGATAATGGGATGGGCACTGACTTCATCCCTATGTGCCCAAGATACTTTACAAGCACTGGAACAGGCTGTCGCCAATGCCGGTTCTCATAATCTGACCGGATTGATACATCATTCAGACCGGGGAATTCAATATTGCAGCCAGCTTTATAGCGGACGGCTCAAGGAGTTGGGAATCCTTATCAGCATGACGGAGGATTCCAATCCAACAGACAATGCTATAGCAGAACGTGTAAACGGCATTATCAAACAAGAATGGCTATATAGAATGCCCTATCCGAGGAATCTGAAAGAAGCCAGGAAAACGATCGCTAGTATTATCAGTTTTTATAATAAAAAACGTCCGCACATGAGCAATGGCATGAAAACACCCTATCAGATGAGAAAAATGAGCTTGGAAAATTTGGAGTTAAACAGAACTGATACTATTTTTGACCCGTATACGAAAGCTAAGACAATATAAACTTTCGCCGCAACACCCCTAGGGGTGTTACCTTTGATTTTATTGAATGTATACTAATCGGGGAATAGTTAAAAGAATCTGTATAATTAATAGGTAACTAACTGTTAAAACGTGTATACCAATTTCGGCTAAAGTCAGGGTGTACGGGCGTTCGCTGAAAGATGCTACATCTTACCCCGACAAGATGCTACATCTTACTGCGATAAGATGCTACATCTTCCGGCGGAAGCCCGTATACGATGATTTTAACTGATTTAACCGGA
>JAFTSK010000062.1 GCA_017467385.1 Bacteroidaceae bacterium
AAATCCTTGCTATTTCCTAAACAAAAAGAACTCGCTTCGCTCAAACAGCTTTTTGTTCTTAACGGAAATAACAAGGATTTTCTTCACGCTCTTCCACTAAATGCCGGAACTTACTCAAGTGGGTGAGGGGATTAACATCGCTTTGCTCGTTGTTGGTTGATTTGCTCTTGAGTTTGTGGATACTGATGAAGAAAAGCTATATCAATCGAAAAATGCCTATCTCAACGAAAAACATCCACTTTAACGAGCGAAGCAATGTTAAGTCAGAATGTCCGGCCTCACTTTTTGAACGTGAAGCGGAGGTGCTTTTCGGAGCGTTAAGAACAAAAAGCTGTTTGAGCGAAGCGAGTTCTTTTTGTTCAGCGTAGAAAAGTACCGGAGTAGTTCAAAAAGTGCAGCCGGCAGTCTTTCTTTTTTGTTATCTTTTTTCTTTCTGCTGACAGAAAGAAAAAAGTAAGAAAAGCATTACTCTATAATAATATCATAAGAAACATCAAACGCTTCCCGAGAACCAAGCTTCTGAATCCATTCGCGGTCCTGAAGGTCGCCTTCATAACCCACCTTGTCGCAACGTCCATACCACGGTTCGATGCAAACGAACGGACAATCCGGTTTTGGCTTGGTCGGTGCCCAAAGAGCCACCAGCGGAGTATCAAATGCCAAAGTCACATAAGGCTTCTTGTCTTTAGTCAACAAGGAAACCTTCTTCAGTTGCTTGTTCTCGAAGATGTAAGTATCGCAATCGAAGGTATGCACATCTACCGGCATCAAACCGTCTGCATCCAATTCAAGCGAATGAACTTCCGGCGATACGCAACCCTTTTCCACGGGGCAGATGTACTTCAAGTCCTTCGTGTTGTCGAAGGCAAAGTAGCAACGTTCGTCGGTTGACGGATCGAAGTCAGGGAAGTAGAATGCCGGATGAGCACCAATCTGGAAGTACATGTCCATGGCACCCATGTTTTCCACACGCCACTTCACGGTAATCTTGTTGCCGTCCAGCAGATAACCAATCATCAATCGGAACGGGAAGGGGAACTTGCCCAATGTATCGGGCGTGCTTTCCAACCAATACACGATGCCGTCATCGTCCTTGTAAGTCACTTGGAAATCCATGTCGCGGGCAAAGCCATGTTGGCCGATTTCGTAGGTGTTACCCATGTGGCGGTATTTGTCTTCCCATACGCGGCCTACATTCGGAAACAACACCGGTGAGCGACGACCCCAAAACTTGGCATCACCTTGCCACAAATATTCCTTACCATTCTTCTTGATGCTCTGAAGCTCTGCTCCATGTTCGGAGATTTCCACGGTGAGGACAGAGTTTGATATTTTATCCATAGTATCTTGTTTTTGATAGTTTGTTCAAAGGTACAAATAAATATTGGAAGATTGAAAAAAGTAAGGGATTTCAATCTTCCAATGATGAAAATCATGTGTTAGGGGATGTCTATCTTCTTCTAAGTCCCAACATGTTGGCTGCTTCCCGTCTGTCTGACTCGAATTTGAAAGAATCCAGAATCAGATGGGCATTGTCCAAATCCACGATGTGCTTTGCCATGATGTCGAGCACTTTCAGCTTGTCCTTGTCGAAAGAGTAGAGCGATAGGATTTTGGCGCATTGTCGGCTGCTGAAGTAATTGTCCAATACACCTACGCTGAGCAGTTCCAGACGTTCCTTTTCGAAAGACTTCTTCTTGATGGTCTTGTAAAGGTATTGGAAATCCCGGTCGTTCATGACGGGACTCCGATGTTGCGGATCGTCATGGTGTGGACGACGTTGTTGCATTTCCAGTTCGGCACGAGTGATTCGATGTGAATTGGCGGCATTCAGTAAGCTGGCTCCGTTTCCAATCCATGCGAATATCGCAAGGATAAGGATAGTCTTTGATATTCCTTTCATGGTCGTTGATGTTTTGATTTGATGCAAAGATAGCGGATGTTTGTGTACCTGTAAAAAGATTTTTCCTAAATGTCGGTAGGGGTTTCCCTATTTTTGATAGGGATTTTCCTCGTTTTTTATCA
>JAFTSK010000063.1 GCA_017467385.1 Bacteroidaceae bacterium
AGAATCTTTCAATCATTTTAAGCCTGAGAATTATTCAGACCGACCTATACACCAGCAAAAAGTATTAGCAGAATACGATAACTCTATTTTATATAATGACTCTGTTGTCTATGAAATTATGAGACTTTTCAAAGATAAAGAAGCAATAGTCTTTTACTTTTCCGACCATGCCATTGATGTATTTGAAAGTTCTGACAAGTATATAGGCCATGCAATAAAGTCTGATCCTAAATCAATTGAAGCAGGAAGTAAAATTCCTTTTATGATTTATACTTCTCCACTCTTTAAACAGAACTTTCCCAAAGAGACACAACAAATCAAACAATGTGCCGAACAGCCCTTTCGAACAGACAAGATGATTTATACCATCATGGATATTGTTGGTATAGAATTGAAAAGAAAAGGAGACAATTCTCTTTGACGAACACCTGCTCACGTCAAAGAGAATTGTCGTGTCCGTCAAAGAGAATTTCTGAAAGCTGCAAAGCTATTTGCAAAAGCTCAAAAGCCTCTAAATTTATATTAATTAGAAATACATTTAAACATAAAAAAGCGCCTGATTATTCAGACGCTTTTTTATGTTACAGCCAACTAAACTTATTCTTCCATATATCGTTCGATAGTCTGTGCGCGGTCCGGACCTACTGAAATGATCTTGATAGGTGTTTCCAGTTGTTCTTCCAAGAAAGTAACGTAAGCATTGAATTCTTCCGGGAATTCATCTTCCGAAGTCATCTTGGTCATGTCTGTCTTCCAGCCCGGGAGTTCGGCATAGATAGGCTCAACACCTTCGGTAATATCATACGGGAAGTAGTCTATTTCCTCGCCGTTTACCTTGTAAGCCACACAAGCCTTTATCGTATCGAAACCATCAAGGACATCACTCTTCATCATAATCAAATGGGTAACGCCATTGACCATGATAGAGTATTTCAAAGCTACCAAGTCAATCCAGCCACAACGACGTTCACGACCGGTTACTGCACCGTATTCGTGGCCGAGGTCGCGGATGGTCTTACCGGTTTCATCGAACAATTCTGTAGGGAACGGACCTGCACCTACGCGAGTGCAATAGGCCTTCATGATGCCATAGACATTGCCTATCTTGTTAGGACCAATACCCAAGCCTGTACAAGCACCGGCACAAATCGTATTCGAAGAAGTTACAAATGGATAAGAGCCGAAATCGACATCCAGCATGGTACCTTGCGCACCTTCGCAAAGCACACTCTTTCCGGACTTCAACAGGTTGTTGACTTCGTGTTCGCTATCCACCAAATGAAACTCTTTCAGGTATTCAATGGCTTCCAACCATTCTTTTTCCAACGCTGTAATGTCGTATTCATAGTTCATGCTCTTCAAGATTTGTTCATGACGAGCCTTTGCCTTTGCATACTTTTCTTCAAAGTTGCAGAGAATATCTCCTACACGCAATCCGTTACGACTTACTTTGTCGGTATATGTGGGGCCGATGCCCTTACCGGTTGTTCCTACCTTTGCATCTCCCTTAGCAGCCTCGTATGCCGCATCCAACACACGATGAGTCGGCATGATAAGATGGGCTTTCTTGGAGATGTGCAAACGTTCCTTCAACGGGTGTCCGCTGGCTTCCAACGCAACGGCTTCTCCTTTGAACAAAGCGGGATCAAGCACCACTCCATTGCCAATGATATTCACTTTATCGCCCTGGAAAATTCCTGAAGGGATAGAACGAAGCACATACTTCTGACCTTCAAATTCCAACGTATGACCTGCATTCGGACCACCCTGGAAACGGGCTACCACGTCATAACGAGGGGTTAACACATCGACAACTTTGCCTTTGCCTTCATCACCCCATTGCAAACCTAACAAGACATCTACTTTCATCTTACTTTGATTTTATGTTATTTACTTTTTTTCTTTTTGCCCACACACATTTACTGCATATACCATATATATAGAGGGAATAATGGGAAGCGGTGAATTTCTTTAATTTGGCTTCTGCAATCGCTTGTTTCAAATTCTCGTCTTGAAATTCTGTTACCTTGCCACATTCCGTACAAATCATGTGATGGTGGGTTTCATTCTTATAAGCACGTTCGTATTGAGAAGAGCTTCCAAACTGATGCTTGATAACCAAATTGGCATCTACAAACAAGATAATGGTATTGTAAAGTGTAGCACGACTCACCCGGAAGTGGCCATCGGTTGCCATGTAGTTATAAAGCGTATCTATATCGAAATGACCTTCTATGGAATAAATGGTGTCGAGTATAGCATAACGTTCGGGTGTCTTCCGATGCCCGTTCTTTTGCAAATACTCTGTCAGCATTTGTTTGACTGTATCTTTGATGTTTTCTTCCATACCGGTTTTCGTTCAGCTTTCAAAGTTAAACGTTTTTATAATAACTTGAAAGTTTAATGCAAAGATTCTGCCGTTAATTTTACTTCTTCTACCAAAGCAACGATTTCCATCCGTTCGGAATGAGCCAACGGACGGAGCATCTTTTCCAACTTCCGGGCATTGTTCTGACACTGGAAAGCATATCTTCGCAAGGCTGTGGCGGCACTCCTGCATACGATTCCCGAATCTCCTTGCAAGGCCGTTACAGCTTGGTCTATCAATTCATTCTCGGCGCGTTCGTTCAGCTCGTTGCCGTTCATCAACATGCGCGCCATCAGCATATAGCCACAAAACTGGAAGTATTCCCCTTCGTCGGCTATCCATTGGAACACCTTTTCGGAAGCATACGGCAGGTGCTGAAACAGGTTCATGCAAGTTATCTCGGCTATTTCGGGATAGTGCATGTCCTCTACCCAGATGTCGGCTATTTCCGGATAGAAGGTTTCTACCGGTTGTAGCAAACCTGCCAGAATCTTACATTCGCGGATGTTTTCCTTCCACAATGCTTGTGCCACCTCGTGGTTCTTCTCAAACTTGGCGGCGATTTCCTTCAAGCGAGGGAGTTCGATGCCGAAATTCAGCTTGTAGTCGAGTCCTTTTTCCCGCATGCTTTGCGAAACAACTCCGTTCATGTACAAACGGAATTGTTTCTTTATCTCTTTTACTTGCTCGTGTACGTCCATGTTCATTCGTTTCGATAGGGCAGGTTGGCATAATCCTTGCTATAACGAAGCATCTGTTCGGCATAGCCTTCCGTATAAGAGACCGTTACGTTTGTGATGCGTCCTTCCGCATCGGTTTCGGCCTTGTAAACCGGATTCACAAAGCCCTTATAAGGAGCCAGGTGTAATTTTTCATAACGAGCCAACACTTCCTGATGCAAGTCCGCATCCACTTTCACTGCATAGCTTTCTACCAACTGACGAGCCGCTTCAAAGTCGCCTTCACTCTTGATACGCTGGATTTCGCCCAAGAGTTCTCCGAACAATCCCCGAAGCTTTTCGTAATCGTTCACTTTCACATAGGTCTTACCGTCTTTCTTGACCAGTTCCACCACCTTGTCGGCCGTTCCTTTCTCGAAAGCCCATTTGGCAATCAGCTGACGATTACGCATGTGGGCTTCTTCTACATTGTTGCCCAATTCGATACGCACCAACTGAGTCATCAGGCCGTTCATCATATACGAATAGTATTCTGCCTTATACGCATCATCGTCGGGTGTCAAGCCCAATTTGCGCATCTTCTTGTCGGGCAAATAATACAATCCGAACAAATCTGCCCGAGCTTCTTCAATGGTCGATCCGTATGCTTTCAATGCGTCCGGATCCACTCCCGGAAGGAGCTGACCGGAGCCATGTCCCAAACATTCGTGCAAGTCTGTATGAAGGTCACCGGTCAAGTCGCCATACTTTTCCAACCAGCCTTTTTCCACCTCACTATATACAAACTCGTCGGAGAAGCCATTGCCATGAGCCGCTTTGTTATAAGCATCCGTCAAGTTGCCAATCGTAACCGACTTGGAGCCATGTACGCTACGAATCCAGTTGGAATTGGGTAAGTTGATGCCAATGGCCGTTGCCGGATACAAGTCGCCTGCCAAGATAGCGGCCGTAATGACCTTTGCCGACACTCCTTTTACTTCTTCCTTCTTGAAACGCTTGTCTACCGGCGAATGGTCTTCAAACCATTGGGCATTGGCGCTGATGGTTTCGGTTCGCTTCGTGCTAACCAAATCCTTAAAGTTCACGATGGATTCCCAGCTGGCTTTCATGCCCAACGGATCGCCATAGCTTTCGGTAAAGCCGTTCACGAAGTCTACTCGTGAGTCCAAGTCCTTTACCCAAAGGATGGCATATTCGTCGAAAGTCTTCAAATCACCGTCCTGATAGAACTGGATGAGTTTGCTGATAACCGCCTTCTGAGCTTCGTTTTCGGCCACCCCTTCGGCTTTCTTCAACCAATATATAATCTTGTCGATGGCTTCTCCATACAAGCCTCCCGACTTCCACACCTTCTCCTTCACCTTGCCGTCTACCTTGACCAACCGGCTGTTCAAGCCAAACATGACGGGCATGGTGTCGTTCGGATTCTTCATAGACGCGTAGAAGTCTTCGGCTTCCTTTTGTGTAACCCCTTCGTAGTAGTTGGCCGCAGAGGTCAGCACCAAGTCCTCGCCGTCAGCCTGATTGATGCGCTTGGGCATGACGGTCGAATCGAAGATAACCGGAAACACTTCCCTACACAATTCCTCCAACGTCTCTCCTTCGGCCAACGGCAACTTGCTTGCATCCACACTTTCCAAAGCCTTCTTGAAGAACTCAGGGGTAAATCCCGGAATGAACTTATCAGCGGCATAATGATGATGAATGCCGTTCGAGAACCACACTCGTTTGAGATAAGTCTCCATGTTCACAAAATTGGAGTCGGCGCGGTCGCCGGCATAGTCTGTATAGACCGTTTCCAGCATCTTACGAATAATCAGGTTGTATTTTCCGTTCTGGTCAAACAGAATATCGCGCCCTTGCAAAGCCGCTTCCGAGAGGTAATATACCAACTCCTTTTGCTTCAAAGGCAGTTCGTCGAATCCATGCACCTTATAGCGGAGCAGTTGCAAATCGGCAAACTGTTCTACGGTGTAGTCGAACGGTTCTTCTTGCTTCTGCTCTTTTTGATTACAAGCCGCCAATGACATAGCTCCCATTATTCCTATCATGATTTCTTTTTTCATTGGTTTATTTGAATGATTAAACAAAAAAAGGAAAACGCATGTTTTCCTTTTGATACAATATCTCCTTGATTTTACTTCTTATACTTCGCCATCAACATGTCCTTACGATAGCCATTCGGAGTTTTGCCCACAATTCGATAGAAAGCCGCATAGAAAGACTGACGGTTGGCAAAGCCTACCATCGCACTGATTTCTTCCACGTTCTTGGTGGCATTCTTCTTATCGGCCAGCAGACGCAAAGCATCCTTAATACGATATTCATTCAGCAGGCAAGAGAAATTCATGTTGAAGCGCGAATTAACCACCGCCGACAAATAGCGTGTATTTGTCTTCAGCATCTTAGCCAAGTCTTTCGATGAGAAATTCGGATCTTTATATTTTTTCTTAACAACAACAATGTCTACAATCTTCTGATACAATTCATCAGCCAATTCCGCACGAATCATTGATCTGTAAGCAGCATCCTTTTCTCTTTTTACCCTTAAATTGTAAGGCAATTTCTTTGGAGCTTCCTCCTGATTTGCCGTTTCATTTAGTTTATAGTTCATCTCTTCCATAATTTTAAATTCTAATTTTTTTTACAAATTTAGTTATTCTTTTTCTTTTATGCAATATTTCATACAAATTTATTTCTTAATAAAAGTTTTTACTACCTTTGTACACACATTTTAAGGAGAAAAACATGCTACATACACTAAAAACTTATTTTGGATATGATTCTTTCCGTCCTTTACAGCAAGACATCGTACAAAATATTCTTTCTTTAAAAGACACGTTGGTGTTAATGCCTACCGGTGGTGGAAAATCCATTTGCTACCAGCTCCCTGCTTTGCTGATGGAAGGAACGGCCATTGTTGTATCTCCGCTTATATCCCTGATGAAAGACCAAGTGGAGAGTCTTCAAGCAAACGGGATAGCCGCCAAAGCCATGAACAGCAACAACGATGAAACCGAGAACGCGAATTTGCGTCGGGAATGTGTGCAAGGAAAAATCAAGTTGCTTTACATCTCTCCCGAACGCTTGCTCTCGGAGATGAACTTCCTTTTGAAAGACATTAAGATTTCTCTTTTTGCCATAGACGAAGCTCATTGTATCTCGCAATGGGGGCATGATTTCCGTCCGGAATATACTCAGCTGAAAGCCATTCGCGAACAATTTCCTCGTGTGCCGATTGTAGCACTCACCGCTACGGCCGACAAGATTACGCGCCAAGACATCATCCACCAACTGAACTTGAAGGAACCTCAAATCTTCATCTCGTCTTTCGACCGTCCTAACCTGAGTTTGGACGTGCGAAGAGGTTATCAGCAGAAGGACAAGACACGCACCATCCTTGAATTTATCTTCAAGCGTCGAAACGAGTGTGGCATCATCTATTGCATGAGTCGGGATAAGACGGAGAAAGTAGCCGAGATGCTTCTCAATCATGGCATCAAGGCAACCGTTTATCATGCCGGACTCAGCGCTTCGGCCAGAGACAAGGCGCAAGAGGACTTCATCAACGACCGCGTGCAGGTGGTATGTGCCACCATTGCTTTCGGCATGGGCATTGACAAGTCGAACGTGCGGTGGATTATTCATTATAACCTGCCCAAAAGCATTGAAAGCTTCTACCAGGAAATCGGGCGTGCCGGACGAGACGGTGTGAAAAGCGACACATTGCTTTTCTATTCATTGGGCGATTTGGTCATGCTCTCCAAGTTTGCAATGGATAGCGGCCAGCAACAAATCAACTTGGAGAAACTGAACCGCATGCAACAATACGCCGAATCGGACATTTGCCGAAGACGTATCCTGCTGAACTATTTCGGGGAAACGATGGATAGAGATTGTGGGAATTGTGATGTCTGCCGGAACCCACCCGAACGATTCGATGGAACGATTGTCGTTCAGAAGGCATTGAGTGCCATCATACGCACAGACCAACAAATAGGTACGCGTATGCTGATTGCCATCCTCCGGGGAAACTATTTCGAGGAACTGACCGAAAAGGGCTATGACAAGTTGAAGACCTTCGGTGTGGGTAGAGACATTCCGGCAAGAGATTGGCAAGACTATCTACTCCAGATGTTGAACATGGGCTATTTCGAGATTGCTTACAACGAAAACAATCATCTGAAGATAACCGAAGCGGGCAAGAAAGTGTTGTATGGCCAGGAGAAAGCCCAGTTGGTTGTCATCAAACGGGAAGAGAAACCAATCAAGAAGAAAAAGCAAACGGCCACTCCTCTCCTTCCCCAAACGCCTTTGGTGCTATCCGAAGAAGAGAAGGACAAAGAGCTGTTCGAGGAATTGCGTATCCTCCGCAAACGACTTGCCGACCAGCAAGCTATTCCTGCCTATATTGTTTTGTCTGATAAGACGCTTCACCTTTTAGTGGCCCAACGCCCAACGACCATTGAGGAGTTTGGCCTGGTAAGCGGCATCGGAGAATACAAGCGGGATAGGTATGGAAAGGAATTTGTAGAGGTTATCCGTAAGTTTATGAACAAATGATTATTTTTTGCTCGACTTCAACCGGTCATTCAATTCAGGGCGAGGCACTCCCAATTCAATCGCCTTTTCAAAGGCAACGTATGCCTCGCGCTTCTTTCCTTGAAGCAGATAGATGTCTCCACATAATACATAGATTTCGGCATCATTGGGAGTCAACTTAGCCGCATTTTCCAAATCGAGCAAAGCCATATCCAACGCATTCATGTCGACTTCCAGCTCGGCTCTGGCCTTCAACAACGAAACATCGGTGGGATAATCCACAATCAGCCGGTTGAATTCTTCCAACGACTCCTGGAACCGTTTGTCCTTCTGGTTGACCATTGCAAGCCCCAAGCGGGCAGTCTTGTTGCCCGGATCTTCTTCCAAGAAAGCCTTGTAGTCCAGTCTTGCCTCCGGATATTGGCGACGCCTCATGTGAATGTAAGCCCGAAACATCAATGCTTCCTTGTTCTTTCGGTCTACATCCAACACATCGCAATAATCCACGTATGCCCTATCCAAATAATCCAACTCCAATAGTAAAGAAGCCCGATTCAGCAACATGGTTACAGAAAAGGGTGTCTTGTTCAACGCCATTGTGTACGATTCCAATGCTTCCTTCGGCTTGCCCATTCTCCGCTGAATGGTTCCTAAATTGGAAAACAACAAGGCATTACGCATGTTGGCCGGCTCCAATCTCAAGGCTTCCTTGAAATAAGTCTCTGCTTGCAACAAGCTATCCTTGTCTACGGCATCCATCGCCTTGTCTATCAGTTCGTCGTAAGTCTGAGCCGAAACAGCCACACAACAAAACAAGCCCATCAATAGGGATAAAATATGCTTCATAATCGTCTTTTTCAGGTAATCAGTTGCAAAAATAATGCAAAGCATTGAATCAAAGCTTTAGTTTTCGTGAAAAAACAATAAGGTTCGTTTTTCTTTCCGGAGGAAATGCTATCTTTGCTTCCAATCATCAATAAAATGCCATGAAACAAGAAAAAGCCATATTTGCCGCCGGATGCTTTTGGGGTGTCCAGCATCAATTCCAACGAATGACCGGTGTCCTGCATACGGTTGTAGGTTATACCGGCGGACAAGAAGAACATCCAAGTTACCCGGAAGTGAAAGCACATCGAACCCATCATGTAGAAGCCATCAGGGTAGATTATGATACCGACCTCGTTTCGTATGCCGACTTATGCAAACTCTTCTTCGAGATTCACGATCCAGCTCAAACCGATGGTGTAGGTCCTGACATCGGCCCGCAATATCGAAGCGAAATCTTTTATCTGAATGAAAAGCAAAAGCAAACGGCCGAAGAAATCATTGAGCTTCTCCGCGCCAAAGGATATGAGGTAAACACCCTTCTCCGACCGGCTGAAACCTTTTGGGAAGGCGAAGAATATCATCAACATTATTATGACAAAACGGGTGGAGAGCCGTATTGCCACATTCGAGTAAAGAAATTCTAAACTTTTTTCACCGCAGAGTACACAGAGTATAATAAAACTTAGCGTACTCTGTGGTGAAAAAGATTATGCTTTCTTGATATAATCCACAATCCAAGCACCCACTTCTTTCGTGCCATACTTTTCACCGCCGGCCACCTGAATTTCCGGTGTACGGACATTGGCATCAAGTGAAGCATCTACGGCCTGACGAATCAAGGCTCCCTCTTCCTTCAGGTCGAAATATTCAAACAGCATGGCTACAGAAAGGATTTGTGCCAACGGATTGGCGATGTTCAAGCCCTTCGCTTGCGGCCATGAACCATGAATCGGTTCAAACACCGGAGTGCTTTCGCCCGTAGAAGCCGAAGGAAGCAAGCCCATCGAACCACTGATAACCGAACCTTCATCGGTCAAGATGTCGCCGAACGTGTTTTCTGTAACCATCACATCAAAGAAGCAAGGATCCTGAATCATACGCATGGCGGCATTGTCCACATACATATAGTCGGTTGTAACTTCCGGATATTGCGGAGCCATTTCTTGAGCAATCTGCCTCCACAAACGAGAAGAAGCAAGTACATTGGCTTTATCTACCACCGTAAGGTGCTTGTTACGCTTCATGGCATACTCAAAACCAACCTTCAGGATACGTTCAATTTCCGGACGGGTGTACATATTGGTGTCATACGCCTTGTCGTTGTCCTGATATTTTTCGCCGAAATACATACCACCGGTCAGTTCGCGGATACAGATAAAATCTGCATTTTCCACCAACTCAGCACGAAGCGGAGATTTGTGAACCAAACACTTGAAAGTCTGCACCGGACGGATGTTAGCAAACAAACCTAACTTCTTACGCATGGCAAGCAAGCCTTGTTCCGGACGCACCTTAGCCGTTGGATTGTTGTCAAATTTCGGATCACCTACCGCCGAAAAAAGCACCGCATCGGCATTCTTACAAGCTTGATAGGTTTCTTCTGGGAAAGGATCTCCCACTTTATCAATGGCATCTGCACCGCAGATTGCATATTCATAACTTACTTTGTGTCCGAACTTTTCGCAAACGGCGTTCATTACATCCACGCCCTGCACGGAGATTTCGGGACCGATACCGTCACCCGGTAATACTGCAATTTTAAAGTCCATATTGATTAAATCACTTATTCATATTCCTTTTCTATAATGTTCAGCATTTTCATGGTTGCCTTAATAGCCGCTTCCGTCTGGTCAGCATCGAGGCCACGAGTACGGAACACTTTGTTTTCAAAGCTCCAGCTGATAGTGGTTTGCACAAACGCATCGGTTCGTCCACCCGGCGGAATCGTTACTGCATAGTTGGTCAACATCGGGAATTTCCGACCAAGTGTTACTTTATATATCTTACGCAATGCACGCACAAAAGCGTCATACTGACCGTCTCCGCTTGAGTTCTCCTCGAATTCCTTACCATTGATTTCCACCTTAACAGTAGCCATCGGCTTCAAACCGTAGGCTAAGTTCACGATATAACTCTTCAACTTTACCCGATCGTCTTCTACATCATGCTTCAACACATCACTGACGATGTAAGGCAAATCCTCTTGCGTAACCAATTCCTTCTTGTCGCCTAATTGGATAATACGTTCCGTAACCTTACGCATGGATTCCTCGTCCAATTCCAAGCCCAAGTCTTCCAAGTTTTTACGAATATTCGCCTTACCGCTATTCTTACCCAACGCATACTCGCGCTTACGACCAAAACGTTCTGGCAACAGGTCGTTACAATACAAGTTGTTCTTGTTGTCTCCGTCGGCATGTACACCCGCCACCTGCGTAAAGACATTCTCTCCGACAATCGGCTTGTTGGCCGGAATCACGATTCCCGAATAGGATTCCACCACCCTGCTTACCTCATTCAGACGGCTTTCGTCAATATTGGTAATCGCATTGAAATGGTCTTTTAGGATAGCTTGCACACTCGACAACGGAGCATTACCAGCACGTTCTCCCAAACCATTAATCGTGGTATGAAGCCCTTTCACGCCACTCAAAACCGCCGCCAAGACATTGCTTACTGCCAAGTCGTAATCATTGTGGGCATGAAAATCGAAATGCGTATCGGGATAGCGTTTCTTCATCTTCCGCATATACTCGATGACCTGCAACGGATTAAGGATACCCAATGTGTCAGGCAACATGTATCGCTTGATGCTCGTACCTTTCAGCCCGTCCATGAGTTGGAACACATATTCCGGCGAGTCCTTCATGCCACTGCTCCAGTCTTCCAGATACAAGTTGACTTCAATATCCAACTCATCGGCATAATGCACCACGTTGATAATGTCCTCGATATGTTCTTCGGGTGTTTTCTTGAGTTGCTGGGTACAATGTCTCAACGAACCTTTACTTAACAGGTTGATGACACGACACCCTGTACCATGCACCCAATCAAGCGAAGTACGACCATCGCAAAAGCTCAGCACTTCCACCTTATGCAACAAGTTACGGCGAGCCGCCCAGTCGCATATCATCTTGACGGCTTCAAACTCACCGTCAGAGACACGAGCAGAAGCTACCTCCACCCGGTCTACATTCAAGTCTTCCAACAATAAGCGGGCGATCATCAATTTTTCATGAGGTACAAACGACACTCCGCTGGTCTGTTCACCATCGCGGAGGGTTGTATCCATGATTTCTATCTTGACGCGTTCTCCCATGCTTCAATCTTATCTTTGTTTTCCACCAAGAAATCAATGTCGTCCAATCCGTTCATCAAACAATGTTTCTTATAGCCATTGATTTCAAAACGTTCACTCTTTCCGGTAGCCTTGTTGGTAATAGTCTGTTCCGGTAAGTTCACTTCTACTTGCATCTTCGGGTTGGCATAGATGGAATCAAACAACTCCTTCAAGAAAGCTTCACTTACCACCACCGGAAGGACGAAATTGTTCAACTCATTGTTTTTATGAATATCCGCGAAGAAACTACTGACCACGACTCTAAATCCATAACCGGCAATCGCCCAAGCCGCATGTTCACGACTACTTCCCGAACCGAAGTTCTTTCCTGCAACCAAGATTTCTCCTCCAAAGGTTGGATTATTCAACACAAACTCTTCATTCAACGAACCATCCGGACGATAACGCCAATCGCGGAACAAGTTATCGCCGAAGAATTTTTCTTCGCGAGTAGTTGCTTTCAAAAAACGTGCCGGAATAATCTGGTCTGTATCCACATTTTCCAATGGCAAAGGCACACATGTGCTGGTTATGATGTTAAATTTCTGTTTCATACCTTTTCCTTTTTACATGAATTCTCTTGGATCTGTAATCACACCGGTAATAGCGGCGGCAGCGGCCGTCAACGGACTGGCCAACAACGTGCGAGCCCCTGGTCCCTGTCGACCTTCAAAATTACGGTTAGAAGTAGACACCGAATACTTGCCTGCCGGAATCTTGTCGTCATTCATCGCCAAACAAGCCGAGCATCCCGGTTGACGAATTGCAAATCCGGCTTCTTCCAAGACCTTATCCAATCCTTCTTCACGAATTTGTGCATCTACCATCCACGAACCCGGAACCAACCAGGCTATTACATTATCAGCCTTCTTATGACCTTTCACGATGGAGGCAAAAGCACGAAAATCTTCAATACGACCGTTGGTACATGCCCCCAAGAATACATAATCAATCTTCTTACCCAACAAACTTTCGCCTGCCTGGAATCCCATATAATTCAATGATTTTTCAAAAGAAGCCGTACCATCACTTTGAGGAATCTGCTCTGTAATGCCCATGCCCATACCCGGATTTGTTCCGTATGTTATCATTGGCTGGATATCAGCGGCATCATAGCGTACCTCTTTGTCAAACACAGCATCTTCGTCACTCTTCAATGTCTTCCAATAAGCCAAAGCCTTTTCCCAAGCTTCCCCTTTCGGAGCATATTCTCTACCTTTGATATATGCAAAAGTTGTTTCGTCAGGAGCAACCATACCTCCACGAGCCCCCATTTCAATCGACAAGTTGCAGAGAGTCAAACGTCCTTCCATTGTCAAAGCACGAACGGCAGAGCCGGCATATTCCACAAAATAACCGGTTGCACCGCTGGTAGTCATCTTCGACATCATGTAAAGAGCCATATCCTTAGCGGTTACGCCCTTGCCCAATTCTCCATCAATGGTAATACGCATGGTCTTTGGACGAGCTTGCAAAATACATTGTGAAGCCAACACCATTTCCACTTCGCTGGTACCGATACCGAACGCAACTGCCCCCATTGCTCCATGAGTCGAGGTGTGAGAGTCGCCACAAACAATGGTCATACCTGGAAGTGTCAAACCTCTTTCCGGGCCTACCACATGAATGATACCATTTTTAGGATGCATCATGCCAAAATGATTCAAGCCAAATTCTTCTGCATTCTTGGCCAATGTATCCACTTGAGTTTTAGAAACCGGATCTTCAATCGGTTTGTCTTGGTCGTGTGTCGGCGTATTGTGGTCCGGCATACAATATATATGGTCAGGACGGAAACATTTCAATCCCCTGGCGCGCATTCCAGCGAATGCCTGCGGACTGGTCACTTCATGACAATAAAGGCGGTCGATGTAAAGCTGAGTAGGCCCATCTTCCACTTGTTGCACGATGTGAGCATCCCAAATTTTATCAAACAATGTATTTGCCATAATCAATCTTTTTATCTTAATATTTATCTTTTGAACTTATTGATACAGTCGATATATGCTTCTACTGAAGCGGCAATAATATCGGTATTTGCTCCAAATCCATAGTACATCTGACCATCGTATTCCACCTGCATGTGAACCTTACCCATATCGTCAGAACCCTTACTGATAGCTTGAATGGTAAATTCTTTCAATGTCATCTGGCGGTCGATAATCTTCTTGAGTGCCTTGATAGCAGCATCCACCGGACCATTACCACTTGCGGCAGCTTCAAAGTGTTCACCAGAAATGTTCAAGCCCAAGCTGGCCACCGAACGGACACCAACCCCACTGGTAACCTGCAAGTAATCAAGCTTGATGTGGTGGTTATCAGCTCTATCGGCACCTGCCAATACAAGAATATCATCGTCGGTAATATCTTTCTTCTTATCAGCTAATTTCAAGAAATCTTCATAAACTTTGTCCAATTTATCTTGTTCCATTTCTACACCCAACACATGCAAACGATGCTTCAAAGCTGCACGACCACTACGGGCAGTCAAGACGATTGCATTGTCATCAATACCCACATCCTTCGGATCAATGATTTCATAAGTCTGGACATTCTTTAATACACCGTCTTGGTGGATACCTGATGAGTGTGCAAAAGCGTTTCTACCGACAATTGCCTTATTGGGTTGTACAGGCATATTCATCAAACTGGAAACCATACGGCTGGCCGGATAAATCTTTTGTGTATTGATGTTTGTCTCAATATCAATATCATTATGACACTTGATAATCATGGCCACTTCTTCGAGTGAAGTATTACCGGCACGTTCGCCAATACCATTGATAGTTACTTCTACCTGACGAGCCCCGTTCAAAACACCTGCAATGGTATTAGCGGTTGCCATACCCAAGTCGTTGTGGCAATGTGTAGAAAGAATGGCTTTATCAATATTGTCCACATGTTCCATCAGATATTTGATTTTGGCACCATACTCATACGGCAAACAATAACCGGTTGTATCCGGGATGTTCACCACAGTAGCACCCGCCTTAATAACCGCTTCCACTACTCGTGCCAGATATTCATTTTCAGTACGACCGGCATCTTCCGCATAGAACTCTACATCGTCCACAAAACGACGGGCATATTTAACCGCAGCTACTGCACGTTCGATAATTTCTTCGCGATTAGAATTGAATTTATAACGAATATGTGAATCAGAAGTACCAATACCGGTATGAATACGTTTATGTTTTGCAAAACGAAGGGCTTCAGCAGCTACATCAATATCCTTTTCTACTGCACGTGTCAACGCACAGATTGTCGGCCACGTTACAGCTTTTGAGATTTCGATGACTGAATTGAAGTCGCCCGGACTTGAAATAGGGAATCCTGCTTCAATCACATCTACACCCAAAGCTTCCAACTGCTTCGCAACTTGAATCTTTTCTACCGTATTCAACTGACACCCCGGCACCTGTTCGCCGTCTCTAAGAGTGGTATCAAAAATAAATAATCTGTCACTCATAAATTTTTATTTTATCTTTTTATTACTATTCATTAAAAAAGCCTTTCGCACTTGGAAGTGAGAAAGGCTATATATCGTTCAACTACTACATATCAATACATGCAAGACTCACTTCCCATTGACAAAGCCAATAGAATAATAATGCCTGATAGCAAAATATGTAGAAACAATTGATTCATTCTTTATCATTTCAAAATTGAACGGTGCAAATGTAGTCGTTTATTCGACAAAAACAAAATAAATTGAAAGTTTTTTCAGTTATAAGACTACATTTTCACACTATACAAATAAATTTGGTTATAAATTCACGAAAGCATAGGTATATACAAACAAAAAATCCTCCGACACATTTCTGTATCGAAGGACTCTTAAAAAACGGCAGCTACCTACTCTCCCACAAACGCAGTACCATCGGCGTAACAAGGCTTAACTTCTCTGTTCGGAATGGGAAGAGGTGGAACCCTTGTGCTATAGCCACCTGAATTTCTTCTAAATTGAAAATTGAGAATTAA
>JAFTSK010000064.1 GCA_017467385.1 Bacteroidaceae bacterium
ACGCAATTTTTCAAAGTCTTGTATTCCTACCGGGTATATTCTCTGTTGTTCCATATTTGCATGTTTAGGATTTGAACTTTACAAAAGTACAATAAAAAACGTAGAAAACAATTGTTTTCTACGTTTTAGGAAGATTATTTGTAACGTATTCATAAAGTTTAAAGACCTGTTCTACATTGTCAAAGTCTATTTTATGCGTTTCTATATACTCCTTGATTTCTTCCCGTTGCTGTTCCGGAAGAAGCTTTAGAAACGTTTTAGTGTTATTGAACCACTTCGTCTTTTTACCGATTTTGGCTTTGTATCTTTTATTGATGCCTACCACCACCTTGTTACTTGCATTCTTCTGAGAGCTTAATACTCCTGAACCGGAATAGCCAGAATAACTGTCTACTGCCGCTGTTTGAGTGGTTCCTCCGTAGGTCAAGTTTTTAGGAGCCTGGCGAAGATTACCGGAATAAGCGACCTGGAAAAGTGGCTTGGCTTGCAATAACTCTATGGCCTCTCCTTCACTTAACAGAAAGTTTCGGGAACCAATTTGCAGGAAGGCTATCTTTTCGGGATAAGCAAATTGTTTGGCTTCCTTGTCTTTCGCATCAATGAAAAGAAAATGACCGGCACGTAAATCAAAATTGACAGGTGCCTGAAAGCGTTGACCGTCTTTGTAGAGGATCAATGCGTTTTGATAATCGGGGAAAAGGAAATCGGAAGTTGCCTTTTCTTGCCCAGTTATAATGCCTGGAAAAGCGATCAATAATAATATAATAAATATCTTTCTCATCAGATTTTTATAAATAAACAGAGAGGAACTATAAAGCCCCTCTCTTGTTTATATTAATAACTAATTGTTATTCTTCCGGTTGGTTTTCGAATGTTACGCGAACTTCATACAAACGAGTGTATTGATCTACACCAGCAGGACGATAACAGATATTCTTTACCAAATAACGATTTGATTTAGTGAAATCTGCTGGTACACCTAATTCAGAAGCACCATCTATACGTTCTACAACACAATCGTAAGGGTTAACCAAAACAAGTTCACCAATCACTTCATTTTGTTTTACAGGAAGATTAACCCATTGCGACATTCCAGTATTATCTGGATCTTCTTCGCCTAATTGGAAATCTCCACTAAACTTACTTCCATCAAACAAGAATCCTTTATTTTCTGTCGTGAAAGTTGCACGTGTGTTGGCCTTAACATTGATAACATAAAGGGTACCTCCAGGAGCTGAAGCATCACTTTCGGTAGAAAGCGTAGCTTCCCAACTAATCTGCTGAGTATTCATATAATTATCAGCATACTTATTCCAATTCTTTGCCCAAATCTGATTTGGGAACAATTGTCTTGCTCTCACAATGAAAGGTGTTCCACTATTTACTCCGACTTCTGAATACACACTTTCAGGAGCTTCTTCGTAAGTCAAACCAGCTTCGCAACTAGCGAATGAAACTCCGCAAAGCATGGCTAAGCCGATATATAACTTGTTGAACATTTTAGTAAATTTCATAATCGTATTCTTTATTAATTGTTATAATTATAACCACTCCAACCCGGATTTTGCTGCAATTGCTTGTAATCACGAAGTGTAGTTACACTGAACGGAGTGAAATAGTATCTTGAATGGTCAAACTTTCTGTCATAGTTGCTGGTAATATCAGACATGTTGAAAGTATGGAATTTCGGTGTGAAATAACCTTCACCACCCGGTTCTACCGGATAACCATTCAATTCTACTTCTGTACTTTCAATACCCTTACGAGAAATCCACAAACCTCTTGAAGGAGTATTCAATTCATCGATTACTGACTTGTGTTCAGCTTCACTCCAACGGAGCAAGTCAAAGTAACGGTGTCCCGGACATTCGAACGCAAATTCCAAACGGCGTTGAGTCTTGATTTCTGACCACCAATCAGAACCTGAGTAATTGTCCAAACCTGCACGGTTACGAATTTGGTTTACCAAACTTTGATAGTCTGTCTTACCCAACTTGTAAGCAGCTTCAGCCTTGTTCAACATAACTTCTGCATAACGAAGGTTGAAATAGCAAGTTGTACGTTGGGTTGTGTTAAGAGTTCCATCTGTGTTATAACTGTTGAACTGAGAATATTTTCTTGAATAGTAACCAGTTACAGTTTGTGCAGAAGAACGGTTTACAGGAACACTATTTATGTTATCCATAAATCTCATACCTGCATGCAATGCACTATACTTCAGTGTGTTTACAGGATCTGTATCGTCAACCCATGTTTGGATCAAATACATTTCATCTTCCGGTCCCATGTATGAACCATCGTAAGTAACTGTAGCATAGAAACGCTTGTCACGGTTTTCAAACATCTTGCGATATTCTGCTGTTTCACCGGTGATTTCGCCATCAGCATTCTTAGTAACACCTAAAGCAACCATCTGTGAAGTTTCCCACCAGTTCATCCACTTGCCAGTAGCTTCATCCTTCATCAAGTAGCAGTCAACCAAGTCCTGTGTTGGGAACAAACCGGAACGACGTTCCCAAATCGGAGAAAAGTCTTCTGTTGCACCATAGTAATAATGGTCAGGACCGTTGATAGCAGTTGGATTAAAGCCACTTCGTTGACCGTCCTTAAACATTACCGGCCAAATAGATTCAACACTTGTATGCGCTTCAGGAGAAGTAAACAAGTCTTCGTAGTTTTCTTCCAAAGCATAACCCGTTACAGCGTTAGCCGCATTGTAAGCCAAATTATAATAGTGGTCAGCAGCCTTTGTAAACTTAAACAAACCTTCTGCATCGTCTGTATGGAAGCCACTTGCTTCTGCAGCGTTGGCTGCATAAAGGGCTACACGTGATTTGAATGCATTAGCAACGTCTTCGTTTACCATACCGGTTGTATGTGCTACACCTGCAGCATTGAAATATTGCACAGAAGTATCCAAGTTTGCCAAGATATTGTCAAAGATGGTTTCACGTGGAGTACGTGGCAAGTATGTTTCATCTGTAATATTCAAAGCCTTATCAACATAAGGAACTGAACCCCAGAACTTAATCATGTCGAAATAAACGTATGCCAAGAAGAAATGACATTCGGCCAACAACTGATTTTTTAATTGTTCGCTAACAGCACTTGAAGAGCTGATCTTTTCAATTCCTACATAAATATCACGAATATTTCTGTAAGCGCTACTCCATGGACCGGTATATGCACTTTCTTCATCGTATCTACGCTTATTAAAAGTTTCCTGACGGTAAGTACTCCAGTCCTGTTCATAGTTACCTTGACAGTTGTCTGACCATTGTTCTGATTGGAATGTTTGACCACTACCGGTTTCTCCAATGAAATAGAAGTTGTTCACGTATGCACGAGCCAATTGGTCGTTCTGCCAGAAGCGTTCTTCGTCCACTTTGGTAGTTGGCTCAATACCCAACGGGTCGCAGGCTGTTGTTACTCCCATCATTGATGCAAGGAACAAACCTCCCAAGATATTTTTAAATAACTTATTTTGAGTTTTCATATTTAACTATATTATAATGTTAATGTAACACCGAGTGTATATGAACGTTGTGTAGGATAAGTACCCAACTGTCCACCGTTATAAATATTATCACCCGAACCCATGAATTCTGGATCTTGCAAATCCTTCAACGCGTAATCTTTCTTAGTCCAAGTAAATGCGTTTGTTACAACGAAGCTCAAATCCAGGCCCTGGATGAAGTCTACGTTCTTCAAAACATACTTCTTCATGTCGTAACGCAAGCTGATGTTCTTCAACTTCAAATAAGAAGCATCGAAAATCCATGTATCTACGAAGCTATAACCCCATCCTTTACCTTCTGGAGATGGCAATGGTACTGCAGCATCTGTGTCGGGATTACTTGGCAGGTATGAATTAGCGAATGCATACTGACCATAGTTCCATTGGTATGACTGCTGGCTACGAAGTGGAGAAGGCATATATCCTGAAACATTGGTTGCGCCCTGGAAGAAGAGTTCAAGGTCGAAGCCCTTATAGTCAGCACCCAAAGTGATACCGTATTGAGTCAACGGAGTGTTACCACCTTGATTCAATACATAGTAGTCATTTACACGACCGTCACCGTTCATATCAACCACCTTGATGGTACCCGGTGCATAACCACGAGTTGCGTTAGCCATTGAACTGTACAAATCTTGCCAGCTTGTATAATATCCATCAGTCTTGACAGCATACTTGTAAACAGGAACCATCCAACGTTTTCCGATTCTATCGAATGTTGGAGAATACCAGTCTGAACTTTCAGTTGTATGACGTGTGTAACGTTCATCCCAGAATGAGTAGTTTACACCTACACGATAACCCACTTTGCCAATCTTATCTTGCCAGTTCAAAGAGAATTCAAAACCGCCTTTACGCTTAGTAACGAAAGGAGCATTGATTTGAGGCACGTTTGGCATACCGAGGATATCAGTACGGAGCATATCGGCAGTCATGTTCATCTTGTCGCCCTTGTTCAAGTACAAGAAAGCATCAACAGAACCGGCCAACTTACCTTTGAACATTTCAAAGTCAACACCAGCACCCCATTGAGTAGAGCTTACCCATTCCAAGTCATTGGCGTAAGATTGCAAATACCATGCAGTATTGTTAGCCATGTTGTCGCCAAACAAGACAGTAGAACCCTGAGCATATTGTGTCAAGTAAGAGAATGGAGAAATATCTTTATCACTACCTACGGCACCCCAACCACCGCGAAGCTTAAACATATTCACGATGTTCGGATTGATCAAGTCTTGGAACCATTTTTCATCAGACATCACCCAACCCAAAGAGATAGCGTGGAAGTAACCCCAACGCTTGTCCGGACTATAAGACAATGAACCGTTATAGTTGGCAGAATATTGGAGCAAATACTTGTCGTCGTATGAGTAAGTCAAACGACCGATATAAGAAGCAGAACCCCATTCTTCAGCAGAGCCATCGCTACTTACCCAAGTAGTACCATTGTTGATCTGCGGAACCAAAGTAGTAGCGTAACCTTTCTTAGTTTCACTCAACCAGTTATTCTTACGAATCTGGCTTTGGTAGTTGGCCATTACGGAGAAACTGTGCTTACCGATTTGTTTGCTATAATCAATCTGGAAGATACCTGTTAACAATTTGTATCTGTTATAGTAATCGTACACGTTTGCATTGTTTGGATTATATGTGCTAAACGCAGTTGCATAAGGATTGCTATAAACACCTTCCTGATCGTGATTAAATGTCTTGTTGTTAGACTGGCTATAAGTAAAGTTTACACTTGCCTGTGCAGACAAACCTTGAATCCAGGGCACATTCCACTTCAAAGCGGCATTCATCTGGAAACGATAAGCTTCTGTGTTATTGAAACCGGTATTCATACGTGATTCTACAGAACCTTGTCTTGCCTTACCGGTACTCCATTGTGCAGGGCGCTTAGGCATCCAGTCGCCGTACATAGCGTTGGTAAAAATATCATTACCAGCAGCAGGCATCTTCTTCATGGTAGTATTACCATTCAAATTCAAAGTGAACTTCAAACTCTTGTCTGCCAACAAGAATGCATCGGTATTCAAGATAGCATTGATCTGTTCGTAGTTATAGTTATCACAGAAACCTTTCTGATTCAAATAACCCAATGAAGAATAATACTTGATGCGTTCGCTACCACCACGAAGGCTGAGGTTGGTCTGATACATCGGTTGGGTTGTTTCAATCTGATCCCATGGATCGTAATGTGAGTAGTAGTCCTGGATATTATAACCTTGAGACTTATACGGATCGAACAAGTCAGCGATATCCTGGCTGGTGTAACCCATATTGTATCTTTCGTTTACCTTAGAAAGAATTTCGCTTTGGCTATAACCCTTCTGCCACAAATCACCCATGTAGTATCTGGACAATTCAGTATTATTGAAAGTCGGATTTTCCTGATAAGCAGCAAATTCCACCTCGTTACGAGCCAATGCATA
>JAFTSK010000065.1 GCA_017467385.1 Bacteroidaceae bacterium
GGTAAACTTTCCGCATTTTCCACCCGTCTCCCGTTTTACTTCGTCATAGGAAGCAATCAATGCGTCAATCACCCGTTCTTGATGACTGAAAGAGAAGCGTCGACGTGTACCCATGTCGCCTAAGACAAGTCCATTCTCCCACATCCGACGGCCTTTTTCCAAACTTCTTTCGTATTCCTTTTCTGCATCGTATCTCTGTGTATCTCCATTCAGTATGTGCATCAACTCGGAGATGGTGGAAAGAATGGGCATCTCCCACATGATGGTAGACCACCACTTCCCTTTTATCCGTATATCCAAATGACCTTCTTCGTCTTGGGTGATGGTCAGTTCCTTCGGATTGAAGCGATAGCCCCGTAAGAAAACGTTGATGAACCAATACGGGAGAAAGGGGAAAGAACGTGTCATGAACTCCCGTTCCGCATCGGTTATTTCGACATGAGTCAAATGCTCCAACTGTTCACGTAACAACTGGTCAAATCCTTTGGGGTAGCAAGTACGATTGCGGTCGAAGAAACAATACTCCGTCTCGGCACGAGGATATTTCTGCAAAACGTAATACATGCAAGTGAACGTGTAGAGATCGTTATCGGTAAAGTGATTGATGATTGGTTTCATGGTATTCTACTATTTAAAAGTTTTGTAAAGATAAGAAGAAATTTACTATTTCATGCAAAACAAGAGAAAATTCCAACAAAAGACGAAATATTTGTCGTTTGTCTTCATACAAGAAGGATACAAAATAGGTTTTACAAATAATTTGCCTAAATTTGCAAAGGATAAACAGTTTTTGATTTAGGAGGTGTGTGAAATACATCAACGATGTGTTCTCATAAGTGGACGTGTCTCACACACCCCTTACTCCCCTCTCAAGAGGGGAAACATAGCATTTCAAGAAAAATTAAACCTCGAACATAAAAGTATATGTACAAAGAAAAACAACTTTATGTGGCACATTCTTCCGAAGGCGCCATTCATATCATAGGAAAGATGGCCAACCGGCATGGCTTGATTGCCGGAGCTACCGGAACCGGTAAGACCGTAACATTGCAAGTGTTGGCCGAGACATTCTCCCAAGCGGGAGTGCCTTGTTTCATGGCCGACATGAAAGGCGACTTGTCGGGAATCTCGCAAACCGGCGGACTGAGCAAGTTCATCGAAAAGCGTTGTGCAGAGTGGCAGATGGATACCACTACCCTGAAGTTTGAAGGCTGTCCGGTGCGTTTCTACGATGTGTACGGCGAACAAGGACACCCCATGCGAACCACCGTCGAAAAGATGGGAGCCATGCTTCTGGCCCGTCTCATGGACTTGAACGAGACGCAGACCGGCGTATTGACATTGGCTTTCCGCATCGCCAAAGACGAACAGCTTCCCTTGATTGACATGAAAGACCTTCGGCTGATGTTGGACTATGTGGCCAAGAATGCCAAGCGTTACGAAACAACCTACGGCAACATCTCCTCTGCTTCCATCGGAGCTATCCAGCGTTCGCTTTTGGCCTTGTCGGAGCAAGGGGGAGACAAGTTCTTCGGCGAACCGGCCTTCGACATCTACGACTTGATTCAAACCGAAGGCGGACGGGGTGTCATGAACATCTTGGCGGCCGACAAGCTCATGCTTCAGCCCAAACTCTACTCCACTTTCCTGATGTGGCTCTTGACGGAAATCTACGACAAGATGCCGGAAATTGGCGATATGGAATTACCCAAGATGGTGTTCTTCTTCGACGAGGCGCACATGCTTTTCAAGGATACTTCAAAGGCATTGACCGACAAGATTGAGCAGATTGTCCGCCTTATCCGTTCCAAAGGCATTGGCGTTTATTTCATCTCCCAATCGCCCTCTGACTTGCCGGAAACGATTTTAGGACAATGCGGAAATCGGGTTCAGCATGCCCTTCGTGCCTTTACGCCGAAAGACCAGGCCGCCGTAAAAGCGGCCGCACAGACTTTCCGCCCGAATCCGGCTTTTGAAACAGAACGAGAAATCCTGGAGCTTGGAACCGGCGAGGCATTGGTGTCTTTCTTGGACGAAAAGGGCGCACCGTCCATCGTTCAAAAGGCAAAGATTCTTTTCCCGTTGAGCCAAATCGGAGCCATCACCAGCGAACAACGGAACGCCCTTATCGCTTCATCGCGTATCAGCGGAAAGTATGAAACGGTGGTCGATCGTGAGTCGGCTTTTGAACGGATTGTCAAGCAACGGGAAGAAGCGGAAAAACTCAAGGCGGAAGCAGAAGCCAAAGAAGCTGCCCAAAAGGAAGAGGAACGCCGCCAGAAAGAGGAAGCCCGCAAGAGCAAGCGTTCATCGGGCGGAAGTAAAGGAAAAGGTATTCTGACAACAGTTATCGGAACGGCCATCACGTATTTTGCCAAGACCATCGCTACGCAATTGGCTCGAAACCTGACAAAGAAAAGCAAGAAAAGATAAAATTCTTTCAACCGATAGTTTTTCCACTCCAGTGGTTAAGGTTGACCACTGGAGTGATTAAGTCTGACCACCGGAGTGGTTAACTTAAACCACTTGAGTGAAAAGGCGAAAACTCTTATTTCATTCAACTGTTTCCCCTTGTTGCAAGGAAATCAACAAGCCTACCACTTCGGCATAGTTCTTCTGCCCCGAAGAAATCTTGTTGCCTTTCAGAAAAAGGTTATAAGCAACGTCCTGCACCTTTCCCATCCACAACGAATATTTCCCCTTCCAGTAAGTTTGCCTTTGTTCATATTCTTTCTGAATTTCCGGCCGAATACTCCTCGCCCACTCCTTGAATTGCTCTTCGGACAACAAGCGTGCGGCATTGGATGCAACGTAGGACATGAGTCCGAAATAGCCGGCATATCTCATCTCGGGCATAGCCGATTCCGTACAGGCTCGGTAAGCCCAGTAGTTGGCTTCGGCCTCGCTACTCACCCCCAACAAGTGCGAGAACTCATGTGCATAAGTAAAGGGAAGCTGGACGGGCAACAAATCGCGGTTCAGTTGTGCTTCGGCAAAGAAAGGTCCCATAGAACCTAACACACCCACGCCCGAATACAAGGGAGTGAACATAAAGAACTTAGGTTTCTGATAGCTTTTCGGGGCAACCAAACCGGCTTTTTCGGGAAGATTCTGATAAAAAGACTTTACTTCTTCGTGTATCTGTCCGATGGGAATTTCTACCCTATCTACATACGAAGCATTGAGGCTATCGGTGTACGAATGAAGAAAATCAAGGAAAAGTTGTTCGTTGTATGCCGCCGGCCTCGCCTGCAAACGAGTGTAGACGGAATAACGGAAATAGTTCATTCCCCACCCGAAATAGAACCAGATGTACACCCAGACGAGAATCTCGATTTCTCTTCCCACAATCCTTTTCCAACGGCATCCTTTTCGGCGCAACCATAAAGGAAGCATCAACATCCATAGGATAAGGACAACCGCCCCCACCTCTTCCAACGAGAAAGGGAACAAAGAGGAAAAGGCCGACAAGACCGCCGACAAATGCGGATAAACCGTTCGGGCATATCCTTCGGCCAACGCCGGCATATAGCGGCAAAGCACTAAGAAAAGAATGGCCAAAAACGGCACTCCCCAACGTACAATTATCCTATAAACATTTCTTTTCATGAAAACTTATTCAGCTCCCGAAAGCTATTCCTTTACGACAACGATAGACAATTCATAAAGCAAATACAAAGGCACAGCTACCAACAACATGGTAAAAGGATCGCCAGAAGGAGTGATGACGGCCGAAAGTACTAAAAGTCCTACCACCGCATAGCTCTTGTATTTACGTAGGAATGACTTGTTTACCAAACCGATACAAGACAACAGCCAAGCCAAGATAGGCATTTCAAACACCAAACCCATAATCATGATCATCATGATAAAGTTGCCGATGTACGAAGAAAGGTCAATCTGATTCTGGATAGAAGCACTCAACTCGTATTCCGTCAGGAAGCGGAAAGTAAACGGGAAGACTAAAAGATAGGCGATTGCACAGCCCAAATAAAACATAACAGTACTTCCAACAAAAGCAAAACGTACATTCTTTACTTCATGGTCGAATAACGCCGGACGGATAAACTTCCAGATTTCATAGATAATATAAGGAACCACCAGCACAAAGGCCAAAGAAATAGAGGTGCTGATATGAGTAAAGAACTGGGAAGCCACATTGATGTTGATAATCTGAATGGCAAAGTTGTCGGAGAAATTCAGCACTCCCCCACTTATCTTTTCCAACCATTGATAAACGAAGAAATTACTGGTAGTAGGAGCCAAAATATATTGGTCGAAGATGTAGGGCATGGCCATGAAAACAAAAATCAGGCAAACAAACAACACGCCCGCAATGCGCACCAATGCCCATCGAAGCACTTCCAAATGGTCCCAAAAAGTCAACTCTTCTTCATTTGTTTGGGCATCCACTTGCCCTTTCTGCTCTTTTCCCATAAACAAAAATTTGTCTTGAAATGTATGTTTCCCTCGAGAGGGGAAATAAGTAGCCAGCGCCGAAAAGACGCTGGCCACCCTGAATCAATCGAAATTATTCCATAATCTTAATGCGGACATTGCGAATCCAAATATCATCTCCATGATCTTGGAAGCCAATGTAACCTTCGCGGTTTTCACCACCACAGTTGTTCAGCAATTCAAATGCCAACGGCCACTTAGCCTGGCTGAACTTGCTTGCCTGAAGCATTTCTGTCCATTGCGGAGTCCACAAGTGATATTCCACTACGTTTTCGCCGTTCTGACCATGAACTACTGTGCCTTTGTAAACCATTACCTTACCTTCGTTCCATTCGCCAAATGGCTTTTGGTTTTGAGGAACAGCCGGAATCATGTCGTACAAAGAGGCCGACTGACGGTTGTTGTCCTTACCCAACTTAGCGTCCGGATGATTGGCATTGTCGAGCAACTGATATTCCGGAGATGAGATGTAAATCGGTTCGTAATTTACCTTACCATCCTTTTCGGTGGTTACTTCCTGAGCTAAATAGAAGACACCCGAATTACCTCCCTTAGATACTTTCCAGTCGAACAACATTTCAAAGTTCTTGAACTTGTGTGCAAAGATGATGTCGCCGCCATCGCCACGCTGGCCTTCGCCTTCACCTGTTCCACAGAACTTTAAGCAACCGTCCTCAAGGATCCAACGAGCAGGAACTGTATCCTTACCATAACCTCTCCAGCCATCGAGTGAAGTTCCATCAAACAACACGATATAACCGTCAGCATCTACTTTAAACTTGCTGAGGTCTACTTGTTCCTTATTTACTACAGTATATGCTGGAGTTGCTTGTTCTTCTTCAACTGGAGCAGCCTGTTTCTTCTGTCCACCACAAGCTACCAAGCCCAAAGAAAGAGCCATAGCAGCCAAACAAATCAAATTCTTTTTCATATAGTCATTTATTTTAAAAGTTCAATTATTCGGGCATTTCGGGGAGTTTCCAACCATCACGATAAGTATGCTTAATCAATTCGGCGGCATAGGCACGAGCATTAACCGGTTCAGTCCAGGTTTTGTTGAAAGTAGGATGACCATCCTTAATGCTGAATCCATCCTTAATTACAGAACGTACTGTCGCATCGGCCGGAATGTTGGTAAATTCCATCTTTTCGCCATCCCAATGCAATTCCTGATTCAAGCCTTGCAAACGAACAGCAACTACACCCATCACGACCATTTCATTGAATGGACCGGCTTCGGAGAAATCGGATGCAGAAGGAACACGAACTTCCGGATCTTCCTTACATGCACGCACCCAGTCCTGTTGATGGGACAAAGTTACCTCGCGACACAAGTTAGGCACTTCCGGATTTCTACCTGAGAGCAAATAAGGTTGCTGACCGTAGCATCCACAAACCAAGATGTCTTTGGTTCCATAGAAGACTACGCCACCTCCATTGATATTCAAGCTCTTTCCAGCCGGCATGTTTACTGGGCGTTCAGGCATCAATCCACCATCATACCAATAAACTTCAACTTCCGGCATGGCCACCTTTGGCAAGTTATCACGTGCCGGGAAAGTAAACTTAATGTACTCTGCATTCGGACATGATTCAGAAAGCAACAACGTAGATGAGCCTTGCACCTTCGTAGGATAACCAAGCTTCAAGCCTTTGAATACAGGATGCAAGATGTGGCAAGCCATATCACCCAACGCACCTGTTCCGAAATCCCACCATCCTCGGAAGTTCCAGGGAGTATAAATAGGATTGTAAGGACGCATTGGAGCCGGACCGATAAACGCATCCCAGTTCAATGTAGAAGGAACTGCCGGAGTTTCTTTCGGACGTTCCAAACCTTGCGGCCAAATAGGACGGTCGGTGAAAGCTTCCACCTTTCTTACTTCACCGATTTCGCCGTTCCAAATCCAGTTGCAAACCTTACGCACACCTTCGTGTGAAGCGCCCTGGTTTCCCATTTGGGTAGCCACCTTATGCTTAGCGGCCAATTTAGTGAGCAAACGTGATTCGTAAACGGTGTGAGTCAACGGCTTTTCGCAATATACATGTTTGCCTGCGGCAAGTGCTTCTGCACAAATGATGGCATGAGTATGGTCGGCTGTCGCACAAACCACTGCATCACATTCGTCGAGCAATTCGGCAAACATCACTTTATAGTCATTGTATTTCTTGGCATTCGGATAACGTTCAAAAACAGGAGCCGCATATTTCCAGTCCACATCACACAAACCGATGATGTCTTCCGTTTCGAGTCCGCGAAGCACAGCCGCCCCACGTCCGCCGATTCCTACTCCTAAAATCTTCAACTTTCCATCTTTTACCTTTTTCTTCTTTTTCGCATCAACACCTGCGAACAAGCTGTTTGGTGTCATTGACAACCCAATGGCAGCAGCCGTACCTGCTTTCAGGAACGACCGTCTTGACATTTCCTTACCCATGTGTTTTTCTATTTAAAAATTAATTATTGTTTGTCCTCTTTCTTTTGAGGCTCTTCTGTAATGTCTTTTTCGATTTCATGCATTCCGTCCTTGAAGCTCTTTACGCCCTTGCCAAGTCCTTTCATCAGTTCGGGGATTTTCTTACCTCCGAACAAGAGCAGAATCACAAGTGCGATAATAATGAGTTCGCTTCCACCGATACTGCCTAAGAATAACAATGTCTTCATATCTTTATTGTTTTAATTAAAGATTATTTACCTTCGTTTCCTTTTTAAGTTAATTCGTTACAAATATAACTTATTTTTCAATTCTTGCAAAAGACAATGTTTTTTTTCCTCGTTTTCTCAAAAAAAATAAGATGAAGAGATATTCCAAAGCATGTTTTTCGTAAACCTTTTCACGATTTATATGTTGTGTATAGGAATCAAAAAACATTTCATTATGAATCACTTTTTATTTCCCCAGCCTCCAAGTTCAAGAGCATACTCGGCTCTCTTGCTTGTTTTCAGAATATTCTTCGGATTGATGTTGATGACACATGGAATCAGCAAACTTTACAATTATTCGGAGCTATGCCTTACGTTTCCCGACTTCATAGGATTCGGGCATGAGCTTTCGTTGTTGTTTGCCATTGCCGCCGAAGTGATTTGTTCCATCGGCTTTATTTTCGGCGTTCTCTACCGCCTGTTCATGATTCCTATGCTGATTGTTATGGGAGTGGCCTTCTTCGGAGTCCATCATGGAAGCATTGCACAAGGCGAGTTGGCTTTTCTCTATTTCATCGTATTTGTGGTTATGTATATCAGCGGGCCTGGTAAATATTCCATTGATGCCAAGATTTACCGCTATCTTCACAAGAAACAATATCATACAAAAGATGAAGAGCTTTTTTAAAGAGCTCTTCATCTTACCTTCAAAAGCACAAAAGGAATCTCTTAGAAGTTGTTGGGATTTACTTATTTCCCCTCTTGAGAGGGGATTAAGGGGTGTGTGAAACACATACAGATGAATACATTTTCACGCTTTATGTTTTTTACACACCCCCTTCCCCCTCTCAAGAGGGGGGCATACATTTTTAAACAAATTCTTAAAGTTTCTTCAATTCCGTATATAAACGTTGGATGGGCAAGCCCATCACATTGAAATAACTGCCCGACAAGTTTTCCACTCCCACGAAGCCAATCCATTCCTGTACGCCGTAAGAGCCGGCCTTATCCATCGGACGATAACGAGTTACATAATATTCGATTTCTTCCTCGGTCAGTAAGGCAAAGGTTACATCGGTGGTTGTCGAAAAGCACTTCTGCATGTGAGAAGTGGTGAGACACACCCCCGTAATCACTTGATGTGTTTTTCCTGAAAGTTTACACAACATCTCCTTTGCATCGGCCTCATCCTTCGGCTTTCCCATGACCGTTCCATCCAAATATACAATCGTATCTGCCGTAATAATCAGTTCGTTGGCTTGCATCACAGAACGATAAGCCTCAGCCTTGCCTTGTGCGATGTGCTTGGCGATTTCCTCTCCACTCAACCCTTCCGGATATGATTCGTCCACATCGGGCATTGTCCGCACTTCATATTCCACCCCCAACCCGGACAGAAGTTCTTTCCGGCGAGGAGAATTAGAAGCCAGCACGACTTTGTATTTCTTCAGATTATCCAATATCCTCATTACCAACCAAAAGCTTTTGCATCAGACATCCACTTTCCTTGCGCACGAAGCACTTGCTCCACCACATCACGACCACAGCCATAACCTCCTTCGCGATGAGAGATGTAAACCGAAATATCCTTGATTTCGGGAGCTGCGTCGGCCGGACAACAAGGGCAACCACATAATCTCATCACTTCATAATCAGGAATATCATCCCCCATATAAAGGATTTCTTCATCCTTCAAATCATACTTTTCTTTCAGCGCATTGTATTCCTTGATCTTTACAGCCGCACCTAAATAAACGTCTTTGACTCCCAACCCTTCATAACGTATGCGGACGGCCTCTGTCTTGGCTCCTGTAATGATAGCCACCACTAAGCCACATTTTACGGCCAGTTGAAGCGCATAACCATCCTTGATGTTGACCGAACGCATCGGCTCTCCGTTAGGATGCATTGAAATGGTTTCGGCACTCA
>JAFTSK010000066.1 GCA_017467385.1 Bacteroidaceae bacterium
CGTCAAGTAACCGCTTTGATAAATCATCGGAAGCGGCATTTCTACATCGGCTTTATAGTCGATGAACTGTTGGGTCGTATAAAAACGGTTGGTCAGTTCGTTCAGATTCTCCTGCGTATGATTCAGCAGGCGCACCAAGTAGCTGGGCGTACCGCTACGGAACCAATAATCATCCACTTTCTGTGAGCTGAAAGCATTCAGAACACTGAATGGATTATAGATGTCTATCAGATTCTCGCCGAAGTGATAACCATCGTATTGCTTTTTCAGGAAATCCTTCATTTCTTCTTCCGTATATTTGTACTTCTGTGCCAATGTTTTTATCGGCTCTTTGAAATAGCTATGGAGCTCTTCGGTGGTAATACCGCATAATGCTTCGTATCGTCCGTCCAGACTGATGTCTGCCGGTTGGTTGAATCCGCTGAACACACTGACTTGTGAAAACTTGGTAACACCGGTAAGCAGTACGAACTGGAGATTCCTGTCGGCTTCCTTGAATACGGAATAGAATCCTTTCAATACATTGCGGTTATGTTCTTCCAGCAAAAGTTCGTTTCGTCCATCCGACGTCTTCATTCCCGTATCAAGAACATCCAACAAAGGTTTGTCATATTCGTCAATCAAAACAACAGCCCTGCGGCCATACTTTTGATGTGCAGCTTTAAGTACATATTGGAAGCGGTTGCCCAAAGTAGTATAGTTAGGATCAGTTCCGTATTCGGCCTCCCAAGCTCCGATTATATTTTCGAGTTTGGTATCCAAAGCCCCGGGGGTTAAAAAGTTCTCGCCTCCGAACGAAAGATGAAACACAGGGTACTTTGCCCATTCTTCTTCCAATTCATCGATAGCCAATCCTTTGAACAAGTCTTTTCGGCCTTGGAAATAAGCTTCGAGGGTAGAGACAAGCAGGCTCTTGCCGAATCGGCGCGGACGACTGAGGAAATAAATTTTTCCTTCCGTAACTAAGCGGTAGATTAGTGCGGTCTTATCTACATAAACATAATCATCTTTAATGATGTTTTCAAAATCCTGTATGCCGATAGGGTATTTCATAATCGTTCTGCTAATGTTTCTGCAAACTTACGATATTTTGAGTGGAAAAGCAATGAAACTTGTCTTTTTTCGTGCTAATTGGTTGATTCTCTCAAAGCAAATCCCTATCTTTGTATTTAAATAAATAAACAAAAAACAAAATGATAGATACATTGGACTACAATGAGGTGCCTTTTCACTTCGTGCATTGCTTCCGGACGGAATGCCCGAAAGCTTCTTCTTGTTTACGATACCAAGCCACTCGCTTTCTTCCAACTGACAAACGAAGTGTAAAAGCGCTGAATCCGGCTTTTGTCACTAATCCTGCCGAGTGCAAGGAGTATCTAAGCGATACACCGGTACTCTATGCATACGGTATGAGCAAACTGTATGATGAATTGCCTCATGCAAAAGCCAAGGATATAAAGGATGATATCATCTTTCTGATAGGGAAAACACAATACTATCGGATGAAGAACAAGACCATTGGCATCTCTCCCAAGCAACAGCACACCATTAAGAAAATCTTTTTGAAGTATGGTATAGAGACTGAGCCGGTATTTGATAGCTACGGACCTGTCTATCAATGGTAAATTGAAGTTGTCCCACTAAGTGGTACCATTTTTCCCGCTTAGTGGAACAAAAAGTACCTCTAAGTGGAACTTTTAGTTCCAACTTTTGAAACCGGTTGGAACTATTGCTTTTTCGTTTCAAATTGTATGTTAACGGATTTAGTTGACTGTTCTGTGTCTTATTGATAAAGTAGGTTGACCTAGTTAAACTTTATTTTTATTTTACGTTGACTCCTTTTTAACTTAGTCATGATTTGAGTTGACTTTCCTCTCATCAAAGAACAAGCAAGAGGGCAGCAAAGACCTTCCTTCCTTGCCTGTCCCGTCACGGCGGATATGTCCTATCCGCCGTAAACAAGTATCAGGGTCTGTGACCCGAAATAATTACAGGGATTTCAAATCCCTTCCTCAACCCCCTCGGATAACATATCCGAGGGGACGAAGATTCGAAAATCCGATGAGACGAAGGGGATGTTGTTATAGGCGAAGAAGAAAAAGGTTCTCAAATGTTGGTTGGGAACCATAAAAAGAGTACTTTTGTGGAATAAAAATGTAGCATGTAACAAAAATATTCCATAAAACGATGTATTTCGAACGTAAATCCTATCTTCAGCAACTTGTTTCTGCCGAAGGAAACGGAATGATAAAAGTCATTACCGGTATTCGGCGATGTGGAAAATCATTCCTGCTTTTCGATATATTCAAAAAACATCTCCTGAGTCGGGGTGTGCAAGAAAACCATATCCTGCAAGTGAATTTGGAGGATCGTAGAAACAAACGCCTCAGAGATCCGGATAATTTGCTCGAATATATAGATCGGCAAATGGTCGATGGGCAAATGTACTACATCTTGCTCGACGAGATTCAGTTGGTGACAGAATTTGAGGATGTGCTCAACTCTTATCTGCATGTGGCAAATGCCGAGGTGTATGTCACTGGGTCGAATGCCAAGTTTTTGTCGAAAGATGTGATTACGGAGTTCCGCGGCCGAGGGTGGGAAATACGTGTCCGTCCGTTGAGTTTTGCAGAATATTACGAAACGGTGGGCGGTGAGCGTGCCGAGGCTTTGGAAACCTACTATCTGTATGGAGGTTTGCCTGGTGTGGCACAGATGAAGACACCCGTGGAAAAGCAGAACTATCTGCGGGAGATATACGAAACG
>JAFTSK010000067.1 GCA_017467385.1 Bacteroidaceae bacterium
GTGCGCACGAAGGGACTCGAACCCCCACGCCTCACGGCACTAGATCCTAAGTCTAGCGCGGCTACCAATTACGCCACGTGCGCATTGCTTTTGGTAAGCGGTTGCAAAGGTAGGCAAAAAAAATGAATTTCCAAATTTTTGCACTATTCTTTCTTCGCTTTTAATGATTCTCTGGCTGTTTCGATGATGGTATCTATGCCTTTTTGGTAATCTTCCGAGGTAATGTCCACTTTTATGTCGGGTTCAATGCCAAATTCGATATGTTCCATGTCGGGGGTGTACATCGGACTGGCGGAAAAACGGACTGACCAACCGTTGGGCAATTCGGAAGAGAAAGGAAGGCCGGAACCTCCGCCCGTTTTGTCTCCCACAATGATGGCCTTTGGCATTTGTTTCATGCGGTTTACAAAATCGTTGGTCGAACTGTAGGAACGGTGATTGGTTAGTACGGCTACCGGTTTCTGCCAACGCACTCGGTCGGTGGCAGATTCTGTGTAAATGGCTTCCGGAGCTGAAAAATCATTATGTCCTTTTCCGGTTTTGTGTGTCATGTAGCCGGTCAGTATTTTTTCGTTGGTAAAGCGGGCAGCCAACCGTTCGGACATGGTAAGCAAGCCGCCTCCGTTGTTTCTCACATCGAGAATCAAGCCGTCGCAAACGGATAGCTCGTCAAGGATGGCATCTAAGTTGCTTTCGCCGATGACTGTGCTGAAACTACTGTAATAGACATAACCGATGTTGTCTTCTAAAATCTGATATTTCAGTCCGCCGGCTTGCGTGTAATCTTTTCCCAAGTAATTTCGTTGGAGACTGTCGCTAAAATTAGCTGGATAGTTGTCGTACCATGCTCGATATTGAGACGTTTCGTGATAAGCCACCAAGTTGACATGTCCGTCGCGTAATTCATTGAGCATGGCGGCTAATACTTGAAACAGTTCTTTAGAACTCATGTCATCGGTTAGTTTCTCCTTGTAGCGCAGGTATACTTCATCCCAGTCCAAACCGTATGCTTCCTTTTTGTAATCAAGAAAACAATATTGTTCGTCGATGATTTTCCACAACGCTTCAAAATTGCCGGAAGGAGTATTGTCGGGTACATCTTCTGTGATACAGGAAGTGCAACCGATAATAGTCAATAATAATAGATAGAGTTTATATACTTTCATACATCAATAAGGAATGGCGGTACTCGAACTTGTTATCTTGTTCCCGTCTTTTAGTAAATAGAAATTCTTGACAAAGCCAACCATGAATGTATGCGACCACGTGTGGCTTTTTAAATCATTAAGCTTGGATTGTTGGATATCGTTGACATAGCCGATTCTCAGGGTGGTGGATTTTATCGGAATATCCAATGTCAGGAACTGCCTAAACGAAGGCTGGTTGTGCAGGGAGGTAAAATAAAGATTCTTCCCCCAATCTTTGTTTTCTGAAATTTCGTAATAGCCTTCACCATATTCGGGAGAAAACATAACTCCCATTAAAGGAATGTTCAGTTGATACCGAACAATCAACGGACAGTCTTTTAGCTTAAAACGGTAGATGGCTGCTCCCGAAGCTCCTACATTAGCGTATGCCTTGACCTGAACGGGATTGTTGGAGTTTCTAAAATTATAAATAGCTCCTCCGTTGATGTCAATGTTAGGTCCGGCTAATATCTTGAGATGCTCGTTGATACGGAAATGATAATGCCAGGCAAGGTTCCAGTTGGCAAGAAACGACATTTCGCTTCCTGTGCCGGCTTTGTTCTCTGTCAAGGCAACGTTGGCTTGGAACAAGGATTGTCTGGATACGTTTCCTTTCATCAATTTGGTCATACGCATGTTCTCGCGGAGGACTCGGATTTCTGCTCCGGTGTATTCCATTGGGGAGAGGTAAGTATCCAATATATTGGTAAATCCGGCTCCGTAAAGAGTGGAACGCATTACATAACGGTTGGCCTGTAAGGAGTCTTCCTGTGCTTGTGCCGGAAAGAAACTCCAAAGGACAGCCGCCAATGTCAATAGTATGGTTTTCTTCATTCTTAGAATAATTTCATTTGTCCATTAATCTCGTCAATGATGTCCGACTCACTCTTGCCGTAATCCGGATCCTCAATGACCGCCTCTTCTTCGTTGTCATCGGCTTTCTCGTCGACTGGCTCTGGGAAGCGGAGAGGTTCTGTTTCCGTAATGCTTTCTACTTGGAAAGTAGTTATTCGTTTGCCTTTTGCCTTGTAACTCTTGACACCTATGAACTCTTCCACTTCGATTTCAAGCGGTTCCCGGAAGCTGTCAGCTCCTCCAAATACCACTTTCAGACGCGGATACACCATGCCCGACAAGAAAATCAGTTGCTTGTTCTTGTTTTCGCCCAAGTAGTTGAGTTTGCGTGCCGAAGCCTCGAACGTGAAGCGTTTGATATAAGGATAGCCTTGCTGGTCGGCATCGTAGAGGGCAGCTGACCATACCTTGTCCGGATTGAATTTCTCTATTACCTTGATACCTGCGTCGTAATGGTTGTTCAGGTCGAAGTTTGTGGTGTAGAATTCGCCGTTTTCCATTGCGACTAAAATCAGATCGTCGCTTTGGAACTCGCCCAAATACTGGCCTCGTTCGTCGTAGTTCAGACGGAGTACGTCAGCATCGAACCAAACCTTTCGGCCTCCGAGGGTAGATCCACCTCGTTGTTTCAGCACAATCTTGTGAATGTCGTTCTTTGAGAGGATATTCCCCATCGACTGACGTCCTTTGATGTTGATTTCGCTGAAATCCTTTTCCAAGAGAATCTTCTTGAGACGAGGATTGGGTTTCAAGGTAACTTTGATGATTTCCGCTTCTCCGTTCGGGTTGGCGGTAAAGTACATGATACGGGAACCTGGCGTGCCTTGTGTGGCATCGTATTCTCGGTCGCGGGTAATGGATGTGATGTTGAACCGCTTGATGTAGTAGAAGCCGTCTTTGCCGTCTCTGTACACTAAATTGTAGATGGTGCGGCTGTCGTTCTTCTTGAACACGTTGACGTAAAGCACGTTCTTTCCCACAAACATCTTGTCGGATACACGCACCACCTTATATTTGCCATCTTTGTAGAAGATGATGACATCGTCTATGTCCGAGCAGTTGGCAACAAACTCGTCCTTCTTCAGACCGGTTCCGATAAATCCTTCTTCCCGGTTGATGTACAGCTTTTCGTTGGCTTCCACCACTTTGGCTGCTTCGATGGTGTCGAAGTTGCGTAGTTCGGTACGGCGTGGATAGTTGGCTCCGTACTTGTTCTTCAACATTTCATACCAATCGATGGTATAGTTGACGATGTGTGCCAATTTGAAGTCGATTTCCTCAATCTCCTCCTTGATGCGGGCAATGTTCTCATCGGCCTTATCCTTGTTGAATTTCAGGATACGTGCCATCTTGATTTCCATGAGCTTCAGAATATCTTCCTTCGTAACCTCACGCACAAATTGCGGATAGAACGGAGTCAAACGTTCGTCGATATGTTCGCAGGCCGCATCCATATTTTCGGCCTGTTCAAATTTCTTATCCTTGTAGATACGTTCTTCGATGAAGATTTTCTCCAACGAAGCGAAATGCAGACTTTCGAGCAGTTCCCCTTTTCGGATTTCCAATTCCTTCCGAAGCAAGGCCAATGTGTTGTCTGTTGACTTTTTCAATACGGCGCTGACATTCAGAAAGTGGGGTTTCTTTTCGTCGATGACACAACAGTTGGGCGAAATGCTGACTTCACAATCGGTAAAGGCATAAAGGGCATCAAGAGTCTTATCCGATGATACGCCTGGAGCCAAATGTACAAGGATTTCCACTTTTTCGGAAGTCAGGTCTTCCACCTTGCGAATCTTGATTTTTCCCTTTTCGCTGGCTTTGACGATGGAATCGCATACGCCAGGTACGGTTTTCCCGAAAGGAATTTCGGTAATGACCAACGTCTTGTTGTCTAACTTGTTGATTTTGGCACGTACTTTGACCATGCCTCCTCGTTCGCCGTCGTTGTAACGGGATACATCTATTGAGCCACCCGTCTGAAAGTCAGGATAGAGATGGAACTCTTGTTTGCGAAGGTAGGCGATGGACGCATCGCACAGCTCGTTGAAGTTGTGCGGCAGAATCTTGGAAGAAAGTCCGACAGCAATCCCTTCCACTCCTTGTGCCAGAAGAAGCGGAAATTTGACAGGAAGTGTAATCGGCTCCTTGTTTCGGCCGTCGTAGGAAGACTGCCATTCAGTAGTCTTTGGGTTGAAGACCACATCCAACGCAAACTTGGAGAGGCGTGCTTCGATGTAACGGGGAGCTGCTGCACCGTCGCCGGTCAGGATGTTTCCCCAGTTTCCCTGACAGTCAATCAACAACTCTTTTTGTCCCAACTGCACCAGCGCATCGCCGATGGAAGCGTCGCCATGCGGATGAAATTGCATGGTATGTCCCACGATGTTGGCCACCTTGTTGTATCTGCCGTCGTCCAATCGCTTCATGCTATGCAAGATGCGTCGCTGAACCGGTTTGAATCCATCGTTGATGTGTGGTACGGCTCTTTCCAATATAACGTAGGAGGCATAATCCAAAAACCAATTCTGGTACATACCGGTAAGCTGGTGCTTAACAACGCTGTCTTTCCCATCTGCGGGTTTGTAGTCGGAATGTTGGTTTTCTGGTGTGGAGGCATTGTTATCATAAAGACCATCCTTGTCGATGCTATCGTCACTCATAGTGTATCTAAATTCCTTAAGGTTTGTTCTGCTTACAAATATACGCTTTTTTTGGAGACCATAAACTGGAGTAAGAAAATAATTTCTTAAAGATGGTTTTCTTTTTCGATGGTGGATGTGCTCTATGCCTTATTTTATAGAGACGGCAAAAAGAGTGGGACATAAGAAAGGGGAACATCAGAACCGATATTCCCCTTTTCTTTTATAAACATTCAAATTGATTTCTACTTTTGAGCCATCAGATTGTTGGCGTCTGGCTCATTAATTTATGGAGCTTAAACTGTAATGACTGACAGGCGGCTCCCTTCTTCATTGCCTTGTATCGTTTCAACTGATACTGCAACATCTCGATTGTGTCATTTGTTACTCTCATATTCATAATCTTTAGTTTTTATGTTCCCTCAAAAGGGGGAACTTGTTAATTCCTTAAACAATCATTCTCACTTTTGATGGTGCAAATATAATGCCAAAACTTCGATTTTTATGCTTTATAGCATGATTTAATCTTTTGAATTAAGAAAAAGAAACAATTCAAGGTGTTTGATTAACTTTTGTTTGCAAAATCTGACAAGAATGGACGGTCTTTATCTTCGTCTTCTTGGCTTGCTGATGCTTTGTTGTCAGAAAAAACTGTACATTTGTCTTGTTCTGTCTTTTGAAAGACCTTGTTCGATGATAGGATGTTTAAGGAAGGGGAACTAATGATATAATTTTGTCATTGGAAAAATGTCGGAGTCTTGAGGTAATTGTAGAAACTAAAAAGGAGCATCTCTTTTAGTAGAAATGCTCCTTTTTATGTAGGAATAAGATATAATCTTATGCGTTAACTCTTTTTTCCTGAATTCTAGCCTTCTTACCGGTAAGGGCACGCAAGTAATACAACTTAGCGCGACGTACTTTACCAACTTTGTTGACAGTAATGCTGTCAATAGCCGGAGATTCGAGTGGGAAGATACGTTCAACACCTACAGTACCAGACATCTTGCGAACTGTGAAACGCTTCTTTTCGCCATGTCCAACGATTTTGATAACAACGCCACGATACAACTGAATACGTTCCTTGTTACCTTCAACGATACGGTATGCTACTGTTACTGTATCACCAGCCTTGAATGAAGGATGTTGCTTGCCAGTAGCAAATGCTTCTTCAGCAATTTTAATTAAATCCATTTGTTTGATAATTATTAAATTGTTTATCGTTACCTACGCAACATATCAAGTAACTCTTCATGACAGCGATTGCGTGGAAAGCGGTGCAAAGGTACTTGTTTTTTATTTCTTGGACAAATTTATTCTTTATATTTTTGGAAAGAAATGTTGTTCCGCTAAAGGGTTTTATCTATTTTTGGGGAAATTTTGAAAGCTCAAAAGGTATGGGAAAAAACTCTTTGACGCGTTCCCCTTTTCTCCAAAGAGTTTTCTTCCGTTCGTCAAAGCTTTTTTTGAGGAGTTTTTAAGGGATTGTAAACCGTTGTTTTTAAGTATGAATGAAAGAAAATATATAAGAAGATTTTTATTGTTGAATGTCTTGCTTTGTTGGGTGGTCGGATTGAAAGCACAACACCAACCTACACTTCTCAGCGAGAAGGCGAACAGTATGGAATGTCGGATGTGGGTGGACGACAAATTGACAAAAATGACGCTGAGAGAGAAAATCGGTCAGCTATTTATTCACACAGTAGCTCCACAAAATACACCGCAAAACAGAAAGAACATTCAGAATGCTGTAAAAGAATACAAGGTGGGTGGCCTACTTTTCTCGGGTGGAGAGTTGGCGAATCAGGTGAAGCTGACCAACTATGCGCAGGAAATGGCTGAAATTCCTTTGTTGCTGACCTTTGACGGCGAATGGGGATTGGCCATGCGTCTGAAAGGTACTCCTACTTTTCCCAGAAACAGGGTGTTGGGATGTATTCAAGACAATGAATTGTTGTATGAATATGGCAAGGAAGTTGCCAGACAATGCCGGGAGATAGGCGTTCATATCAACTTTGCTCCGGTGGCAGATGTGGATAATAATCCCCAGAATCCGGTAATTAATACTCGGTCGTTTGGAGGTAATCCTCAAAACGTGGCCGAAAAGGTGATTGCTTATGCACGTGGATTGGAAGCGGGTGGAGTGCTGTCGGTCAGCAAACATTTCCCCGGACATGGAGATACGAATGTAGATTCGCACAAGGCATTGCCGGTCTTGAACTTCTCGCGAGAACGATTGGATAGCATAGAACTTTACCCTTTCCGCAAAGCGGTAGAAGCCGGTTTGGGTGGAATGATGGTAGGACATCTGGAGGTACCTCAGTTGAGTAAGAAACCGGCCTCTTTGTCGTCCGAAGTGATTAATCTATTGAAGAAAGAGCTCGGTTTTCAAGGATTGGTCTTTACGGATGCGTTGGAAATGAAGGGTGTATCTAATAACTTGGATGTATGTGCTCGTGCTTTAATGGCGGGGAATGATATGCTTTTGGCTCCTCGAAACTTGAAACGGGAATTAGACGGCGTGTTGAATGCCATTAAGAAAGGTCAGCTTACCGAAGAGCAGATAACCGAGAAGTGCCGGAAAGTGCTTACATTCAAATATGCGCTTGGTTTGTATCAGAAACCCTTTGTACAACTATCTGGATTGGAGCAACGATTGCATCAGCCAAATACTCAGGCTCTTAAGGAATGTCTTCAGCAAGCTGCGGTTACGGTGGCAAGCAATGCAGACGGTATGCTTCCTTTGGAGATGAATCTGAAAGGAACGGTGGTGTTGAATATCGGTAAACCACTTGAAGGAAAGGAATTTTATAACCGTTTGAAACAATATTTGTGGGTAGATCGGATTCAGGCGAATACAGATTCTTTGACTACTTTGCGCAAACGATTATCGGGATATGAAAGAATCATTGTGGCTATTCATACGGAAAAGTATGATGCTTATAAGTCGTTGTTAACTTCCCTTTCTGAACAAAAACCGTTGGTGTATGTGTATCTGACTCCGTTGCGTCGGATGCATGATAAAGGAACGGCTTGGAAAAAGGCTTCTGCGGTGATTTTAGGTCATTCGGGCGATAAAGCCGTCCAACAATTTGTGGCAGATGCTTTAGTGGGCAGGGTGATTCCAACCGGAAGAGTGTCTGTGGAAGTGGAGGGATTTCTTCGTCCGGGAGACGGAGTAATGCTTGGAGAACAAGCTGCGAAGGTTTATCGCCCTCAAGATCATGGAATGAACGAAACGGTTTTACGAAAAATAGATGAGATAGCTCTTGAAGGGATAAAAGCGAAAGCATATCCCGGTTGTCAGATTGTGGTGCAGAAGGACGGAGTGCCTGTTTACGATAAATGTTTCGGAACTTTTACTTACGAATCCTCTACAAAGGTTGCACCGGAGCATTTATACGATATCGCTTCCTTGACAAAGACAACAGCCACGTTGTTGGCAGTCATGAAACTTTATGATGAAGGTAAGTTTGGATTGACAGACCGTATTTCTAAGTATGTACCGGTTTTGAAAGGTACTCCCAAAGAAAGGATAACAATAGAAGAACTTTTGTATCATCAGTCCGGTTTGCCGGCCTTTTGGCCTTTTTATCGGGAAGCCATAGATGACTCCAGTTACGTTCGCCCTTTTGTGAGAGGATGGAGAGATGCCAATCATCGGTTGCAGATAGACAAAAAGTTGTTTGTGGCCAACTCTTTCAACTATAAAAAGGAATATGTTTCGACTGATTTGTCCGATAAGCATCCGTACCGAATATCAGATAGTTTGTATGTGAGTCCGGCTTTCTCAAAGCGTATGCTTGAAATGATAGCTTCGGATGAAATTCCTTTGCGAGACCGTCGTTATCGGTACAGTTGTCTTAACTTCATGCTTCTGAAAGAAATGGTGGAAAATATATCCGGAGAAACATTGGATAGGTTCTTGGAAAGAGAGTTCTATCGACCGATGGGGCTGAAATACACACTTTATAAACCTTTGCAACGTTTTAAAAAAGACCAAATTGTGCCTACTGTGAAGCAAGATTATTTGCGTAATAGAATCCCGTTGCAAGGATATGTTCACGATGAAATTGCAGCCTTTATGGGAGGAGTTTCCGGTAATGCCGGTTTGTTCTCGAATGCGCGTGATGTAGCGAAGGTGTATCAAATGTTTGTGGATGGAGGAATGTATGAAGGAAAACGGTATTTAAGTTTGGAAACCTGCAACCTCTTTATGAATAAGAAATCGAGGGTAAGTCGTCGGGGATTAGGCTTTGATAAACCGGATAAATTGAATCCCTCTAAAGGACCTTGTGCTGAGGAAGCACCGGCGGAAGTGGTAGGACATACCGGATTTACAGGTACTTGTGCTTGGGCAGATCCAAAGAATCAGTTGGTGTTTGTTTTCTTGAGTAATCGAATTTATCCCCGTCCTTTTGACCATAAAGCATTGATGAACTTAAATATTCGTCCTCGCATCCAACAGGTTATATATCAGGCTTTGAACAAGTGATGGAATTTAGACTTAGTACAAATTACGGAAATTTGTGCAAACTGGATGATAATGAAAGCAGAAAAGCTGTATCTTTGTCCAATCAATTAGTACTAATAACTTAAATAAAAAAGAAAATGGCTTACGTAATTAGTGACGATTGTATCGCTTGCGGTACTTGTATCGATGAATGTCCAGTAGGAGCAATCTCGGAAGGTGATAAGTATTCTATCGATCCAGATGCTTGTACAGAATGTGGAACTTGTGCAGATGCTTGTCCGTCAGAAGCTATTAGCTTGGGCGAATAATACAATCGAAAGGTATGACGGAACGGCTGCTCTTATAAGAGTGGCCGTTCTTTTTGGGAGAAAAAATAAAGGACCGAAAAATCGGCCCTTTATATATAATAAGGTATAGGCTTATTTTAGTTTAGCCAATGCTTCTTTGATGCGTCGTATAGCTTCGACAATGTTTTCGTCAGAGGTTGCATAACTCATACGGATACATTCAGGGGCTCCAAACGAAGTTCCGCCTACGCAAGCTACATGGGCTTCTTTCAACAGATACATGGCGAGGTCGTCAGCATTCTTAATGATTGTATTTCCTACTGATTTACCGAAGAACGAATCGCACTTAGGGAATAAATAAAAAGCTCCTTGCGGGGTGTTTACTTCAAATCCCGGAATTTCCTTTGCTAATTTTACAATCAAATCTCGGCGGCGTTCAAAAGCGGCTCTCATTTCTTTCACAGGTTCTTGGGTTCCGGTATATGCGGCTTCGGCAGCCTTTTGCGAAACAGAACAAGGGCCTGAGGTGTATTGTCCTTGCAGTTTGTTGACTCCCTTTACTAACCATTCCGGTCCGGCAATAAACCCGATTCTCCATCCGGTCATAGCGTATGCCTTTGATACTCCGTTGACGATGATAACGCGGTCGTGAACTTCTGGGAATTGTGCGATGCTTTCGTGTTTACCAATGTAGTTGATATGTTCGTAAATCTCATCAGCAATGACAAACACTTCCGGATGTTTGGCCAATACGGTGGCCAAGCCTGCCAACTCTTCCTTGCTGTACACAGAACCAGTTGGGTTGGATGGTGAGCAAAGTATTAATGCCTTTGTCTTTGAAGTGATGGCCGCTTCTAATTGTTCTGGAGTAATCTTGAAGTTTTGTTCGATACCGGCAGCGATGATCACCGGAGTTCCATCTGCCATTTTAACCATTTCCGGATAACTTACCCAATAAGGTGCCGGTACGATGACTTCATCTCCTTCATTGACTAAAGCCATGATAACGTTGCAAACAGATTGCTTGGCTCCGTTTGCGCAGGAAATCTGGGCGGCTGTATATGTCAGTCCGTTTTCATTCTTCAACTTGGCTACAATGGCGTTGCGTAAGGCCGGATATCCAGGTACGGGAGAATATCTTGAATAATTTTCATCAATAGCCTTTTTGGCGGCTTCTTTGATATGCTCCGGTGTGTTGAAGTCCGGCTCACCTACACTTAAATTGATGACATCAATTCCTTGTGCCTTTAGCTCACCACTCTTTTGCGACATGGCTAATGTAGCTGAAGGTGAAAGTCTGTTCAGACGATTTGATAATTGGCTCATAGTTATTCTCTTTTTACAATTGTTTGGCTAATACCTTAGTTTATTTATTGAAATGTAATGTGTGTCCCATTCTATCTTTCTTGGTTTTCAGATAGCGTTCATTGAATTCGTTGGGTGTGATTTCAATAGGTACGTTTTCTTCTACTGAAAGGCCGTATGATTCCAAGCCTACTCGCTTTACCGGATTGTTGGTAATCAAGCGCATCTTGCTTACACCGATTGTGCGAAGGATTTCTGCGCCGACACCGTAATCGCGTTCATCGGCTTTGTGTCCTAAGCAGAGGTTGGCATCTACGGTATCCATACCATTTTCTTGCAATTTATAGGCTTTCATCTTTTCCATCAAACCAATTCCTCGACCTTCTTGGTTCAGGTAAACAACTACGCCTTTGCCTTCCTTTTCAATCATCTGCAAAGATTTGTGGAGCTGTTCTCCGCAATCGCAACGCATGGAACCGAAAATGTCACCGGTCATACAAGATGAATGCACGCGAACCAATACCGGTTCGGCTGGTTTGATTTCGCCTTTAATGATTGCAATATGTTCCAAACCATTGCTCTTCTGGCGGAAAGGTATCAGACGGAAATGGCCGTATTCGGTTGGCATGTCTACTTCTACACCTCTTTCTACCAATGATTCTTGTTTCAGACGATAAGCGATGAGGTCTCGGATAGCAATGATTTTGATGCCGAACTTGCGAGATTTTTCGATTAGCTGTGGCATGCGTGCCATTGTTCCATCTTCATTCATGATTTCAATTAAAGCGGCGGCTGGCTGTAACCCGGCTAAACGCGCCATATCAATAGAGGCTTCAGTATGTCCGGCTCTCTTTAAAACGCCTTTGTCTTGCGCATAAAGTGGGTTGATATGTCCCGGACGACCAAAGGTTGAAGGAGTGGACGTTGGATCGGCCAATGCCTGAATGGTAGCGGCACGATCATAGATGGAAACTCCGGTGGTACATCCTTCTATCTTATCAACAGTAACGGTAAAGGGAGTTCCTAAAATAGAAGTGTTATTGCTAACTTGCTTTTCAAGTTCCAGTTCTGCACAACGTTGAAGGGTAATAGGGGCGCATAACACACCACGACCTTCTTTTAGCATGAAGTTGACAGCTTCAGGAGTTATCTTTTCGGCTGCAATGATAAAGTCTCCTTCATTTTCGCGGTCTTCGTCATCTACTACAATGATAAACTTCCCTTCGCGAAAATCGGCGATAGCTTCTTCAATCGTATTTAATTTGAATTCTTCCATAGAGTTAGATATATTTATTTTTAATTATTTCTTGTATATTATTATTGGTTTCAGTAATGTTCTTTAAGTCTTTTTCTAATCTTCGGCCGAATAACCAGATACGGAAATAGAAGAACAATCCTATCGGTACAAATATTCCCAATAAAATGTTCAGCCAACGATGGTCGGATGGACTTTTATGAGCCTGGGTAGATAGTATCGGATAGTTGTTCAATTGGTTAAGTAAATAACGGTCTTTGGTGTTAGCCAATTCACTGATAGTTTTTTCCAACAGTTCGCTAATGTTTGCAATGGCGTTGTCCGGACCGTCGTTTGTGAAGATGCGATAATAGTTGGGCGCACTTCCTAACGGATGATTGCTTAAATAGGCTTGACATTCTTTGGAAAGTGTATCCAACTGACTGTAAATACGGGTGTATTCAGGATCATTAATGATCACTTCTTTCTTGTAAATGTGTCGTGAAGAACGAAGCCCGAATAGCCAACGGAAGAAGTTCAGATACATTTCAAGATTGAATACAATCGAGTCTTTGTTGGATTTGTAAGTAAAGAAAGCACCGATAGGAGCTAATACAAGCGTACTCATCCACACCCCTAAAATCATGTTCATCTCGCCACTTTTTGCCACGCGGGTAGAACCGGAGTCGATAATATAATAAAGGATAAAGATGATAACCGATATGACAACAGGCAATCCCAATCCCCCTTTGCGGATAATGGCTCCTAACGAGGCTCCGATGAAGAAGAATATCAAACAACTGAGTGAAAGAGTAAATTTCTGGTGCCAGTCTGTCAAGTGACTACGGATTTTTTTATCTGTATCCTTCATTTGTTTACCCTTTAAATCCCAATCATCAGCCAATCTTCCGATTGTTTGAGTAACATTGGTCAGTACATCGTTCTTTTGGGCTAATGTATAGGTGTTGAACAAGCTATCTGTATTGATGGTAGCCGGCAAACGATTTTCTGCCAGTAAAATGGAATCTTTTTTGGCTATTCTGGTAGGTTTATAAGTTTGTGCTTTGATTTGGGTGTACATGGAACGTCCAATGCTGTCTGCCCGATAACTTAATGAGTCGATGGAACGGTCAATGGCGGCCATGTCTTTACTGTCCGAACGGTCGCTTAAATAGCTACCGTCCACCATATCAAACCCACCGTCAAATTCAATCATGATATGCTTCTCTCTAAAACTTTCCCGGCGATAGGGAACGTTCTTGGAAGAAATGGTTTGTGATTTCAGGTTCTCGAACTGCTCTCCGTTGTATAAATGCAAATACAAATGCTTCTTGTCTGCGGTCATTTCCATTTTCCCTTCGGATGACCAGATAATATGTGCATTCTCGAATCCATCGGAAAAGTTGTAGATAAGTACATCCTTCATGATGCCGGTTTCCTTATCCTTCTTCTTTACGTAGATGTTATACCCGTCAATGTCGCTGTAGAAGACACCTTCAGGAATGTCTAATTCCGGAGAAGTCTGCTTCATGGATACCAATAACGTAAGTAGCTTTAATTTAGCTTCGGGGGCAATGACATTCTGAAAATAGAATGAAGTGCATCCTAAAAATGTACAGAAGATTACCAACGGCCAAATAATCCGAAGCAAAGGAATACCCGCTGCCTTCATTGACAGAAGTTCATAACGTTCGCCAAAATTACCGAAAGTCATCAAAGCAGCCAGAAGAATGGCCAACGGGAGAGACAACGGTATCAATGTCAATGCTGAATAGAAGAAGAATTGGGCAAGAACACTAATCTCCAATCCTTTTCCTACCATTTCATCGACATATCTCCATAAGAACTGCATCATGAAGATGAAGAGACAAATGAAGAATGTTCCTGCAAAAAGTAACAGGAAACTTTTGAGTATAAATATATCTAATTTCTTTATGCGTAGCTTCATGCTTTCTTTTGTACCAAATCAAAGCACAAAAATAGCATAAAAAATGGAGAGCATAGATATGTTTTGACTATTTTTTATAATTTATAGCCCACTTACCCTTCTCATCTTTTCAATGTCTGACTCCCAAAGGTCTTTTAAGTCTTCTATTTCGTCTGTTTCGGCAAAGTCTGTTATTTCTAACATCAAGTCTTCGGTTAGCTCGTTGTACACCAACTTCAACTCGAAGTAACTTTTGTGATCTTCATCGTCTAACCAATGAAAACGTATGAAGCTGTTTGTCCGACAATGAACAACTTCTGCCTGGCGGGTTTCCGTCTTTCCCCAACGGAAGGTAAATAGTTTGTCTTCGGCGTTCACTCTGTCGGCAAACCATGTTTCAAGTCCTGACGGAGTGCTGATGATAGACCACACAATATTGCTTGAACCGGCCTTTAGCATGTATTCCATGCGTACCTTTGTCTTTCCCATAGTCAATGTTTTAAAGTTTCGGGCGCAAATTAAGTCATTTTTTTTATATAGACACTATATATAGGTATATATTTTGTGAATAATATGTTTTTTAACGAATGGTCTAAATGACTAATTTTCTTCTTAATGACTAAAAAATATGGAAAAGAACTTGTGTAATTCAAAATATACTCCTATCTTTGCACCCGCAAATCAGAAATGATGGCGGGATAGCTCAGCTGGTTAGAGCGCATGATTCATAATCATGAGGTCCCCGGTTCAATCCCGGGTCCCGCTACCAAGAAAAAGATTTTGCCGTTGGGTGGCTTCCACGCCTGGCGGTTTTTTTATTGGAAGATGGCGGGATAGCTCAGCTGGTTAGAGCGCATGATTCATAATCATGAGGTCCCCGGTTCAATCCCGGGTCCCGCTACTAAAAAAGAGGTTAAACTAATGAAGTTTGACCTCTTTTTTATTTTCTTTTCCCTTTTTGCATTATTTAACGAGATAAATTAGTTTAAGAACTATTTAAATTAGTTTCTTTGCAAAAAACATGAAGCTATGAAAACATTAACGGGAAAAGAAGAAGAAATTATGGGCTTCTTTTGGGATAAGGGGCCTTTGTTCGTCAGACAAATACTGGACTTTTACGATGAACCTCGTCCTCATTTCAATACTGTTTCTACTTTTGTTAGAGGATTGGAAGAAAAAGGTTATGTAGCGCATCGGGCTATGGGGAACACTTATCAATATTATGCGGCTGTGTCCCGAGATGAGTATAAAAAGAAAACCTTGAAGAGTGTCATTTGCAAATATTTCAATAATTCGTATTTAGGGGTAGTGTCTTCATTGGTTCAAGAGGAAGAAATCTCGTTGGAAGAGTTGAAAAAACTGATTCGTGAAGTGGAGAATGCTAATAAATAAGGTAGGACTATGGGATTATTCTTTGTTTATGCCGTAAAGGCATCGGTTTGTTTGGCCGGATTCTACTTGTTTTACCGGTTGCTGTTGAGTAAGGAAACCTTTCATCGCTTCAATCGGGTAGCTTTGTTGGGGTTATTGGCATTTTCTTGCCTTACTCCTTTGATAGAGGTTACTACTCAGGAAGTGTCGGAAGTGAATCAATCCTTTTTGTCTTTGGAAGAAATGTTGATGATGGCCGACCTTAGTTCGGAAGTGGTGGTGGAAGAGGAGGCTTCTTTCCCCTGGCGAGAACTTTTGTTGTTGGTGTATATTGCCGGTATCTTCTTCTTTCTGATTCGTCATTTATGGTCATTGAGTAAGATGGTACGATTGCTTCGTTCGGCTCGGAAAGAAGTGTTGGAGGATGGAATTATTCTTTATGTTCATCAGAAGAAAGAGGTAGCTCCATTCAGTTGGATGAGGTGTATTGCCATATCGGAGAGTGATTGGAAAGAAAGTGGCGAAACTGTGCTGACGCATGAACGCGCCCATATTCAGAATCACCATTCTTGGGACTTGTTGTTGGCTGAGGCTTGCATCTTCTTCCAATGGTTTAATCCTGCGGCTTGGCTGTTGAAGCAAGAATTACAAAATATCCACGAGTATGAAGCAGATGAGTGGGTAATCAATCAAGGCATCGATGCAAAAAAATATCAGTTATTAATCATTAAAAAAGCCGTTGGCGCAAGGCTCTACTCTATTGCCAACAGCTTTAATCACAGTTCACTTAAAAAGCGTATCACTATGATGATCAAGAAAAAATCAAATCCCTGGGCGCGTGTGAAGTACTTATATGTACTCCCGTTGGCAGCAGTTGCAGTAGCTGCTTTCGCCCGTCCTGAAGTCTCAAATGAACTCAATGAGATTTTAAGTGTCAAAGTTAATGATTTAACTTCAATCGTGAAAGCGGAAGAGGTTAAAAGTGTCGAATTTTCTTCCGATGAGAAGTTCAAAGTTACTGGTACGGTAGTAGAAGCCGAGAGAAAGAATGTTCCGGTGATGGGTGCCAGTATCATTGTGAGAGGTACAACGAAAGGTACTTTGACCGATATTGATGGAAACTTTGAGTTGTCCGATGTGAAAGTGGGAGACGTAATCATGGTTTCGTTTGTGGGTTATCAAACTCAGTTGGTAGTCGTAAAGGATACTACTCCTTTAGTGGTGCAGATGACCGAAAAGGTACAAACTTTGGATGAAATGGTAGTCGTTGGTTACGAAAACAGTAGTGAAGAAAACAAAGCGGATGCTGATAAAAAGGAAACCGAAGAGTCTACTACACAAGAGCCTCAAGAAAAAGTTATCTTCCAGGTGGTAGAAGAGATGCCGGAATTCCCCGGAGGTATGGCAGAAGCGATGAAGTTCTTGTCTAAGAACATAAAATATCCATCGGTGGCTCAGAAAGCCAAGATTGAAGGCCGAGTGATAGTACAGTTCGTTGTGGAAAAAGATGGTAGTGTCTCCGATGTTAAAACAGTACGTAGTGTCAGTCCGGAATTGGATGCGGAAGCTATTCGGGTAGTAAACATGATGCCGAAATGGACTCCTGGTAAACAAAGAGGCAAGGCCGTAGCTGTAAAATTTACCATGCCGATAATGTTCCGTCTGGATACTCTCAAAGATAATGCCGTTACCCAAAAGGTATCTATGAAAGTAGAGCAAGGTGTCAAGAGGGAAACTGTAGACGAGGCAAAGAATTTGTTGAAAATAAAGGGTACGGTAGTGGATGTTCGTACTCCAAACGATAAAAAGCCATTGGTGGTAGTTGATGGAAAAGTACAAGAAAATGGCGAAGAAACCATGAAGAACCTTTCGGCGGAATCCATTGAGTCCATGACTGTTCTTAAAGATAAATCAGCAATGGAACTTTATGGCGATAAAGGGAAAGACGGAGTGATTATAATTACTACCAAGAAAAATTAATTGTACATGAAACAACTTATAACACTTCTGCTGTGTATGTTTCCGTTATGGGTGAATGCCCAGACGGAAGAAGAAATCCGAAAGGCATTGGAAAGCTATGATTTTGAAACACCCATTGCGCAAATAGCCCCGGCCGCTGGTGACTCGGTGTTTACTCCTTTGCGGGCGCAGGCTTTGAAAGCCATGAATCGCCATTCGGAAGCCTTGAAAGAATGGAACTCTATCCTGAAAGAAGACAGCACAAACACCAAAGTTTTAATAGAATTGGCAGAGTGTTATAAGTTGGTCAATCGAATGATGGGGGCGACTGCTTGTTATGAAAAGGCAGTCGCCTTACATCCCGAAAACAAGTATTTCCGTCAGCAATACATCCGTTCATTGCTGGCTTCCGACAAGTACGAGGAAGCTCGCAAGTCGTGTCATGCTTGGTTGGATATGGATTCTCTTTCGGCTACGGCCTTTAAATTCTTGGGGATGGCTTATGAAGGTCTGGTAGCTGCCGACAATCCTGATGCATTAAGCAATGCTTTCATGGCCTACAATGCGGCTTATCGGATTGATTCATTGGATGCGCAGACGGTGGCACACATCGCCTCTATCTTCAATAACAACGAACAATATCCGGATGCGGTGGCAGTTACTGAATGTTATCGTTCGACAGATACCTTGAATGTAGATGTGAATCGACAGAATGCCAAAGCCTATTGCATGATGAAGGAATATCCTACGGCTGTTCAGCGTTATGAAGGATTGAAAGCAATGGGCGACCGTAGTTTTACTACCTTATATTATTTAGGGGTAAGTCATTATGGGGATAATTGGATGTATGGAGCCAGAGACAACTTATTGGAGGCTCACAAGAAGGCTCCGAATGACATTAATATCTTGTATTATTTAGGCAAAGCTTCGGTGCGCAGTTCGTGGAAGCAAGAAGGAATGGACTATATGAAGGCGGCACTCGAAATAGCTGTGCCTACCGACAGCTTGATGGCTCGTTTGTATGACGGTTTGGTGGAATGTCAGCGATATGTGAAGACCGATCCCTACGAACGGATAGAGACGATGAAGAAACTCTATTCTTATAACAAGAAATATAGGTTGTTTTACTCCATTGCCGATATATACGACCGTCAGAAGGATTATGCCAATGCAGTTCATTATTACGAAAAATACATGGAACTCGTTCCTAAAAATCTTCGAGAAGCATTGGATGAGGAAGGCAAGCCTCTCCCTAATGCCGAAACATTGTATCAACGGGTAAAGCGGAGAGTGGAGAAAATCAAAGTAGAAGATTTCTTCCGCAATGGGGCGCATGATGATTATTTTGAAAATAAATACATGAAGATGATTCAAGCGAAAAAGGATTCATTGGATAGAGTAAAAAAGAAATAGCATGAAAAAGACATTGTTAACAGGCTTGTTGATATTGCTCGGGATGGCTTCACAAGCACAGAATGAAATTACCATCGACGGTAAAGTAACGAATGTAAAGGATGGACTTATCGTAAGCCTTTTCCGAGAAGATGGTAGGGTAGGTACAACCATTGCGACGGACACCATTGAAGGGGGAACCTTTCATTTCAAGGTGGAAGCAAAAGATAAATTGGATAAGCTTTCCGTCTATGTGCGATCAACTGATTTCCCTTCCATGACTCGTGATGTGTATGCTACTCCCAATTCTCATATTCAAGTGATTGGGAACGATAATCTGATTTATACTTGGGAGGTAAAAAGCGATGTAAAAGAGCAACAAGAAGCCGATAAGTATTTGTTTGCTGCCAAGGACTTGTGGATAGAGTTCCAGAAACGGGGGGCTGAAGAAAGTGGTCTTTGGAAAATCATAGACTCTTCTACTGCTACTTCCGAGGAAAAGCAGGCGGCAAAGGATAAGATGAAATCTTTACGTAAGGAATGTGAAGAAATTCAGCTGGAAATCAGTAAGATAGAGATTGCTATGATGAAGGAAAGGCCTGTTACACCCATTTGGCTGGACAAAATGTATGGCTTAAGTATGGGTGTTCGATATAAGCCGGATTATCCATATACAGAAGATGTAAAGGCTCTTTATGCCCGTATGTCGGAGGAACAGAAGAATTCGGATATGGGAAAACTGATTACTCCCAATGTCTTCCCGCCTAAGGTGGTAAAAGTAGGAGAGGAGATGGCTGATACGGACTTGTACGACTTGGAAGGCAATCTGCATCATTTGGCAGAGTTGAAGGGTAAGTATTTGTTGCTCGACTTCTGGAGTAGTGGCTGTGGCCCTTGCATCATGGCTATTCCGGAGATGGGAGAAATCCAGGGAAAATATGCTGACAAGCTGACGGTAGTAAGCCTTAGCTCAGATACAGAGAAACAATGGAAAGCGGCTTCTGCCCGTCATAACATGACTTGGAAGAACTGGAGTGATAAGAAGCAGACTGGTGGACTTTATGCCAAGTATGGGGTAAATGGGATTCCGCACTATGTTTTGATTTCTCCGGAAGGCAAGATGGTAAGTTCTTGGTTTGGCTATGGTAAAGGTAGTTTATGGCGACAGCTGAGACCGTACATGCAACCGAAGCCAGCCATGAGCTTTGAAAAGAAAGAAGGAGTTTTGCTGGTCAACTATCCGGATGTTCAATCCAATCAAACCAACGGCACATTGGAAATCAAGCAAGTAGAGTGTACACCCCAGGCAACTGTAATTCACTTCAATGCTTACTATACCCCTAACTATTGGATAAAAATAGCTTCGTCTACCATGCTGACGACATCCGACGGAAAGCAATTCAAAGTGCTGAAAGCCGAAGGAATTACATTGGATAAGGAATTCTTCATGCCGGAAAGTGGTGAAGCTGAATTCTCTCTGACATTCGAGCCGCTTCCATCAGGCATTAAGTCTTTCAATTTCAAGGAAAGTGAAAATTGGAAGATTATGGGGATTCGATTGGAGTAACTCTTTCTCCCCCTCTCAAGAGGGGATAAATTCCAAACAACTTTTAACTCAAAAAAATAAAGATGAAAAGATTTCAATTCTTGGTTTTGGCTTTGTTCATGGCTGTATCCGTTTTCTCGCAAAACATAAAATCGCAGAAAGCAACAATGGATGATTATTTGCCTTTGTTGAATGCTACGGGCTATAAAGTATATTCGTTCGATATAACTGAGTTCCTGAACGACACTTACAACTTTAAATTCAGCATCAAAGAGTATGTAAATCGGGAAGAAGTGCCTGGAAACAATCGTTTCTCAATGTTCAGCAATCGGATGATGTTGAATGATTTCCCCGAAGAATCGCAAAAACGAATTTTGGAAGAAGGACGTGCCGCCGATCCGGAGAAGGGCGTATATATGCAAGCCAAAAAGCTGACGATTGGGTTCATGCCGGCAACGTCGGATTCTTTGCGACGTGTCAATTTGGAAATGGATGGCATGGGTTCAAGTGGAAGGCAATTAACCTTGAAACCCCTAACAGATCCGAAGACTGGTAAAAAGTTCTACCATTATGAAAGCCGTCCGTTTATCGTTGATAAGTTTGAAGAAGGTAAGTTTATTCCTTTGGTGTTCTTTGCCTCGTGTTGGGTGGATAAGGTCTATGGTTTCTTCCGTTTCTGTGGCGCAATGGAAATCGGTCCGAATATGGAAGCCGACTATGTAGAAAATACGCCTCACTATTATGTTATTGGGGTAGAAATCAACAAAGCGAAATAACTTTCACTACATTCACTTTCTGCTGATTCACAAAAGGTTAGAGTGCCGATCCGTTTAATAGGCGGCGTGTAAAAGTGAGACTTGCTTCATCGGCCAACGCTTGCAGTCTCGTTGGCCTTCGAGACTTGCTTTGTTGATCATCGAGACTGCAAGCGTTATCTTTCACTCCTTATTTCATAAGACTTTCACTTTAATTTCTTGTAAATCAGCAGAAAGTGAAAGAGGTGAAAGTCTGATTCATTGCGATTGAAAATTGCATAAACGACAAACCCCAAAAACATTTAGAGTTTGTTTTGAAATGTAAGTACCCCCTCTTGAGAGGGGGAAGGGGGTGTGTGAAATACATACACATAAAAAGCCTTAAGTTGATGTGTCTCACACACCCCTTAATCCCCTCTCAAGAGGGGAAATGACAAACCAAAAACACATCTAAGAGCAATAAAAAAAACTCTTTGGAGAATTGATTAAAACTCTTTGAAGCGTTGCCTCGTCCTTCAAAGAGTTTTTTGCCAATAAAAAAAGAGAAAAATTGTTTTATTCTCCGTAAGCTTTACACTATCTTTGTCGGCATAAAGAAACGACATTATGGTAAAAATAAAAACACTTTTTTGTACGCTGGCATTACTCTTGGGTGCATTGACAATCATGGCACAATCGCCCAAACGAGAATTCCGAGGCGCTTGGATACAGTGCGTGAATGGCCAGTTTCAGGGTATGACACCCGAAAAGATGCAACAAACGTTGATTGCTCAGCTTGATGTGTTGCAGAAAGCAGGAATCAATGCCATTATTTTCCAGGTACGTGCGGAAGCCGACGCACTTTATCAGTCTAACTATGAACCCTGGAGCCGCTTCCTGACCGGTGTGCAAGGAAAATCGCCCGGCTGGGATCCGTTACAATGGATGATTGATGAATGTCATAAGCGTAACATGGAACTCCATGCGTGGATTAATCCTTATCGGGCCAAGACCAAAGGAACGGCCGCTTTGTCGCCCATTCATCCGTACAACAAACAACCCGAACGTTTCGTAAGCTATGCCGGACAGCTCTATTTCAACCCCGGATTGCCTGAAAATCGGAAGTATATCTGCAAGATTATCCGCGACATTGTAAGTCGTTACGACATTGACGCCTTGCACATGGACGACTATTTCTATCCTTATCCTAACCCGGGTGAGGAGTTTCCCGATGGTGTAGCCTTTGCTCAATACGGACGAGGATATAGTCAGGTTGGCGACTGGAGACGCGATAATGTGAACGTGCTTATCAAAGAGATTCATGAAACAGTACGGGAATGTAAACCCTGGGTAAAGTTTGGTGTCAGTCCGTTTGGTATCTATCGCAACAAGAAGAACGATCCGAACGGAAGTGAAACCAACGGCCTTCAGAACTACGACGACCTCTATGCCGATGTGTTGATGTGGGTAAACAACGGCTGGGTGGATTATAACATTCCGCAAATCTATTGGGAAATCGGCCACAAGGCGGCCGATTATGAAACGCTTATCCGCTGGTGGGCAAAGCATGCTTCGGCACGTCCGTTGTTCATTGGTCAGGATGTGATGCGCACCGTAAAAAATACGGATTTGAACAACCGTTTGCAACACCAGTTGCCGGCAAAGATGAAGTTACAACGTTCGTTGCCTACCGTAGAAGGCAGTTGTCAATGGTATGCGGCGGCGGTGGTTGACAATCCCGGCAACTATTGTACTTTATTGGAAAAGGAATATCATCGTTATCCGGCCTTGATTCCGACCTCTCCGTTCATGGACGACAAAGCTCCGGGAAAGGTAAAGAAACTGAAAATGGTGTGGACTTTTGAAGGTCCGGTTCTCTTCTGGACGGCTCCTAAAGCCGCAACCGAAATGGATAAGGCCATCCAGTATGTGGTCTATCGCTTTGACAAAAAGGAAAAAATTGACTTGAATGATCCTTTACATATCGTAGGCATTACCCGAGACACTTTCTTCAAACTTCCATACGAAGAAGGTAAAGTGAAATACCAATATGTGGTTACAGCCCTTGACCGCTTGCACAACGAATCGAAGCCGGTTAAGAAGAAAGTGAAATTGTAATAAGAATATACGAATGAATATTGGTAGGGGCGGGGTTAGCCCGCCCGAAACATGCGCATGAAACAATGTGGATGTATTCGGGCAAGCTAACCTTGCCCCTACATTTTTAATACAATAAGAATCCCGCCAATCCACAAAGGAAAATCATTAGGATAGGGCTTACTTTAAACTTTCTCGTGCCAATAAAGGCTACCAAGAAGATGATGAGGCTGATGACAAACTGATATAGGTCTGTCTGGTAGCTACCGAAGTTTTCGGCAGTCATTAAAACCAAAGCGGCGGCCGCCAATAAACCGACAACTGCCGGACGCAATCCCTTGAATACGGCTTCTACCAACGGGTGTTTCTGGTATTTCAAGAAGAAACGGCTGATGGCAATCATCAGAATGAACGAAGGAAGCACCACAGCAAAGGTCGCTGTGATAGAACCTACAACACCCCAGGCATGGCTGTATCCGGCATTGATGGCGGCTGTGTAACCAACGTAAGTAGCCGAATTGATACCTATCGGTCCAGGAGTCATTTGACTGATAGCCACGATGTCGGTAAATTCGCTTGACGTTATCCAGTTATGGCCGGTTACTACTTCGCCTTGAATCATGGAAAGCATGGCATAGCCTCCTCCGAATCCGAAAAGGCCTATTTGAAAGAATGTGATGAAAAGTTCGAGAAAAAGCATATTTTTGAGTTATGAGTTCTGATTTCTGAGTTTTCCGTAGATGAAGCCGCCTATGCCGGCAAGGGCGATGATGTACACAGGTGATACCCCCAGTAGCCAAATGAGTAGGGCGGAGACTATCGGAATCCAAACATTATACCTGTTTATCTTTGCAGACTTGGCCATACTGAAAGTAGGGGCGGCAATTAGAGCTACTACTGCCGGACGAATACCTTTGAAGATACGTTCCACCGCCTCGTATTCCTTGAACTGCTGAAAGAATAAGGCGATGGCCAGAATAATAAGGAAAGAGGGGAGGATGGTTCCTAAGGCCATCGACAAGGCTCCGGGAAACCGTCTGAGTTTGTAGCCGATGAAGATGGAAAGATTTACGGCAAACACCCCCGGTACGGATTGAGAGATAGCAATCAAGTCGATAAAGTCCTCTTTGGCTATCCATTGCTTCTTGTTGACGATTTCTTCTTCGATAAGTGGCACCATTGCGTAACCTCCGCCGATGGTAAATAAACCTATCTTGAAGAACGTGGTAAAAGATGAGAGATAAAAATTCATGGTTGTTCTTGTTTCATGTAGGCACTTGGAGTCATTCCGAAGTGCTTCTTAAAGATGTCTGTAAAATATTTCGGATCGCTGTATCCCAAGATGTCGGATACTTCAGCGACGGTATGTTTCTTACTCTTTAATAAGGTAGCTGCTTCATGCATTCGGATTTGTCGCACAAAGTCGCTGGGCGATTGATTGGTCAATGCCTTCATTTTGTTGTAGAAACTGCTTCGGCTCATGTGGAAAGCCGCGCAAAGCGAATCTACATTAAAGTCGTTGCTCAGGTTCTTCCGGACGGTTTCTGTAACTTTGATAATGAACTCCTGGTCTAAGTCCAATCCTGGCACTTCTTGACCAATGTCTTCGGTGTGGTAATCCAATTGAGCAAAACGTTGGCGAATCATTTCTTTATTGGCCAGGATGCTGGCAATGCTTGCCTTTAGAATATCTACGTCGAACGGTTTGACAATGTAGCTGTCCGCCTTTATCTCCAACCCATGAATGATGTTTTCTTTATCGTTCAAGGCAGTCAGCAAGACAACTGGGATGTGGCTTGTTGCTACATCGTTCTTTAGTTTCTTGCACAAGTCGTCTCCCCGCATGACAGGCATCATTACATCGGACAGTACCAAATCGGGTTGCTTTTGGGTTATCTGTTCGAGAGCCTCTTTTCCGTTGCTTGCTTCCATGATGTGATAAGTCCTTGACAAACTTTGACAGAGGAAATTCCTCAAATCCGTATTGTCTTCCACAATCAAAAGAGTGTAAGCGGTCGAAGGTTTGGACGGTATATATTCTTTGTCTGTAAAAGTTGGAGACTGTTCTTTAGCGATAGGTATCGTTGGAACTGTTGTTTCATCGCCGAGTTTTACATGCGACTTATATCGCTTGTCATTGATCGGAAAGCGTAAGCGGAAAGTAGTACCCATGTTCTCTTTGCTTGAAACAGAAATTTTCCCGTAATGTCGTTTAATCAATTTGTATGTTTGCAACATACCAATACCGGTTCCTGTGATTTGCAGATTGACCGCATTGTTCCCTCTGAACAGATGTTTGAATAATTTCTTTTGGTCGTTCTTGGAGATACCAATACCTGTGTCGGTAATTTTTAGGAACCAATAAGTTGCATTGTTACGCACAGTAATGGTAATATTCCCGCCGTTGGGCGTATATTTCAGTGCATTGCTGACTAAGTTATGGATGATAGAATCAATTTTATTTCGGTCTATCCATACTTTTAAGGCTTCTTCAGTTCCTTTAAAGTTTAGTGTAATTTCTTTCTTCTCGGCATATAGGTAGAATTGTTGCAGGAACTGCTGAATATACGCATTGATTTCACAAGGAATGACATGGATGGTCGAGCTGTAAAGTTCTTCCTTTTGGAATTCAATCAGTTTGGTAGCCAGTTCGGATAGCTTGTCTGTACTTTGTATGGCCATGTTCAAATTGTTCTTTCCTTCCTCTGACAGTTCTTCGTGATTACTTATCTCGTTCAATGGTGCTTTAATCAGCGTCAGCGGAGTACGGATGTCATGAGCTGTATTAATGAAGAATTGTATCTTCTCTTTAGAGATGTTGCTATCTTTCCGTAACCAGATGAAACGGAGAATAGTTGAAAGAATGAGTAAAAATACCAAACCATAAATCATGTAAGCCCACATCGTTTGAGTAAATGGTGGCTCAATGATGATGTGGATACTTCGTTCTTCCATGATATGCCCATCGTCCAACAAGATAGCACGCACTTTCAGGGTATATTCTCCCGGATTGATGTTCGTGTATTTGATAAGATTGGCTTCGTTGGGAATTGTCCATTGATTGTAAAAACCTTCCAATTTCCAGGAGTACAAGACACGTGAAGGACAATCGTAGTTAATGGAACTTATTTCAAAAGAGAAAATATTTTGGTCATGCGACAAAACAATCTCTTTCGTCTCATCAATCGGTTTGGTTAAAGGAGAGTCCTTCATTCCCGGAGTAATTTTCTGGTAGTGAATGTTGAAATCGCTGAAAACCAATTTGGACTGGAAGACCTGAGGCAGATTTATGGAATCTCGAATAATGATGATTCCTTCGCCTCCTCCGAAAGCAACTACATTTTTACTGGTCTTGAGACCGGCTGCTACGTTAAACTTGTCAAACAATAGTCCTTGTTCCTTCGTCCAATTAAGAAAGATTTTCTCTTTTGTGTTAAAGCAAACCAATTCATTCTCCGTACTGATAATGAGTTCGTCTTTGTTGATGCTGGGTAAGATGCAGTAGATATTGTTACATATCAATGCGGAGTTGTTGGTGTAATAATTGGCTAAGTTACCGGTTTTGTTGTTGTATATCCACATGCCATTCCCATGAGTACCAATATAGGTTGCTTTTTCTCCGTCTTGGTAGATGGTATTGACGGTTCCTATGTCAGACGAAAAGTATACTTGTTGGATTTTCTTTTCCTGCTTGTTGAATTTGTATAGCCCATTAATTGTACCAATCCATAGCTCTTGTTTGTTTTTGGCTGTGATGAAAGTGATGGGATATTCAGTACTATAATGTTCAGTCTCTCCACTAATGGGATCTATACGTTTGAAATTGTAATATCCTCCGGCCCAGACATTTCCTTCTTCGTCTCGGTAGATGCTTCTGATGTATTTATCCGGTCGTATAGTAGAATCAGTTTTTTGTGGAAAGAAATAATGAGGAATCATATCCTTCTTATTGATACGATACATACCGGACATATATCCACCCACCAATATGGTTCCGGGAGTAGATTCACACAAAGAAATGAAAACATGGTTTTGTGCATGTCCTTTTTGCTGTTGACTGGAAAGTAATGTCTTCCATTCTTTCTTTTTTACGTTATAAAAACAGACACCATTACTGGTGGTCATCCAAATATCTCCGTCCGAATCTTCCAATAAATAAGTAATCTGATTGTTGGGGATAGAACTATATTGGTTACTTGTTTGCTTTATCCATTCATAGTTAGGGTATTTATCGGAATAGATAGTAATGCTGTTTGGAAATACGGCCATCCATATTCTTCCTGCTTCATCTATATAAATGTCTTTGATGATGTCTCCATTCATCTTGCTTGACTGATAAAGGCCGGTTGATAGATAAGGCTGAAGTTCCTTTGTTTGCATGTTTAGTTTATATATGCCATTCCCGTCTGTTCCAATTAAAACTTCTTCTTCGGATTGGAAAGCAGGAGTAACTGTATTGATGGTTACATCTTTTTGATTTCCCAAGTTTTCTAACGTACCGGTTTGTGTGTTGTATAGATAGAAACCGTCCATCAAGGTTCCTATAAGGAGAGACCGAGTGGGTTTATGGTAATAAAGATGCTGGATGACATGGAAGTTAGCTAAAGCAGAGTCGGCTTTTACAGAGAGTTGCTCTCCTTTGAGTTCGGCAATCCATACATTATGATTCGTTCCAATATAATATTGGTTATTGTCTCCTTGCGTTAAAAAAGTGATTTCTTCTTTGATGGGGCTGTTTAAATGTACAAGTCTTTTTTCACGAGTGTGATATAGATATTGGTCTGTTTTTGTACAAAGCCATAAATGGTTACTGTTGTCTATACGGGCATGAGTTAAAGGTAACCGTTTAACACTCTTAAGCGTATCGGATAGGTTTAATACCAAATCGAACTTGTCTTGAAGTTGGTCATATTGGAATATGTAGCCATTCTTTCCTGTAATCCAAATGGAACCGGCATCATCTATTTGTAGATTATTTAAATTAGGGAATAGTTGAATCGGCTTGTCTTTTACGATTAATGGATAGTGTATATATTGTTTTCCGTTGTATCGGTCAATCCCTTCATGGGTTAGAAACCACATATATCCTTTAGAGTCTTTCTCAATGGAGATTACTCGCCGACTACTTAATCCGTCTTCCGGCTCTAAATAGCGATAAAGCTGCGCAAAGACATTTGTTGCTCCCCAAAGTATAATGATGAATAAAGTTAATATCCTTTTCACAGTCTTATCGTTTTTAATAGTCTTTAAATAGGTACAAAAATCGCAAAAAAACAAGAAAGCCCAAAATGTGAAACAATTAAAAAAGCGACATACCTTAAAAGGATGCCGCTTTTTATCATTTTATAACAAATAAATCTTATTTCTTGTGCTGTTCAACCCACTTTCTGGCATTGACGAATGCTTCAATCCAGGGAGTGATTTGGTCGTTCCATCTTTCTGTAGGATAATAACCACACTGCCAGGGGAAGATAGTACGTTCAGGGTGTGGCATGATAGCCAAGTGGCGACCATCTTTGCTGGCGATGGCAGCTACGCTATAGGACGAACCATTTGGATTGCCCGGATATTCATCATAAGAGAACTTGGCAACCACGTTGTATTCATCTTCCGGAAGTGGTAAGTGGAATTTACCTTCACCGTGAGCTACCCATGTACCAATCTTGAAACCACTAAGTGAACCGAACATTACGCTACGGTTGGTTGGAATTGTCAATGAAACAAAGTTGCTTTCAAACTTGTGCGAGTCGTTGTGCAACATCTTCGCCTTCTTGTCTGCCGGATGTTCCGGATTAATCAAACCAAGTTCCACCATTAACTGACAACCGTTACATACACCGAGAGACAATGTATCTTCACGAGCATAGAAATTGTCGAGGGCTGCTTTTGCTTTCGGGTTGTAAAGGAAGGCACCTGCCCATCCCTTAGCCGAACCAAGTACGTCAGAGTTGGAGAAACCACCACAGAAAGCAATGACATTGACATCTTCCAATGTTTCGCGGCCGCTGATCAAGTCGGTCATGGTTACGTCTTTTACGTCGAAGCCAGCCAACCAGAATGCATAAGCCATTTCACGTTCGGAGTTGGTACCCTTTTCACGAATAACAGCAGCTTTGAGTCCACTTGCTTCGCGACGGTCTGGGTTCAAACCGTATTGAGTCAATTTTCCGGTAAATTCAGGACCGAAAGCCAATTCTAGAGGCTGTTGTTTGTAGTTTTCAAAACGTTTCTTGGCACAACCGTTGAAACTTTGTTTACGGTCAAGTAAATATGAAGTAGAATACCATACATCACGCAAATGGTCAATGCCGAAGTGATAAGTTACACTATCCTTGCTAACGAGGATATGACGTTCTTCGCTTGGTACACCAATCTTCAAGTAGCCTACACCTGCATCATCCAAAATCTTCTTTACAGCCGGAGCATTCTTGTCAGAAACTTGGATAACTACACCTGGATTTTCGGCAAACAAAGCTTTTACAATGTCCGCACCATGAATCTTGTCGAGGGTAATTTTCATACCTCCATCTGTGTTGGCAAAGCACATTTCAAGCAAGGTTGTAATCAAACCACCGGCAGAGATGTCGTGGCCGGCCATGATAAGACCTTCGTTTACCAACTGCTGGATAGCAAGGAATGCATCGCGGAAATATTCTGGATTCTTCACCGTAGGAACGTCGCTACCTACCTTATTTAATGATTGAGCAAAAGCGGAACCACCCAACTGCAAATTATCGAATGAGAAGTCGATGTGGTAGAAACGGCTCTTTGGCTCGTTTTTCATTACCGGAGAGACAATCTTCTTGATATCTGAAACTTCTCCACCGGCTGAAACGATTACCGTACCCGGACTGACAATCTTTTCTCCGTCAGGATATTTCTGTACCATAGATAAGGAGTCCTTGCCGGTAGGTACATTGATTTGCAAAGCACAACAGAAATCTGACAATGCTTTTACAGCCTTATATAGACGGGCATCTTCACCTTCTTGTGCACGACAAGGCCACATCCAGTTAGCCGACAACGATACGCTGTCCAAACCTTCTGCCAACGGTGCCCAAACTAAGTTGGTCAAGGATTCGCTGACAGATAACACAGAGCCTGCTTCCGGATTGGCCAACGCTGCTTGAGGAGCATGACCGATAGCCGTAGCGATACCTTTGTTTCCACGATAATCTAATGTTACAGCACCACAGTCGCTTAACGGTAATTGTAATTCGCCTTGACATTGCTGACGAGCCACGCGGCCGGTTACACAACGGTCTACTTTATTAGTCAACCAGTCTTTACAAGCCACAGCTTCCAACTGGAGTACACGTTCTACATATTCGTCTAACTGAGTGATGTCGTAAGTTACTACATCGTATTTACGTTCTACGTTCTTATCAATCATGTAAGTCTTTGGAGATGAACCGAACATCTGGTCTACGGCCAAATCGAATGGACGAACACCATCGGCTTGTTCAAAAGCAAAACGATGATCTCCAGTTGTTTCGCCTACGGTGTACATCGGTGCGCGTTCGCGTTCAGCAATCTTCTGTACATGTTCAATAGCCTTTTCGTCGATGAGCAAGCCCATACGTTCCTGACTTTCATTAGCGATGATTTCCTTAGCTGACAAGGTTTCGTCACCGATAGGCAACTTATCCATGTGAATCAAACCACCACATTCTTCCACCAATTCTGACAAGCAGTTTACATGACCAGCTGAACCATGATCGTGGATGGAAACGATTGGGTTTTCATCTTCTTCGCAGAGGGCGCGTACTACATTGTAAGCGCGTTTCTGCATTTCTGCATTGGCACGCTGAACAGCGTTCAATTCGATACCCGATGAGTAACGGCCTGTTTCTACCGAAGAAACTGAACCACCCCCCAAACCAATACGATAGTTGTCGCCACCGACTACTACCACCTTGTTACCTGCTTCCGGAGTACCCTTCAAACAGTCGCGTTGAGTACCGTAGCCCACACCACCAGCCAGCATGATTACTTTGTCGTAAGCATACTTTTCATTGTTTTCCTGATGTTCAAAGGTAAGAACAGAACCACAAATCAGCGGTTGACCAAATTTGTTACCAAAGTCGGAAGCACCGTTGGAAGCCTTAATTAAAATTTGTTCTGGAGTTTGATACAACCATTTGCGAACCGGTAGAATGTCTTCCCATTCACGACCTTCTTCACTGCGAGGGTAAGAAGTCATGTACACAGCTGTACCGGCAATCGGCCAAGAACCCTTACCGCCACCCATACGGTCGCGGATTTCTCCACCGGTACCAGTAGATGCACCGTTGAATGGTTCTACGGTTGTTGGAAAGTTATGAGTTTCTGCTTTCAAAGAAATCACAGACTTAACGTTCTTGATAACGAAATAGTCTGCTGTTGAGTGGTCTTTCGGCGCAAATTGTTCAATTACTGGACCTTCTGCAAAGGCTACATTATCTTTATAAGCAGAGATAATCTTATTAGGATTTTCTTGGGTAGTCTTCTTGATCATTTGGAAGAGGGAAGATTCCATTTCCACTCCATCGATGATGAATGTACCACCGAAGATTTTATGACGGCAGTGTTCTGAGTTGATTTGGGCAAAACCAAACACTTCCGAGTCTGTCAACTTGCGGCCTAAATCGTTTTCTACTTTCTTCAAGTAGTCCATTTCTTCTTGAGAGAGTGCTAAACCTTCCTGTTCATTGTACTCTTCCAAGTTTTCGATATAAATAATTGGCTGTGGCTTGATGTTGACGGTAAAAATGTCTTGGTTCAATCCTTTATACATGCGTTGAAGCATCGGATCGTATTCAGCATTCTCGTCTTTTACAGGGAAATACTCTTCGATACGGAGAATACCGTTCAAACCCATGTTCTGAGTAATTTCTACGGCATTGGTACTCCAGGGAGTAATCATTTCCCGGCGTGGACCTACGAAACAACCTTGCAGGTTTTCTTCGTTTTCAACAGTGGCTTCTCCATAAAGCCAGCACAATTTTTGAATGTCTTCGGATGCCAATGCTTGGTTGGCTTCTGTTGCGATAACACTCTGGGTGGGTGTTCTGAAAAATAGAATCATAGCACTATTATAGCTGTTATTTAATTTAATCTTTCTTTAATAAGGTGCAAAGTTACATAAAAGCCCCAATTTGTGAAAGAAAGTTGCGGCTAAATGTAGATACTTTCGCAAAAAAGTAGCATATTTGCAGTCATGAATTGGATTGAACAAGTAACCATACTCGATTTATTGGTGAAAGGGCTTATTATAGGTGTAGTAGTTTCTGCGCCGTTAGGTCCTGTGGGGGTATTGTGCATACAGCGTACTCTCAACAAAGGGCGTTGGTATGGATTTGTAACAGGAATAGGAGCATGTTTAAGTGATATTATATATGCATTAATTACTGGTTATGGTATGAGTTTTATGGATGAATTCCTAACGAAACACCAAGTTTTGCTTCAGATTGTAGGGAGTGTTATGTTGTTTGTTTTTGGGATATTCGCCTTTCGTAGTAATCCGGTTCAATCTATTCGTCCGATTTCTTCCAACAAAGGAACTTATCTTCATAATTTTGTAACCGCCTTTTTTGTTACTCTTTCAAATCCGTTGATAATCTTTTTGTTCATCGGATTATTTGCCCGATTCTCTTTCGTTATGCCGGGCAGTGCTATCGGTTTTCAATTAGTGGGTTATTGGGCGATTGTATTGGGAGCTTTGCTGTGGTGGTTTGGAATAACTTATTTAGTCAACAAGGTGCGTACCCGTTTCAATGTACGGGGTATTTGGATACTGAACCGGATTGTGGGAAGTATTGTGATGTTGGCTTCTGTTATTAGTCTTGTATATACTATTTTAGGAAAAACGTTATACTAATTTATTTATCCAATGTTTATTTCCCGACAACTTAAACAACAGAATATTGCAGAATATCTGATTTATATGTGGCAAGTGGAAGATACACTTCGTGCATATCATTGTGATATGGCAGCTATTCGTGAGAATTTAGTGAATCGTTACCCAACCGAACAGCAACAAGAATTGTTGCAATGGTATGAAGACCTGATTGAAATGATGCGTCGTGAGGAAGTGATGCAACAAGGTCATTTACAAATAAATAAGAATATCATTACTTGGCTTACAGACTTGCATTTGCAGTTGTTGGCCTCTTCTAAATTCCCTTATTACAATGCAGCTTATTATAAAGCATTGCCTTTCATCGTTGAATTACGTGCCAAAGGAGCCGATAAAGAAAAACCGGAACTGGAGACTTGTTTCGATGCTTTGTATGGGATATTGTTGTTGAAACTTCAAAAGAAAGAAATAAGTGAGGAGACAAAGAAGGCACAGGAAGCTATTACTTCTTTGCTTGCCATGCTTTCTACTTATTATAAGGAAGATAAGAAAGGGGAATTGGAATTATGAAGAATATATTGATAACCGGGGCTAATGGTCAGTTAGGAAATGAAATGAGAGTACTTTCGATAGAGAATAAGGAATACACCTATTTCTTTACGGATGTAGCCGAACTCGACATTTGCAACGAGCAGGCTGTGCTTGATTTCGTACAAACAAATAACATTCACGTGATTGTGAACTGTGCCGCTTATACAGCAGTAGACAAGGCTGAAGAAAATGTTGAACTTTGTAGTAAACTGAATGCGGATGCGGTCGGTTATTTGGCTAAAGCAGCCGAAGCCAATCAAGCGATGTTTATTCAAATCTCTACTGACTATGTGTTTGACGGTACGGCGCACATTCCTTATAAAGAAACAGCTCCAACTTGTCCAAACTCGGTTTATGGAAGTACGAAATTGGCCGGAGAACAAAAGGCCTTGTCGTTTTGTAGTCGTGCAATGGTGATTCGTACAGCTTGGTTGTATTCCACTTTTGGCAACAACTTTGTAAAGACGATGATTCGTTTGGGCAAGGAACGCAATTCATTGGGGGTTATCTTCGACCAGATTGGTACGCCGACTTACGCCCGAGATTTGGCACGTGCCATCTTTGCCGCTATTCATCAGGGAGTAGTGCCGGGTGTTTATCATTTCAGCAACGAAGGTGTTTGTTCTTGGTATGACTTTACGAAAGTCATTCATCGTTTGGCGGGTATCACGACTTGTCAGGTAAAACCGCTTCATACTGAGGAATATCCTACGCCGGCCAAGCGTCCGCATTATTCGGTTTTGGATAAGACGAAGATAAAATCAACTTATGGAATTGAAGTGCCGTATTGGGAAGACAGCTTGAAGGAATGTATTAATGCCTTAGGGGTATGATTAATAACAAAAAGAATTTCACCACATGGCTATGTTTGGGCATTTTATTTTGGATTGTATTTTTTGTTTTTAGCTATAGGAGTTTTGGTTGATAGGAAGAAAAATTAAAAAGAAGATATAGTTTATAATGAATCCAGAAATTTCAAGAAGACGAACGTTTGCGATTATCGCGCACCCGGATGCCGGTAAGACTTCATTGACTGAAAAGTTGTTGCTCTTCGGAGGGCAGATTCAGGTAGCCGGTGCCGTAAAAAGCAACAAGATTAAGAAGACTGCGACATCCGACTGGATGGATATCGAAAAACAACGTGGTATCTCCGTAACGACCTCTGTGATGGAATTCGACTATCACGACTATAAAATCAATATCCTCGATACGCCGGGACACCAGGATTTTGCGGAAGATACCTACCGCACACTGACGGCTGTTGATTCGGTTATCATCGTAGTGGATGGTGCGAAAGGGGTGGAAACACAGACTCGTAAACTTATGGAAGTGTGCCGTATGCGCAATACTCCGGTAATTATCTTTGTGAACAAGATGGACCGCGAAGCGAAAGATCCATTTGACTTGCTCGACGAACTTGAAGAAGAACTCGTGATTGGTGTACGTCCGTTGACTTGGCCAATTGAAAGTGGCCCTCGTTTCAAAGGGGTATATAATATATATGAACAGAACCTCAACCTTTTCCAACCTTCCAAGCAGGTGGTAGCCGAAAAGGTGGAAGTCGATATCAATACCGAGGAACTCGATAAGCAGATTGGTTCGGAATTGGCAGATAAGCTTCGTGGTGAGTTGGAACTTATTGAAGGTGTATATCCCGAATTTGATGTACAAGAATATTTGAGAGGAGAATTGGCTCCGGTATTCTTTGGCTCGGCTTTGAATAACTTTGGGGTAGAGGAATTGCTAAATACTTTCGTGGAAATAGCGCCAAGTCCTCGTCCTGTCAAGGCAGAAGAACGCGATGTACAACCGGACGAGGCCAAGTTTACTGGTTTTGTGTTCAAGATTACAGCCAATATTGATCCGAACCATCGTTCATGTATTGCTTTCTGTAAGGTTTGCTCGGGAAAATTCTCTCGTAACACTCCTTACTATCATGTACGTCATGATAAGACCATGCGTTTTTCTTCACCTACTCAGTTCATGGCACAGCGCAAGACTACGGTTGATGAGGCTTGGGCTGGAGACATCATTGGTCTGCCGGACAATGGAACCTTCAAGATTGGTGATACGTTGACCGAAGGCGAAAAACTTCACTTCAAAGGTTTGCCGAGTTTCTCTCCGGAGATGTTCAAGTACATCGAGAATGCCGATCCGATGAAGCAAAAGCAGTTGGCAAAGGGTATTGACCAACTGATGGACGAAGGGGTGGCACAGTTGTTTGTCAACCAGTTCAATGGCCGTAAGATTATTGGTACGGTAGGTCAGTTGCAGTTTGAAGTCATTCAATACCGTTTGGAAAACGAGTACAATGCCAAATGCCGTTGGGAGCCGATAAGCTTGTATAAGGCTTGCTGGATAGAA
>JAFTSK010000068.1 GCA_017467385.1 Bacteroidaceae bacterium
GAGGAAATGGAGAAAGCCTATGCCATGCAAGTACCTTTGCGAGCCGATTGCGGATGGGGAAACAATTGGTTGGAAGCTCATTGATTTTAATAATTCCAAAAGAATCAGTATCTTTGCTTTCAGCCAAGATAGGCTGCATTCGGCAGAATGCAAATAAATTTGCTTCTGCTCTCAATTTGCGCTATCTTTGCACCCTGAAAATAGATAATAATTAAAATACAAGAATATATGGCATTAAAAGCAGGTATCGTAGGACTTCCGAACGTGGGCAAGTCCACCCTATTCAACTGTCTTTCGAGTGCAAAGGCACAGAGTGCAAACTATCCGTTCTGTACCATTGACGCACAACAAGGACAGATTTCCGTACCCGATGAAAGACTGAACAAGCTGGCCGAATTGGTCAAGCCTGGCCGAATCGTTCCCGCCACTTGCGACATCGTAGACATTGCCGGACTGGTAAAAGGTGCCAGCCAGGGCGAAGGTTTGGGCAATCAGTTCTTGGGTAACATCCGCGAAACAGACGCTATCATTCATGTGTTGCGTTGCTTCGACAATGACAACATTGTACACGTAGACGGCTCTGTCAATCCGGTACGCGACAAGGAAATCATCGACGCAGAACTTCAGCTGAAAGACCTTGAAACGGTAGAAAACCGTATCAAGCGTGTGGAAAAACAGGCAAAAGTAGGCGGCGACAAGCAGGCTAAGATTGAATACGACGTATTGGTTCGCTATCGTGAAGCATTGCTTCAAGGCAAATCGGCACGTACCGTAACTTTCGATACCGAAGACGAACAAACCGCTGCCAAAGGATTGTTCTTGCTGACTACCAAACCGGTATTGTATGTGTGCAACGTAGATGACACTTCTGCCGCTAACGGTAATCCTTACGTGGAAGCAGTACGCGAAGCCATCAAGGATGAAGAAGCCGAACTGCTCATCATCAGCGCCCAGACCGAAGCCGACATTGCCGAAATGGAAAGCTACGAGGAAAAGCAGATGTTCTTGGAAGACATGGGGTTGACTGAATCCGGTTGCGACCGCTTGATCAAGGCCATCTACAAGCTCCTGAACCTCGAAACATTCATCACAGCCGGCGAAATGGAAGTCAAAGCATGGACTTACCGCAAGGGCTGGAAGGCTCCGCAATGTGCCGGTGTCATCCACACAGACTTTGAAAAGGGCTTTATTCGTGCCGAAGTCATCAAGTACGAAGACTACATCAAGTATGGCTCGGAAGCGGCTGTCAAGGAAGCCGGCAAGATGGGCGTGGAAGGCAAGGAATATGTTGTTCAAGACGGCGATATCATGCACTTCCGATTCAACGTGTAAATTCTCCTTACGAATATTGATATAATTTCAGTCCGAACTCTCCGACCATCACCAACAAATGGTCGAAGATGTCGGACTGAATTTGTTCATATTCTTTCCAAACTATATCGCTAAGAAAGAAATACACCTCAATGGGAACGCCGAATTGAGTAGGCTCTTTCTGCGTTACAATCAAATCAAGTTGCTGATTAACGACGGGATGAGTACGCAAGTAACGTTCGATATAAAGCCGGTATAGCTGTGCATTGGTAGGCATACTGCTGTCGGCCGGACCAACGTCATTCATCAAAGGGATTTCCTTACGGATACGGGCTATCATCTCGTTGGAACAGAACATCAACGTGTTCATATCCAGTTTGATGGTCTTGTCTACCCTACGCCCACCGCTTTCTTGCATTCCTCGCCAGTTCTTAAAGGTGGTACTGACCAACGTATAGGGAGGAACTGTAGAAATGGTGTTATCCCAATTCTGAATCTTAACCGTATTCAAGGTGATTTCCAACACAATCCCATTGGCAGAGCCATCGGCCAACTGAATCCAATCGCCAATACGGAGCATGTCATTGGCCGATAACTGTACACCGGCCACGAATCCCAATATACTGTCCTTAAAAATCAACATCAGAACGGCCGCTGAAGCCCCTAATCCGGCAAAAAGTGTGGTGGGCGATTTGTTGATGAGTACGGAAACAATGATAATCCCTCCCACAAAGAAAAGCAATACCTGAAAGATTTGCACCAATCCTTTCATGGGGCGACTTCGCTGCTTGTCTTTGGTGTTATAAAGGTCGAGCATGACCAAAAGCAAAGCGTTGATAGCAAAAAGAATACAACAGATGATGTATATCTCGCAGAGACGAGTGGTAATGGTCAGCATCGTTTCACTTTCTATCGCCTTTAAGTAAGGCAACAGATTGTAAAGCACTATCCCCGGAAAGAGGTAGAGAATGTATCGGAACGCCTTTCTTTTGAATAATTTTTCTTTCATTTGTCTGCTTTTTAAAGGTAACAAACGAAAGAAAAATATGTTTTATCAATAAGAAACAGAAACCGGAATACCAGCCTGACGAACCAATTCTCCGATACGATCAAGTTCTTCGTGAGTAGCTTTCTCCAACAAAGGAGCCGGAGTTTCCCTATCAATGGTATAAATCATCACTTGTCGGGGAGCTATTTCCTTGACAGTCTTGAGCCAGGGCAATACATAATCGTCGGTTGTATTATCCACCGACTGACCTTCAAAAACGCCTTTCATGAAGAGAGTCTGTACAATCAGATTGCCTTTGAAAGCCTTCATACAGTCGATGATTTGCTGTACATCGTAATGACCGGTCGGCCGGTCGATGCGATGAATGTAAGCCACATCAATCGTATCAAGCTTCAGGATATTGTTGTCTACCTTGTTCAAGGCAGCAAAAACTTCCGGTTTGTGAATAAAAGTAGCATTACTCAGCACGCTGACTTTGGCCTGTGGAAAATACTTGTCTCGCAACGCTAATGTATCGTTCATGATGTCGGCAAAGTGGGGATGAGCTGTTGGCTCTCCGTTACCGGCAAAGGTCAGCACATCAGGCTTGGGACCGTTTTGCTGCATATCCATCAGACGAGCTTCCAACGCTTCTCGCACTTCCTCACGAGTAGGGAGCTTTTGATGCGGACGATGACTGGCATTAAAGCCACATTCGCAATAAATGCAATCGAACGTACAGAACTTACCGTCGGCCGGTAGCAAGTTGATTCCCAAAGAAACTCCCAAACGGCGGCTATGTACCGGACCGAAGATAGGCGAAGGATAGATGACTGTTGACATAAGCTTTGTTATTTGTGTGCAAAGATAGGAATTAGTGTCGGAATAAGCGAAACCGGCAAGGAAAAAACGCTTTGGAGGACGAGGCAACGCACCAAAGAAGAAAAATATTTTCCTTTGACGCGCCCTTCCTTTTTCTTTGATGCGTAAATCCTCCCAATCAAGACAAACAAAATGAAGAATCTGAAACACTTTTTATGTACTCAGATTCTTCACTGCCTGTAAAATGACACACTATAAGGCTGTGTCTGCCTACCTAAAAACCAATACCTAATTATTTATTTTTTACTTTTGTAATGTCATAAACGGCTTGTCCGATGGTTTCTACCAAAGTCGAATCATTGACTAAGCGGAGAGTGGTATCATTGACCACCAAGAAATAAGTGGGCTGTTCTCCGTTGTCCGGCGTTAATTTAACCGCCTTCTTAGGCTTATTTTTCACCGTCTTATGAATCGTTTTCTGTTTGCCTTTGGTGCTGAAAGTCTCATGCTTACCAGGACCGTTGGCATCTAAATAAGTCATATCCAATGTATAGAGAGTATCCACTCCGTCGGTTGCTACACCCAATGTCAGCACATAATCAATGCCCGGACCGTCGGCCGCAGGAAGCGTTCCCGTAAAGATTTCTTCATCCACTTCTACTGCCGGAGCCGGCACAATGGCTATCACGCTATCATTTTCTATGACCAATTCTGCATTCTTCTTGTTCGATTGGCAAGAAGCAAGAGCCGCTACGATAGCGGCCAACATCATTAACTTTTTCATTTTCCGAATAGGTTTTAAGTTATCAATCATGCTGAATAACAACCGAAAAGGTCAAAATGTTTATGCTTCTTTCCAAACGCCTTTCAATTTAAATCTTATCCAATGCTTGCGACAAGTCGGCCAAGATGTCGACAATGTGTTCCGTACCTACCGACAGACGAACGGTAGAAGGGGTAATGTGCTGGGCTTCCAGTTCTTCCGGAGACAGCTGTGAATGGGTGGTAGTGTACGGGTGAATAACCAAGCTCTTCACATCGGCTACATTGGCCAGCAAAGAGAAGATTTCAAGGGAGTCGATAAACTTCCAGGCTTCTTCCTGACCACCTTTGATTTCAAAGGTAAAGATACTTGCCGCACCGTTCGGGAAATATTCCTTATACAACTGATGGTCGGGATGACTTGACAAAGACGGGTGGTTGACTTTTGCTACCTTCGGATGATTTTTAAGGAAGTTTACTACTTTCAACGCATTTTCCACATGGCGTTCCACACGTAGTGAAAGGGTTTCCAATCCTTGCAACAGCAGGAAGGCGTTGAACGGAGAAAGAGTGGCTCCTGTATCGCGAAGAATGACCGCACGAATACGAGTTACGAAAGCTGCCGCACCCGCTACATCGGCAAATACAGCCCCATGATAACTTGGATCAGGCTTAGCCAATGTAGGGAACTTGTCGGGATTGGCTTTCCAGTCGAAACGACCTCCGTCTACGATGACACCGCCCAATGAAGAACCATGTCCGCCGATGAACTTCGTAGCCGAATGTACCACAATGTCTGCTCCATGTTCGATGGGGCGGAACAAGAACGGAGTAGCAAATGTATTGTCGACAATGACCGGAATACCATGACGATGAGCCACTTCCGAAACACCATCGATGTTGGTTACATCGGAATTCGGATTACCGAATGTTTCCACAAATACCGCCTTTGTGTTCGGAAGGATAGCCGCTTCCAATGCCTGAAGGTCATTTACCTTAACGATAGTATTGCTGATTCCTTGTGTGGCAAGGGTATGTGTAATGAGGTTATAGGAACCCCCATAAAGATTGTCGGCCGCTACGACATGGTCGCCTGCCTGAAGAATGTTCTGAAGCGCGTAGGTAATGGCGGCTGCCCCTGATGCTACGGCTAATCCGGCCACACCGCCTTCCAAAGCCGCTACACGTTCTTCAAAAACACCTTGCGTAGAGTTGGTCAGTCGGCCGTAAATGTTTCCAGCATCACGAAGCCCGAAGCGGTCGGCCGCATGTTGGGAATTACGGAACACATACGAGGTAGTCTGATAGATAGGCACAGCACGTGCATCGGTTGCAGGATCGGCTTGTTCTTGGCCTACATGTAATTGCAAAGTCTCAAAGTGCAGTTTTGTTCTTTCCATAATTCATCTATTTTTAAGTTATTATTTTCGTTTTTTCTTTGCTGCAAAGTTAGGATACATAGTTTTTTCGTACAAGATTCATTCAAATTACGGAAAATAATCCTATATTTGCCTCGTCAAACAGAACAAACCAATGGAAAAGGAAACCAAACCTGTACATTGGCAGAATTTTATTCTTTTATGGAAACATTAGACAAGACAGACTTGCAGATTCTTCGCACCTTGCAGAAGAATGCCCGACTGACCACCAAAGAGCTTGCTTCTCGCGTCAGCCTCTCCTCCACCCCGGTATTTGAACGTCTCAAGCGATTGGAAGCCAACGGCTATATCAAAAAATACATCGCCGTACTCGATGCCGAAAAGCTCAATCAGGGTTTCATCGTCTTTTGCAATGTAAAGATGAGCCGCCTGAGTCGGGAGATAGCCCAGAACTTTACACGCATCATTCAGGAGATTCCGGAAGTAACCGAGTGCTACAACATTTCCGGAAGCTTCGACTATCTGCTCAAGATTCATGCTCCGAACATGAAGTATTATCAGGAATTCGTGCTGAATGTATTGGGTACAATCGAACATCTCGGCTCGTTGGAAAGTACATTCGTCATGGACGAAATCAAGCATGAATACGGCATTAACATTTAAAGAGAAATATTCTATCGCAACATTGACAAATTCTATGGGATTTTGATTCACCCTTTTGAAATATTTTCTAATTTTGTGATACGATAATTAACCATTAAAACAGAAAGATTATGTTAAGCAAGAAATTACACGATGCAATCAATGCACAAATCAACGCCGAATTGTGGTCAGCTTATCTTTATTTGGCCATGTCTCTCGATGCCGAGACAAAGGGATATAAAGGAGTAGCCAACTGGTTCTATGTTCAGTTCCAGGAAGAACAAGACCATGCCCGTATCTTCATGAACTACTTGAACTCACGCGATGCCAAAGTAACTCTGCTTCCTATCGAAGAAGTTCCGGCAACTTGGGATACCGTCCTTGATATGTACAAGCAGACTCTTGAACACGAAAAGAAGGTTACTTCCCTTATCAATAACTTGGCTTTCATCGCTAACGAAGACCGCGACTTCGCTTCTATCAACCGCCTTGTATGGTTCATCGACGAACAAGTAGAGGAAGAAGAATCGGATCGCGACATGATTGCTGCCGTAGAAGCTGTGGAAGGCAACAAGTATGGTATGTACATGCTCGACAAGGAACTGGCTACACGTGCTTACAGCCAGGCTTCTCCGTTGGCTACTTCAGCAGAATAAAGTTTGAATCCGATACGAATGTGGGTGCGTCGACATACGCATCCACATTTTTTTTGAAAAGATACCTCTTAAAAAGACAACCACTATGAAAAACATACTTACCGCTTTCTGCTTCTTGCTGATAAGCTCCTTTGCTTGGACACAAAACCCTTGTCCGCAAGTCATTCCGGCCATCCAAGAATGGGCGGGTGGAAAAGGCACTCTCCTACTCCCGGCACAGGGAAACATCGTCATCAATGCTTCAGATGAAAAGCTTTTGACCACTACCGCTACCCTATTGGCCAATGATTTGAAAGAGCTGTTGGGGTGGGAATATACTGTCCGTACCGGCAAAGCAAAGAAGAATGATATTTATTTGTCTCTTTCACTGCCCGACAACCAATTAGGCGAAGAGGGTTATTCAATGGGCATCCATCAGAAGGTAAGCATTGAAGCACCCACCGCAAAGGGAGTCTTCTGGGGAACAAGAACATTGCTACAAATGCTCTACAAACAACAAACCAAACTACAGAAAGGAACCATCCGGGACTGGCCGCAATTCCCTAACCGGGGATTCATGCTTGATGTCGGTCGTAAGTTCTTTACCCTTGACTATCTGAAACAACAAATCAAGGTTCTTTCGTTTTACAAGATGAATGAGTTTCAGATTCACTTGAACGACAACGGATTCCCGCAATTCTTCAACAATGACTGGAACCAGACATACGCCGCTTTCAGACTGGAAAGCGAACGTTTTCCCGGACTGACTGCCAAAGACGGTTCATACAGTAAAAAGGAGTTTATGGAACTGCAACGGATGGCAAAGGATTATGGTGTAAACATTATTCCAGAAATTGACATACCTGCCCACTCCCTTGCCTTCGTTCATTATAAACCCGAAATAGGCTCGAAAGAGTACGGCATGGA
>JAFTSK010000007.1 GCA_017467385.1 Bacteroidaceae bacterium
CCGTAAACGAGGATTTACTGATGACAAAAGCCGGTTATTTCCAAAAGTTCGGCATGAACGACAAAAGCCTGCAATGCTATAAGCAGTTGGTACAAAAACGTTCTGTTGGGAAAGACGAAAAAGGCATTGACCAATGTTATCAGGACATGCTGGCTCAAGCCAAGCAAAACAAAAACACCTTTCTTACCCGTTCGTTGGAAAAGCTTTACACCAACTGGCAAGATTCCATCAAGGCGGTAAAAGCAGCTCAGGAGTTGCAGTCCTTGCAAGAGCAATACACCGCTTCCCAACAGATCCTTCGCCAGAAGGAAAGTAAAATCGACACACAGCACAGCGTAATTATCTTCCTGTGTATCTTGGCTGTCGCATTGGCCGGAGCCGTATTGTTCTTCTTTGGAATCATGGTAAAGAACACTCGCCAAATCAAGAAACTGAAGAATAGTCTGACCATTGCCAATGACAACAACGACCAGAAGAGTCGATTTATCAACTGCATCGGTGAACAAATAACCCCTTCCCTCAAAGCTATCGAAGCCGGAGAGGTAAAAAAGCATACACAGGCTCTCAGAGACTTGATGACGCACATTCAGGAATACATGCAATTAGAAAGCACTCGGGAAGAATTGTTCGAGATGAAAGATATGAACATCAATGCCTTGTGCGAGAACATCATGAACAAAGCAAAGGAAACATTCAAGCCGGAAGTAACCGCTTCTCTGAACGTGCCACGTGTAAATGTCCGCACCAATGCCGAAGCATTAGAAAACATTCTGTTATATTTGCTTGGCAATGCCGCACAGCATACCGATACAGGAAAGATTACATTGGAATTCAAGAAACGTAGCGCTCACACCGGCCAGTTCATCGTAACAGACACCGGCAAGGGGATTCCAGAAGAAAAACGGGCCAACTTGTTCAAGCCCTTTACCGAAATACAAGACTTGACTAAAGGAGACGGGCTTGGCCTGCCAACTTGTAGCCTCATCGCTTATAAGTTGAACGGCACTCTCCGACTGGACGAAGATTACAAGAAAGGCACTCGCTTTATTTTGGAATTACATTCATAAAAAGAACGGTTAACAGCAAAGAAAAAAACTCTTTGACGAACGGACAAAAACGCTTTGGCGTGATGACCTTTTCTTCAAAGAGTTTTTTTGTAGGTGTTTGGACGAATTATTTCCGCTTACTAAACCACCTTTCTTCAATGGTTTGCATTACCTCATACCAATTCGGAATATAGAGGGTTGCCACTACTGTGTTGACCAACATTCCGAATACCACCGCAGCTCCCAATGCCACACGACTGCCGGCACCGGCTCCCGTAGCAAAGAGCAAAGGCATTACTCCCAACACGAAAGTAAACGAGGTCATCAGAATCGGACGGAGACGAACATGCCCGGCTTCGAACGCAGCTTCACGAATGGAGTTGCCGGCCTTGCGATAATCCCGAGCAAACTCCACAATCAAAATGCCGTTCTTGGCTGAAAGAGCTATCAACAACACAATGCCAATTTGTGTATAAATACTGACTGGTTCGCCCATTATCCAGCAACCGAGCATGGCACCAAGAATGGCAATAGGTAAGCCCATGACTGCCGCAACCGGACTGGTCCAACTTTCGTATTGTGCGGCCAAGACCAAATAAGCCACCAACAAAGCCATGACTAAGATGATGGCCGTCGAACTGCCCGCCTGTGTTTCCTGATAAGCCACAGAAGTCCATTCATAGCCGAACTCATTGCCTAACTGGTTTCTGACCAAGCTTCCTACCGCTTCAATGGCTTGGCCGCTACTACTTCCCGGAGCTACATTGGCTGTAATCGAGGCTGACTGATACATATTGTATCGGCTCACTTGGTCCATGCCTAATACTTGTTCTACTTGCATAAAGCTATTGAAAGGAACCATCTCTCCCTGGGTATTTTCCACGCTTAGCTTCAACACATCGTCGATGTATTTCTGCGCGTCCTCCCCGGCTCCCAACTTGACCTGATAAATTCGGCCGAACTCCACAAAGTCATTTACATAGGCCTGTCCTAAATAATAAGCCAAAGCCGAGAATACCTGATTTAACTCCAAGTCCATGAGTTGTACCTTATCTCGATTGATGTTCAAGTAATATTGTGGTACGTCTGCATGATACATACTGCTCAGCGAAGCAATGGC
>JAFTSK010000069.1 GCA_017467385.1 Bacteroidaceae bacterium
GATAGTTTTTATGGATGTTATCCATTGCTTAAACTATTGGCCTTTATCTCCATTTATCTCCCTATTATCTCCATTTATCTCCATCACATTTTACTTGCGAAAGTTGAATAAGAAATATATTCCAAAACAGTAGAAGGAGATGTTATTCCACACACAGTTGTCAATTTACTAGCCGAATAAAGACGACTAACATTAGACATTAGCACGAAACAAATATACAACTTTATTCGATAGCAACAAAAGGAATCTTCCATTACTAACAAAAGATATTAGTTAAGTTTCGCAAGCTCAACTTTCAGGAGATAAAGGAGTTAAAGGGAGTTATCGCTTCGCTCGTCCTTCGGACAGGGAGTTAAAGGCCAAATGTTTTACCTTGTGTAAACATCCGTCTAAGTTATCGGCTTTATCTCCTTAGGCTCAAAGAGCCGATAACTCCTTTTAACTACCTTTAACTACCTAACTTTCGCACTTGCGAAAGTTGAATACAAGACATCATTCACTCTTCATGACAATCGCCGGATTTATTGTAGCAGCTTTATGTATCTGCCAAAACAGGACACTAACCGAAACAACCGCCACCACAAGCAATGCGAATACAAAGATCCACCACGAAAGCGAAGTACGATAAGTCGCTTCCTCCATGTATTTTTGAATGATGAATACAGATAAAGGAATGGCAATGGCACCCGACATTCCCAACATCCATGCATATCGTTTGAAGAGCAAGTTGATAATATCACACACTTTAGCACCATGTACCTTACGCAAGGCTATTTCGCGATAACGCAAACGGACTTCATAAAGCGATAATCCGAACAAACCCAAACATGACACCATAATAGCCAAGGCTGCAAAGAGCAAATAGATGTTCACAACACGACGTTCATTCGCATAACGTTTGGCTCTTTCGTCTTCCAACATCGAATAATCCAACACACCTTCGCCTGCAATTTCATTGCGAAGTTCGGACAAGACTCCAAGCACTTCTTTCTGTTTACCCGGCAAATGACGGACATGCAAAGAATAGCCAGGCATCATGATTCCTCCCATGTTTTTGGTACACAGATAGACTTGCGGAACGGTCTTTCGGGCAAGTTGGTTCGTAACATAATCTTTAACGACACCCACTACTTGATAAGGAGGATTGTCTTCCAGCCATCTGCCATTCCTTGGCACATTCCACAGCCGGTTTTGAGTCTGTACCTGTTCCGTATTTATATCGGTAATACCCAACAAACGCTTAGCCGATTCGTTGATCATCATCACATAATCATACCCGCCTTCATCTTCTGTCCAATTCCGTCCTTCCACCAACTCCAATCCATAGATTTCCACATCTTCTTTTGAAACATGATTGATTTCACAACTTACATATTCATTGTCCGTACCCGCTTTCTTATAATTAGGAATATTCAGTAATTATAAAAATTAAGCCAACTGATTCATTGCGAATTAGTTGGCTTTTTTGTATCTTTAGACATCCCCCCTGTTTTTGAGTTTGGCTACTTAAATCGGGGAAATCTAAAATCCACTCTATGGCAAATATACAAAGAATATCTCAAATAGAGCCAACTTTGGCATTTACAGAATTCGATATGATAGAAAAATATCGGAAGAGTTTCGAATGCAGTGAACTTGGACATGTCCATGCTTCTTTCCCTTTTGAATCCTTGGCAAAGAAGATGGGGCTTAAAGAATCCTCGTTAGGTCGTAACAGTCACTTTTCTCCCATGGGCAAGATAGCTCTAATGGTATTGAAATCCTATACGGGCTTCTCAGACCAACGCCTCATCGAACATCTGAACGGGAACATCCATTATCAGTTGTTCTGTGGCATTATGATAGACCCTTCCGCTCCGATAACCAATTTCAAGATAGTAAGTGCCATCCGTTCCGAACTATCGAAGAAGTTGGTCATTGATGAGTTGCAGGAAGTTCTTGCCCAGGTATGGCGTCCCTTGCTTAGCGACAAACATGTGTGTATGACTGACGCAACCTGTTATGAGAGTCATTTGCGTTATCCAACTGACATGAAACTCCTTTGGGAGAGCGTGGAGTGGCTACATCGTCAAATCATAAGACAATGTGGTGAGCTTCATATCCGTCGTCCACGTAACAAATTTGACGATGTCAGCCGTGCATACTTATCCTATTGCAAGAAGCGTAAACGCAAAACTTCACGCACACGCATGCTGAGGAGAAGACTGCTTCATTTGCTGGAAAAGCTCCTTTTACAAATTGATGAGATACGGAAGATGTATGGCTCCGAACTGAGCCATACATCTGATTATCAGCGTCGTCTCTCCATTATAAGAAAGGTCATGCTCCAAGGAAAGGAGTTGTTTGAGAACCGGAAGGTCAAGAACCGCATAGTCAGTATCGACAAGCACTACATCCGTCCCATTGTCCGTAGAAAGGAAACCAAGAATGTCGAGTTCGGTGCCAAAGTCAACAATATACAGATAGACGGAATTTCCTTTATCGAACATCTTTCGTTCGATGCGTTTAACGAGGGTGTTCGCCTGAAGGAATGTATCAACCTGCACCAGCGACTCATGAGAAGAAAGGTCAAGGCTGTTGCAGCCGATTCCATTTACGCTACCAATGAAAACCGAAAATATTGTACGTCGCATGGGATAACGACTTCTTTCGTCAGAAAAGGAAAGGCTGCAAAGGATGAGCAACAGAGGAAACTGCTTCGCTCTGAACTCAGCAAGGAAAGGGCTACTAGAATGGAAGGAAGTTTCGGCACCCAAAAACAGCATTACTCGCTCGACAAAGTGAAGGCAAGGAATCAAAATACGGAGATTTTATGGATCTTCTTTGGGATACATACTTCTAATGCCGTTTTGATGGCAGAGAAAAGTAAGAATATTCACTAAGCATTTTTTTTAATAACATATAGAAGAGAAGCAGAAAACGGTTTCTCCGGAACAACATGTCCTTTGATGATAGAAAAGGATAAAAATACCGAAAATGGTATGTGTAGGGGAAATTAAAAATACTTGTTACACATACCATTCTTATTTTTTTGAGACATTTACTGAATATCCCTAA
>JAFTSK010000070.1 GCA_017467385.1 Bacteroidaceae bacterium
AAAAGACTTACCAAAGAGGAAAGGGCGGAAATAAACGCTTCAGCATTAAAATGGGCGGACAGACATCTTCCCGAAATAACGCTGGAGGATGGCATCAAGGCCAAACGTTTATATGTCAAGAATAAAGCTTTGGGAGAATCAATAGCAGTCAACAAAGCTTTCTTCTCTGAAACTTTCACTAAAAACAAGAACAACCGGAGATTGGCGGAAACCATGAAACTGGCAACCCGAATTGAGGATTGGCTGCCTGAGGCAAAACACAAGGGTGTAGAAAAAGGAATACATCATGATTTCCATTTCCATGTTTTTGAAGCAAAGCTTGATGGAGTCACTTTAGAATGTAAAGCCAAGATAACGACCGGGATTATTGCCTATAACGTAAGGATAAAGAAAGAGGACTGACCGGCACCCGAAGCCTGCACCCTTGCGGGCCGACATGAGAGTGTAGTCAATCCTCTTTGCAAATATACGGATTTAATTTGAAACCGCAACAATATGGACGGAAATTTTAAGAAAGAAGTGATAGACCGTTCCCTTGAGGACATCAAGGTTGATTTGGATGAGGAATTCGACCGCAATTTCCAACGCCAGGCATTCTTTGACGAAAAGCAATGGGCTGAACGGAAATACGATGACGGGGTGGGTACGCTGATGCAGCGTACAGGCGGATTGCGTGGCAGCGTCCGTTCACGGAAAAGGGGGATGGAACTTGTCTATTCCTCACACAAGCCATACGCACGTATCCATAACGAAGGCGGTGAAATCAAGGTTACCAAGAAGATGCGGGGGTTCTTCTGGCATAAGCTGAAGGAAACGGAAGGGAAATACGAATACCGGAAGGACGGTGAGAAACGGAACAACAAGCGGAACCGCCAACTTTCAAGCAAGGAGGAATTCTATCGGGCAATGGCTCTGAAGAAGGTCGGTTCGGTCATCAGGATTCCGGAACGCCGCTTCATCGGGCACGGCAAGAATACCGACCGTATTATCCGCGAGATAGTGGAAGGGAACTTCGAAGCATTCTGCAAACTTCATAAAATCATCAACCAATGAGAAGACAACTATACAATGACTTGAAGAAACGCCTCAAGAGGCTTATAATTGACGAACGTGGCGATATTATCTTCACGACAGAAGAACACATCAATTCAATGAAAGAAGCCGGCACGGAGCCTGATTTCGCGATAAAGCATTTCGGACTATGGAACAGGCAGGTGGAGTTCATAGAGGAGGAAGCGGTATTCCCGATGCCTGCCGTGTTCATCGAGTTCGGGAAAATCAGTTGGCGGCATCAGAAAGGAGGCCTTCAGGATGCGGACATTACAATCGGTCTGCATGTACTGACGGAAGCGGTTATGGAAGATTATGACGGCAGCGACTTCCATCTTGACTTGCTCGACAAGATAAACAAGTGTCTGCACGGCTTCAACGGAGAATGTTTCTCAAGTATCAGACGGACGGCATCCATCCCGTGTCACGACCACGAACAGATTCTTGACAACACGGAGGTCTTCCAGACGATGGGATACGATGTGTCAGGAGCTTCAAAGGAATTGGTAAGGCATCCTACACCGCCCGACATCCTTATCCGAAAAGGTTGAGCTGGACGACCTCCTGCTTCTGTATGATCTTCGGATTGGCAGCTGCATTGATGTAGTTGTAGAATGTCTTTTCGGAAATGCCATATACGGGCCAAATGTACCTACGCCAGATTTCCCGGTTGGAAAGCCCGGTTCTGGCGTATTCGTCGTATATCTGGTTGACCTCGATAACTCGTTTTTCGTATGAACAGCCTGCGTATGCCATGGAATTAAGGATTTGTACTGCAAAGTTATGCAGAAACGGGGCTACATCAAAACAAAAGGCCGGATAAATTAAATTATTAGTCCTTTTGTTAAGTTCCATACACAAAATATCTCTATTTTTGTAAATCAAAACTTTAATATTAGTTCAATATGGGATTTTTAAAAGAAAACAAAATTTTGATTGTGTTTTTATTTTTATCAACAGCTGTAGCGGTGTATGGGACATTTAGAGATGATCGGATTGGCATTTGGTGTATTGCCATTGGCCTTCTAATTACATTACTTCTTGGTCTATATGGTTATTATTCCTCTTATAAGGATAAAAAAGAGCTTGTAGATAAAATAACATCTTTAAAAAACACAAATGAAAGCCTTAAAAACGAGGTTAGGGTATTGCTTGATGAGAATGAGAAATTAAAAAAGGACCAAAAAACATTAGAAGAATCTTTAAACGTGGAGAGGGATTCTGAAGGTAATGTTGTATCACATCTAATGACGTGGGGAGAATTTTGATTAAATTTTATTGGGATTTTAAATAATATCATTAATTTTGCAACCAGAGAGGTGGCTGAGAGGCTTAAGGCGCCTGACTGATAATCAGGTGAACCTGTAAAGGGTTCCGGGGGTTCGAATCCCCTCTTCTGAAAACTCTTACAACAATATAAAAGCAGGCTTTCGCCTGCTTCTTTTTTTAAGGTGTCACAATCTCCGGCACATAAGCCGAAACGAAGGTCTTCACTTCATGCGATACAATCACACGTCCGGAACCATTGCACTGCCAACAGGTTTCTCCCTCAAGTTTTCCTGTTCCTGAACATACTTTACATACCACCACGTGCGGTGCGATTGTTCTCTCACTGGTAGGTTCCGGCTTCTTCTCCACCGGTTCCTGTTTCTTTTTCTTTCCTAAAAATCGATTCAACATATTCATCTTACAATTTTAAAATTATACAATTTCACAATAACGTAAAAAAGGCGGTTCAAAACACTTGATGTCCTCAAATATGAATTATCGGAAAACCATAGCCGATAATTGTAATAATTTATGAGGATAAAATCTTTTTGTCCTGCACAAAAGCCGGTATTTGTTCGAGCCTATCAACGTATCCGTTTCGGACGTGTTGAAAAGGTTCGTGAACATTGCCGGAGACGACCGAGGTAGTTGTCTTGCAGGAAGCCATGACAGGGGGCTTAGTACCCTGTCATCCTTTCTCATCGGCCACCCATTGAACCGTTACTACCGCCTTGAGTTTCTTGTTCCCCTTGCAGACGGGGCAAGTGACCTTGACACGTTCATTGAAGTCATCCCGTCCCCAGAACCAACCGTTCCCATGGCAATGGCTACAGGTGATACCGTTGAATTCTTCCCGTTCTGTCGGATGTTCCTTCGGGAACAATGGA
>JAFTSK010000071.1 GCA_017467385.1 Bacteroidaceae bacterium
CAATATCGGAATTCGGCGGAAAAAGAATGACGGGACATTAGAAATTAAAATTCCTTGCCATATTCACATAAGGCAAGGAATCAATCAAAAATTCAAAAAGCTAAATGAATTCTCTACTATCAGAAGTAACTTTGATTCAAATAGATACGTTCTTCTTCACCAGAATTGTCAAACTCAATCTGATTTTCACGAGCTAGCCAACCAATAGCCGTCCACAACTCAGCATCGGACAATTCGATTTGTTCTTTCAATTCCTGAAATGTCCAACAATAACGACCGGCCATTGTTCTCCAAACAACTCCGGCATTGGTTCCAATTAAATTCTTATCCATAGTCTTTGGTTTTAGAAGTTATTTTACAAATATATATCACTTTGCTTGAATATTAAAACAAATATTTCCTTTTTATTGTTTTATTTTACTAAAAAACATCCAAAACGGCATTTATATTCGCAAAATATCAAGTCAAAAAGACAAAGCAACTGTAGCCCGGATACCATTCTTCTGAATGCCGGGATGATTCAAATAATTCAAACGCCAAACATAATCCACCCGAACGGCATTGAATATATTCTCGATGCCCACACTGGCCTCCATGTAAGGTGTCTTCCCCAAAGCATAGGTACCCTGTGGGAAAAGGAACAGTCCTTCTCCATTCTTAGCAGGATTGTTCTTATCCGTCAAGTTGCCCCATAAGCCACGGAAACAGAACACTTCTCTCCAGCGTAGTTTCTTAATGAGCGGTATTCGGTTCAGCAAATTACCATTCAAGTAATAGGTCAAATCCCACGAAGCATATTCATCGTTGATGAACTCCAACGGATTCATATTGGTATACGTTTCCGGTTGAATGGTATAGGACAAATTAGCATTGGGCAAAATCAAAAGCGGATAGGGTACTTCCGTCCAGACCTTTCCAGCTTTTACTATGGCATCCAGATAGCCGAAAGCCGAGAACCAAAAACGCTTTTGGATACCGATATCGGTCCGATGATAATCGTAATCGGAGCCAAGGAAACCTTTCTTCGCCATGACATGGTTGAGGGTAAATATCCAGGCATCATAAGTAATGGGAATACGATGATTGCGCGTTTGGAAGAATTTCTCGTCCTTGCCATAACGGAAATTCAGTTCCAGTTGGGACATGTCGTAATGATCTATCGGTGAGAAACCCTGGATTGTATTTTCTTGAAACAAGGCATACTTCGTAGCATACTCCCGCCGATGACGGAAAGTCGCTCCATAGGAAATCCCATTATAATGCTCCTTAAGGTACCCAATCTCTGCCTGACGCAAATACGAAGCCCTCATATCCTTCATACGTTTGATAGACAACAGAAAATTATCCTTACCTGTATTCAGATACTGCTCGCCCAACTTATTCACATCGTACATGTATTCCAAACGGACGGAATGACGGGGAAACTCCTTCCGGTATTCCTTACGCTCATTGAAAGAATACTCTACCAACAAATCATACTTAGGCTTCTCGTCCTTGAAACCATATGCCACATAGCCATCCAAGAACAAATGTTTACTGAAAGCCGGTGTGGTAGTACCTCCTGCCCTCATGCGAAAACCTTCCAATTCATTACCGCCTATCGACGAGTTCATGGGACCGAACTCAAACTTGCTTTCTTTCGGATTCTTTGTGGTAGCCATATAGCCGGAAAACAAAATGGATATGGCTTTCTCTGTATAATAAAATATCGGAACCGAACGAAGATCCTGCATCATATTTTTGAGAGAATTCGGATTCTTGCGTACCGCTTCCTCCGGACGGACTTCCTCCCAGAAATGCTCCGATCTACTATCGGCTTCCTTCAATGTAATGACAGGCTGGCTTTGTGCAAAGGCACGCAGATGAGCGCCGCTTTCCGGTTCTTGAAAAGTATGGTTGTTATACGTAGTCAGCCGTTGGGCATACATACCTTTCGAATCTTCTTTCAACTTGAAATGTACCGAGATGTTGTCTTTTGCAATGAGACGCGTATGATCTTCGGCACGACGGAAAGTCTGTTCGATGCTCATCCGGTTCACAAAATTCAAGTTAATGTCCTTTGGCACATTCAGCACCGCTTTCTGCACAAAATAAGTAGAATCCAGAGCCACATATAAATGTCCCGTAAACCCGAACGTCTCGGGGTTAAAAGGAACGAAACCCAAGTCTACACACCGTTGATTGTCTACTACAAGAGTATCCAATAAATAGTATTTATAATAGTTGGGACCCATGGTCGATAACGGACTGACAAATCGCTGCAAGAACAAGGGTATGTCGTTCTGAAAGATATCGACCTCCCTGAACACCTCTTCCAAAAACTTCCCGACACCATCTTGGGAAAGCATCTCGTCTACTCCCGACGATGCCTGCCCCTGCACGATTCGTCTTTCCGATTTCGGTTCCTTGCGGTAGAAGACGGTTTCGATTTTCTCTTTCTCCAACACAGGAAGAATGGTCGTTCCCGTTTCCAAGGTATCGATGTATTCATTCAGGAAATGAAACTTCCCTACTTTGCCATTCTTCTTGGGTTTCTGCTGATAGTCATTCAAGCCCAACAAGAGCCGTTCATACTGGTCGTATTGATAAAAAGCTTTATTGCGTGGATCATGATCCTTGCGTCGTTCAATGATTTGCTTCACCAAGCGGACGGCAGGATTGTCTTTCTTGCGGTATCTTTCCTTTCCGGGTTTGACGATTACTTCCTCCAAGGCTATTCCATCAGGAGCCAACCGGATATGCAGAGGACTGCTTTGCCCCGGATGAATGGATAGTCGACGAGGATTGTAGCCCAAGTAGGAGACTTCCAATGTTTGTGTACGTTCGGGCAATGGCAATTCGAACCGACCTTCTCCATCGGTGGCGGTTCCTATGGACGTACCCTGAAAAATCAACGAAGCATACGGTAATCCTTCCCCGCTGATCGAATCGGTAACTATTCCTCGGATTACCGCATGCTGGGCATTACCCAGACATGCGGTAAGAAAAAATACCATCCATAAAACAATCTTTCTACTCATTTCCCTATCCTTATAGTTCCTTCTTGTAACATCTACGTCGCTTGATAAAAGTGGGATTCAGCGGTTTCCATTGAGTAAGTTCCCTTACATTGTCCTCCAATTGTGGACCTGTTTCCGCCCACTCAATGCCCTGTCGATTATAAATCGGTATCAAGTCGTTGAAAAACAAAGCGTTCACCCCCAACATCTGATAGTCGGGACGAACCGCAATGAGCAATAAATCGGCCATGGGTTCCGGCTTCCATTTCAACGCTTTCAACAAATGATACCAGCCAAAAGGGAAAAGCTTACCTCCCGAATTACGAAGTGCATGGGACAAGCTGCACATAGATACAGCTACACCTATTACCTCATCTTTTTCATTCTCAACCACCGTTACCAGCCGCTTGTCTACCAAGCCTAAATACATTTTGATAAAATCGTCTATCTGTCGGTCTGTGAATTCAGTAAACCCGAAAATAGGCGAATAAGCCGTATTCAGTAGTTGGAAGATTTTATGTCCGTATCCCCTACGGGTGATGTCCTTGTCGGTAATCTTTTTGACCTTCAAGTCGAACATCTCTTTCGAGAGTCTGGCTACACGGGCATATTTAGTTGGAGTTTCGGAAGGAATCTGAATACGCACCTGTACCCAATCCACTTCCTTTTCATAGCCAAGGGCTTCCATGTGCTGAGGATAGTAAGCATAGTTATAATAGGTGTTCATAGAGCCTAACCTATCGAAATCTTCGATAAGCATCCCCTCCTTGTCGAAATCAGTGATTCCCATAGGACCTTGAATACTAGTCGTATTTCGTTCTTTTCCCCATTGAATGACCGCCTCCAACAAAGCCGAAGAGACCTCCAAATCGTCCACGAAATCAAAGAATCCGAAGCGTACGTTTTGCGTCTTCCATTTCTCATTCGCCCGATGATTGATGATACCGGCTATTCGACCAACCGGATGCACGTTAGAATCATAGGCCACAAATGCTTGAATTTCCGAGCACTCCAATCCTGCATTCTTTTTGGGATTAAACATATTCCGGACATCCAGCTCCAAATCCGGAACGTAATAAGGACAATCCTTGTAGATTGTTTCGGGGAATTCTACAAAGTCGTTCATCTCACGCTTCGTTGTTACCTTTTTGATAGTCAAGTCTTTCATCGTTGTAAATCATTTCATTGGGGAATTGGCTTAAGCAAACAATGTTTCAGTTTCCGTTTGGCATACTGTTTGGCCTCGAACGCCAGCAAGTAAAAGCATCCCTGCAATTGGACTTTGTTGGTATCGAGGTGCAACAACTCTGCATACCGCTTCAAGATATAGTTTAGTAAATCGACGTTGTCCGATATCCGGCGCAAATTCTTGAGCCGCATCTTCAGCGACAATTCTGAATAGAACTTCATCCGGTTATTGTCAATCAGCTGAAACGAAAAACCACCGGAAGGGAGTTCCCTATACAAGATATTCCCAACATTCAAGTCCTGATGATAAACTCCTTGATCGTGTACCTTCACCAACCAAGCCACCAAGGCATCGAGCAACGGATACAAGGCTTGATTGCCCGCATCAAAATCGCGAAGAAAAGAAAGGGAGCGGTCTGGTATATATAGTGAAATAAAAAAACTATTCTGAAGAATACCATGCTTGAAAGTTTCCAGTACCGCTACCCCTTCGGGAGTATCTATCCCCAACTCCTTCAACCGGGAAGCATTCCGATAAGCCCGCATCGCCTTGCTCTTACGGAAGGTGGAATACATCAGTCGATTGAAAGCAGTGATGTGTCCATAACGTTTGACCACCACTTCCACTCCTTCCACCTGAAAACGCTTCACCTTATTACGTATATCGTACAGCACTTCTCCTCTTTCTTCAAATGAAACAGGGTCTATCAGTTCTTGAAGCAAGGACGAAATCGATTGGTACTTGGGGTTAATGGTCATTTGCATCATTTCTTTTTTGGACGGCAAAATTACATGAACCCCACAATCTTCGATAGTCTAAAAATCCTTTTCAGTTTGCTGTTTTTCCTTGGGCGAAATAAAGAACATGGATTCTGAAAAAAGTGTCATCCCGTACTCGTCCTCTTCCGTAATTTTGCACTCATCATCATTCAATACGCATCAATTATGAAAGATTCAATCCGATACAAATGGAATAGCGGAAAGCCTTGCAAAGCCTGGTTTTTCGTCAAAGGGTTTCTGAAAGCTGTAGTCCCTCATCAGTACTATCAATGGAAAAAGGAAAGACTCCTCTGTCAGTTGGAGCACCGGAAAGACAAAGCATACATCATGGAGCGAGTGGCATATTACAACAAGATTCAGACTCCACAAGCTTTACCTACAGAAACACGACACGAGCATAAAGGACATTATTATGTCTTCTTGGACCAAATCCGAAACTTCCGTCCGAGTACCTTCCATAAGGCTTACTACCTGGATCTGCAAGATGCCGCCCGCTACTTCGACCGCTCGTTACGCATCAGCTATACACCGGGTGATGTCTATTTCACCCCATCGTTTCCAACCCTCGTCAAAAGCAGACTATTGGAGGAAGACAACCACCATTCGGTGATTTTGAAACTGGACAAGCTTCGCCATTTCATGTTTATAGACGACCGGAAAACATTCACAGAGAAAAAAGATGAAGCCATCTTCCGGGGAAAGATTCGCCTAAGCCGACAACGGGAACAATTCTTGCAGATGTATTTCGATTCTTCTTGTTGTGATTGTGGCGTAGTGGACCGCTGTCCGGATCATCCGGAATGGGAAACGCCGAAGAAAACCATTCAAGAGCACCTGGACTATAAATTCATTCTAGCATTGGAGGGCAACGATGTAGCATCCAACTTGAAATGGGTAATGTCTTCCAATTCCATCGCCGTCATGCCACGCCCCACATGCGAGACTTGGTTCATGGAAGGAAAACTGAGACCCAACTATCACTACATCGAAATCAAAAATGATTTGTCCGACCTGGAGGAGCGCATGCAATACTACATCAAGCATCCTCACGAAGCCCAACAAATCATTGAACATGCCCATGAATATGTTCGCCAGTTCATGGACGACGAGCGGGAAGAACTCATTCAGATGCTCGTCATGAAGAAATACTTGGATTACACCTTAAAGACATGAAGTCAGAAAACCAACTTCACACAGAACCTAGGTTTGTCCTCTACCCGACCTTGGATATAGACAACCAAGCCCTCGTTCATGGGTTCTGTTACGAGGTAAAGCTGAACCTCTTCGCCTAACAAAACCTCCGCATCGTAGTTCACGATGATTTCCTTCAGCGGGTTTTCTTGAAGGATGCTTCGGCTCACTGCATCGAGCGCCCAACACACATACCGCACATTGTTGACATGCGCCATCGTGTCGATGTCCGACCATACCACCTTGTGTGTAGTGGCCAATTGCGGTTCTACATTCTCTGGGAGGACAATCTTGTCGGCCGGTTCCTCGATGGCATGTTCGAAGACACAAGTCTCGGGACTGCTTGCCAACTCCGGATTACGCACCATACGACGGGTATTCATATCGATGATGAGCCACGAAGTGGTAGCCGACACAAGCGTTTCGCCTGCTTCATCCGTCAAGAGGAAGTCACGAAGGTAAAGCACCTTGAAGGCTCCTTTGTGCCAAGTCTGGAGATTCACCGTATTGCGCCATTTCGGGTATTGATGAAAGCGCACATGAGTCCGTGAAAGCACCCAAGCCGTATGGTTTTCTTGTAATTGGTCATAACCGAATCCCAATCGGGTAGCATCACGACCGGCTATTTCCTGCATCCAGTCAAGCATCGCTGTGGGTCTCAACCATTGGTTCGCATCTGCTTCATAACAAGCGATGGTATGATTTTCCATATATTTCTCTGCCATAGACTTTATATATTTTAGAGTTTGCTGATGCAAATATACGCATCAACAAGCCATTCGGCACTATCTTTTATTCGCTAATTCTCTTCCATTTTGGCTATACCTTCTTTTATCAGCTACAATTTTTGCCCCCAATTAACACTAGAACAAAATGGTTGATAGCGGAACACATCAAGCATAACTATGCATCCCCCCAAGAAAGTAATTCACCCCGAAATAGGTCATCAGCACGGTCAAGAAGGCCAAGAGCATGTATAGATGGAAGAACTTGGGGCGACGGAAACAGCGCAGACTGTCTGCATGGAAAGGAAGCGCATAGACCATG
>JAFTSK010000072.1 GCA_017467385.1 Bacteroidaceae bacterium
AATCTTTCCGGAGTAACGGCATGGATACGCATACCTTGTGCAGACTGGATCTGGAAGATGATCTTGTTTAAGTCGCCTTCCATGCGGTCAACCATTACCATAGACTGTTCAGGACGGTTGTCACAACCGAAGTCGATGTTGTCAGGCAATGTGAAGATCAGCTTGGCACCTGCAGCTTCGTCAGCGTTACCCATAAGTGGAGAAGTCACGAGACGGATGTTTTCGTAACCGATGAAGCGGACGTCGTTCATGTTGATTCCAGTCTGCATGCCAGTGAAGTAACGCATGTAGTCGTGAATCAATGCAGAACGGAAGTTGCCAGGGATGTAGCACAACAGTTCAGAAGCATTGCGGAGTTTCGGGTTCAACTTTTCGATACAGTCTACCCATGCGTTCCACAAGTCACCGTCTTGAGCAGCCTTTGTCAACAAAGGAGCATCCAGGTTGATGAAGTTACCGTTTGCTTCAGAGATTTCAGAACCCATCAAGTTGTTGATGAGCTTGTAGATACCATCATACAACTTCAAGCCTGATTCTTCTGTTGCATCCAGGTCACCGAAGAAGATAGCAGCGAGCACGTCTTCACGGTAGCTTTCCATGATCTTGCGGATTCTCCATTCAGAGTTGGGGAATTCGTAAGTGTTGTTAGTACCCAATACTGAGAACGGTTCCTTTTCGCGGTATTCCTGGATATTGTCGATGACACGCTTGTAGTTCAAGTAAACTTGCAACTTGCGTGGAGCAACGTAACCGAGAACCGAGTGGCCCAATTCGTTGGGGTTGTACAAACGGGTTGTGTGACCCTTACGCATGAACTGATAGATAGTATCAGCGTTTTCAATGTCTGTGATGACGTTGATCTTGAACAAGTCAAACACAGAGTTGTCGTAGAATACGATTGATTCGATAAGGTCCTTGTTGATGCGATTGGTTATTTCCTTCACATTGTCAAGGCCGATTGCTTGATATCTTGCCATAATAGTTAAGGTTTAAAGTTTCTGTTTCTTGTTGTTTGATGATTAGCCCTTCAGCTTTTCGAGTTCAGCCATTCTGTTGCGTAAAGCCTCTCTCTTCTGCTCAGGGGTCATGTTGTCGTCGATAACACCCTTGTTTTCAAACTTGGGTTCATTTACAGTCTGCACGCCATCGGCAGTAGGAGCCTGCGGAACTTCAGGTGCTACAACAGTTTCACTGAGTTCAGCGATTTCAGCTTCCTTGTTTTCCATCTGAGTGTTCAAGTTCTCGATGGTAGCCTGTGCTTCCTCCAACTTCTTGTTGAGTTTAGACACTTCGCCGTCCTTCTTTTCAGTGAGTCCCTGCAAAGCTGTTTCATGTTCCGACTTCAAAGTATCGATTTCCTTTGTGTGAGCTTCTTTCAAACTGTTCAATGCCTGTTCGTTCTCACCCTTCAGTTCTTCGATCCTTGCATTCAACTGAGCCACTTCCTGAATCTTGGCATCCATTGTAAGCTTGTCCTGCTTAGCCTGTGCGACAAATGCTTCCATAGCATCACAAAGTTCGCCGTTCATGTAGTAGCCGTTTTCCTTGTCAACAACCAGGGCGTTCTGTCCCAGTGCTTCCATAATTAAAGGATACTCTTTCATTTCTCTTTCTTCATTTTGTGAAGCCAAAACTTCTTCAGAGCTACCCGGCACGACAGGCTCGTTAGTTGTTTCGTCTTCGAGGTTATTGTTTTCTTGAATAGTTTCTTCTTCCACGCTGCCCTCTACAGGAGATTCTACGGGTTCACCCTCCCCTTGCATGTCTTCCATTCCCTGCACAGGTTCTGATGTCACGGAAGAATTATGGATTCCTGTATCAGAGGCAGCCGCTGCAGATTCACCTTCGCCCGAAGGAGCTGTAACGGACTGAACCCCTGCCAAACCCAAAATTCTATCAATACATGACTGCATGGTACCCTGGCCGTCGACGAGTGTGCCGACTACCTCACCACAGTTGTATATCTTTCCGTGCATCTGTTCCTCAAGGACTTGAGGGCGATATGTTTTTATGGTATTCCAGAATTCTTCATTCAACTGGTCCACTTCATTCTGAAGTTCTTCGTAGTTGCCCACCGCAGCATCACGGTACTCCTTGTTCTTCCATTCCGACTTCGAACCGTACACTTCCACGTATCGATCGTGAGTGATGGCGTTCTCCACACCGTCAGCGGTTGCATAAAAAGCACACATCGTGCCTATACATCCGATACGGTCTTTCGGATTCACGAAATAAATCTCGTCACACATGGAAGCCAGCGCCATACCCGCTGAAGCGCAGAGTCCGTCTACCAGAGCGATGACCGGCTGCTTCTTTTCCCTTGCATAGTCAATGGCCTGCTGGAAGTCATTCTTTGCGTAAGCGGAACCACCGGGAGTATCTATATAAATAAGGTGTCCCACACAATTCGGGATGTCAGCAGCAGCCATGATCCAGTCACGATAATTCTTCGAGCCGTATGAACAGCCGTCACCGTTTCGGATGATGGGACCTTCCACCGGAACCACGTTGACAATCGTGTCAGTCTGGTCCATGTCCTCCCCGTACCATCTGTTGATCTTCACGGCATTGCCGATGTAAATCTTTTCACAGAAGTCAGCAGCCATGGACATGAAGTACGGAACCCCCTCCATGGACTCTCCCTTTTCAAACTGAGCCCGGAGCAGGATGGAATTGTCAATCATCTGTTTGTGATAATGGAGAAGATCAGGAGCCATGTCCCACATCTTCGTCCCAAGTATCTCCATTGTTGAACCTATAGCCATAGTTAGTCTTTGCTTTTATTTAACGAAAGCAAATTTACCCCAACCGCTACGCGGTTTGAAGGACACAAAAAGCATGTAGTTTACGGCCTAATTGCTTTATTTATAGAAGTTTTTGGAGATTTTTCGCAGTAAAAAGAGTTTATCGGTATCGCGAATTGAACTGAACAGAAAAAAAAGAAAGCGGCCGAAAAGAAAAAAAACGGCCGCTCACACAAAATGGAAAGGCGGAAACAGGAAGAAGTTGCCGTAAAGAAATCAAACCGGACATCCCCTTTTCCTGAATCCCCTTTCCCGTCACCATGAAAAAGTATATATATAATAAGGTATAGGGAATCAGAGAATCCTCTGCAACCCATTCTTATTATGAATGGTTACAGTACATTCCAATAACCCATCCTTTTCCTCATAAGAAAAGTCATATCCTTCCTCCTCACATCGAATGAAGTAGCCTTTACTATCGTAAGTCCTCAGTATCAAGTGGTTAGGTTTTTCATACAAATGTTGCAAAACATTATATGTGTCTTTATTCAATTTGGCTATCTCCCAGGATACGGTAACCTCATAACTGTCTCCAGGAAGTTCCACTCCCCTCTTTTCGGAAGGGCTGCATGACTTTATCTTCATGGGAACCTGAATCATGGAAGACATGTCTAGTCCCATCTTCTCTTCACTTACACTCTTCTCATGAACACTCATTGTCTCAAGGGAAGAAGATCCTCCGAAAGGATAAGCCTCGATGGAGGAAATCAGTTCGAACAAGGTCTCGTTGCAATTCATTTTCGGTCTATTTATTGGTTTAAAATCATAAGGCGACAACATTCGCGACATTTATCCGTATTTTTGTCGCCTTTTTCACATTCATTAATAAGTTAAGTATAACAAAATTGTCTGTCATATAATTCTTCCATCTTTTCTCGTCGCGCCTCGATTTCCTGGCTGATCTTCTTGCGGTCACGCTGGTCATAACGGATAAGGGTTTCGCGCCAGCTCATGTCGATATCAAACATCGTGATGAAGTCATCCACCGATTGTTCGCGCCCAGCCTTCGTTCCATTGATACGCGCTCTGGTCATACAGTCGTCTATGAACTTGAAGAGCTCTACCATGAAATCATTCTTCAATAATCTTCTCATCTCGATGGCCCCAGTACGGGAAAGCTGCCAATAAGCATTCACTTCTATCTCACGATATTCCCTGAATATGGTTTTCGGAAGAGCGATGGCGATGCATTGCGCCTTTATCTCTTCTGACGGGCATCCTACAAAGAATGAATCCGGATTGCTGTAATTGAAAGCATTCTCACTGAATGCAAATTCGGTAATGCCTGACATTGAAGCATTGTTGACCAGATATCTGCACAGACAGGAATAATGAGGTGACATAGCCGGGAAACAGATGACCTTACCATACTTGCACTCCATGTACGACTTGATATACGGGCTTACCTTCAAATAAGACACTACGTACTTCTGATTGTTTTCTTTCTTTTTCATAGAACGGTTCAAATGGATTATACTCCAAAAGAACAAGTTTTCGTTCTATTTATCTGGTTTCAAGTCATTAACGATACTTAAACCGGGTACTTTTGCGAATAATTTTCATTCTTGCAAAGCTCCGCAATCTTTCTGCAAAATTTCTGCAAAACAATAATCTTCTGATTTACTTATATTTATCTATTATATATTCTTTATTTTTTTTCTTTTGCGGAAAATTATAGAGAAAAATATATTTTATAAATTAATTATGGGTTAATACTTTTTCTTTGTTTGCTATTGCGTAGCTTCTTTTTTCTACCGATATATTAGATTTCAAGGAAAATCGGGAGAAGGTGCGGGAAAGGTTTCTCGTTGCACTCGCAACCTGACCCACTCCTTCATTCGTCTTTTCTTCGAAAATCCGACGGTTTGTTTTCTTTTCTCCACAACGGAATTACAATGAATTTACAATTTATTTTTCTCGTAAATTTTCAGAATTTTCCGCAAAAGAAAATCATTTACAAGTTTTCAACTGATTATCAATACATTACTTATTGCGGAAACCATTTTAAAGTTTTGCAGAAATTGA
>JAFTSK010000073.1 GCA_017467385.1 Bacteroidaceae bacterium
CCTGAAATATCCAGTTCTTTCGCAATCTGTCGACTGATGCGTTTAATACGCCTCATCGTTTCCAAGTAAAGTTTCTGGGGTGGGAATTGAATGGTTGCGTCTCCCGAATGTACACCGGCAAACTCCACATGTTCACTGATGGCATACACCATGATTTCTCCATGTTGGGCTACGGCATCCATTTCCACTTCTTTGGCATGTTCAATAAACTGGCTAACAACGACCGGATGTTTCTTGCTTACGTTCGCGGCCAATGTCAAGAAACGTTCCAGTTCTTCTTGATTGGAACATACATTCATAGCCGCCCCACTTAGCACATACGAAGGACGTACCAATACGGGGAAGCCCACTTTATCAATGAATGCTTGAATATCTTCCATTGAAGTCAAAGCCCGCCATTCAGGTTGGTCTACACCGATACGGTCGAGCATAGCCGAGAACTTATCTCGGTCTTCAGCATTGTCGATGCTCCGGGCGCTGGTACCCAAGATTCTTACCTTCTGGGCATCCAAACGCAAAGCCAAATTGTTGGGTATCTGTCCTCCCGTACTGACAATAACTCCATACGGATTTTCCATTTCTAAAATATCCATTACCCGTTCAAAAGTCAGCTCATCAAAGTAAAGCCTATCACACATATCATAATCTGTTGATACGGTTTCCGGATTATAGTTAATCATTACCGAACGATACCCTTCTTTCCGAATGGTTTGCAAAGCCTGTACCCCACACCAGTCAAATTCCACCGATGAACCAATACGGTAGGCACCACTTCCCAATACGACGATACTTTTGCGGTCTCCCCCATCGTTCACATCATTGGCTATGCCATTATAAGTAAGGTATAAATAATTGGTTTGAGCCGGATATTCAGCTGCCAACGTATCAATTTGCTTAACAACCGGTAGAACCCCCCATTGTTTACGAAGTTCACGCACCTTCATGGATGCCTCTTCTCCACTATAAGAAGTTTCCAGACCAATGGCTCTTGCTATCTGAAAATCGGAAAAGCCTTGTATCTTTGCCTTACGAAGCAGCTCCGGAGAACAAGATTGGCCACAATCATGCAACTCCTTGCTTGTATTCATGATGTTTTGTAGTTTCTGCAAGAACCAACGATCAATTTTTGTCAACTCATGAATACGGTCCACCGTATATCCTGCACGCATTGCCTTGCTGATAACAAAGATACGCTTGTCTGTCGGTTCCCGAAGTGCCTTATCCACATCCGCAATGACCAATTCTTTATTTTCAACAAATCCATGCATTCCCTGACCAATCATGCGAAGCCCTTTCTGAATAGCCTCCTCGAAAGTACGACCGATAGCCATTACCTCACCTACCGACTTCATGGAAGAGCCTAACTCCCTGTCAACTCCATGAAACTTACCCAAATCCCAACGAGGTATTTTGCACACCACATAATCGAGAGCCGGTTCAAAAAAAGCACTTGTTGTCTTAGTAACAGCATTTTTCAAATCAAACAGGCCATACCCCAGCCCTAATTTAGCCGCAACAAACGCCAAAGGATAACCGGTTGCTTTTGAGGCCAATGCCGAAGAACGACTTAATCGGGCATTCACTTCAATTACCCGATAGTCCTCGCTTTCCGGATCATACGCATACTGTACATTACACTCTCCAATAATACCGATATGACGGATAATACGAATGGCCAATTCACGAAGTTTATGATAATCACTATTGGAAAGAGTCTGCGAAGGAGCTATAACAATACTTTCGCCCGTATGAATACCAAGCGGATCGAAGTTCTCCATATTACAAACAGTAATACAATTATCAAACCGGTCGCGTACTACTTCATATTCTACTTCCTTCCAACCTTTCAAGCTTTTTTCGACCAAGACTTGCGGAGAGAAGGAAAAAGCTTTCTCTGCCAATACATTCAGTTCCGTTTCATTATCACAGAAGCCACTACCTAATCCTCCCAAAGCATAAGCTGCCCGGATAATGACCGGATACCCCAAAACACGAGCCGCCCGACGAGCCTCTTCTATGCTTTCCACCGCTTCACTCTTTATGGTCTTTACATGAATTTCATCCAACTTTCGGACAAATAGTTCACGATCTTCCGTATCCATAATAGCTTGTACCGGCGTACCTAAAACCTTGACCTGGTATTTTTCAAAGATTCCATTCCGATATAGGTTTACCCCACAATTCAATGCCGTCTGCCCACCAAAAGAAAGTAAAACTCCATCGGGATGTTCTTTCTCAATGACTTTCTCCACGAAATAAGGAGTTACGGGTAAGAAATAGATTTGATCGGCCACATTCTCAGAAGTCTGAACAGTCGCGATGTTTGGATTAATCAAAACCGTTTCAATCCCTTCCTCTTTTAATGCTTTCAAAGCCTGTGAACCCGAATAATCGAATTCTCCCGCTTCACCAATTTTTAAAGCACCCGAACCAAGCAACAATACTTTTTTTATCTTTTCCATCGTTACAACAAGTTTACAAATTCATCAAATAAAAATTCCGTATCGGTAGGTCCGGAAGCCGCTTCCGGATGAAACTGAGCCGAGAACCAGGGTTTTGTTTTATGACGAATACCCTCATTAGAGCCATCGTTCATATTCACGAACAACGGTTCCCAATCCTCGCCCAATGTATGGTTGTCTACCGCATAACCATGATTTTGACTTGTAATATAACAACGGTCTGTACCCACCATCCGAACAGGCTGGTTGTGGCTACGATGACCATATTTCAACTTATAGATACTTGCTCCACCTGCTTTCGCCAACAACTGATTTCCCATGCAAATGCCAAAAATCGGTTTATCACTTATAGCCATTGCCTTACGAATATTCAAAACAGCTTCTTCACAAGTATCAGGATCGCCCGGGCCATTGGAAATAAACAATCCATCGTAAGCCAAAGAAGTAAAGTCATAATTCCAGGGAACGCGAATAATTTCAACCTGTCTTTTTAACAAACACCGAAGAATGTTCGTTTTCACTCCACAATCCACTAATACTATTTTCTTGCCAGCCCCTTCATTGTATCGAATCACGTTTTTACAAGATACCTTATCTACATAGTTTACTCCGGTATATGTAGCATCAAGTATTTCGTCGTTATCCTCATCAAAAACGAGTTTTCCCATCATTACTCCATGTTCACGTAGCACTTTGGTCAGTTCCCGCGTATCCACTCCCGTTATTCCCGGTATCTGTTCACGTTTCAACCAATCAGCCAAACTTTCCACCGCATTCCAGTGGGAATACTCATTACTATAATCAGCTACGATAATCGCTTCTGCATGAATCTTATCACTTTCCATATAGTCGGCAAGTCCCGTTGGAGCAATAGTAAAAGGAGGTACTCCATAATTACCAACCAATGGATAAGTCAATACCATCAACTGACCTGCATACGAAGGATCGGTCAAGCTCTCCGGGTAGCCAGTCATGGCAGTATTAAATACCACCTCACCTGCTACCGACTTTTCAAATCCAAACGATTTGCCTTGAAAACGACTGCCGTCATCAAGGATTAATGTTACGTTCCTCATTCTTTACACCTTAAAATTGATATACCTTTTCTATATAATTAATAAACGCCTGATTGAGTAACTTTACTCCACCTGAAGTTGGATAATTACCACTAAAATACCAATCACCGGAATGCTGTGGGCAAGACTGATGTAACCCGTCCAATGTTTGATAAACTATTTCCACTTTGGCTTGTATCCCCTCGGGAATCAATAGTTCTACAATCTTTGCAGAAATTTCTTCGTCAGTAAAAGGCGCATATATTTCCTTCACAAAATTCTGTAATTGCTCTTTGGGCAATGATTCCTGACTTTTAGACCGATGGTAAGCTCGGGCAATAACATCTTTTCGGTCGCGTTCATGCAACAAAGCCATTGCTGCCTTAAAAGCGATGAACTGATCCATACTTGCCATATCAATACCGTAATAATCGGGATAGCGCACTTGAGGTGAAGAAGATACAATAATTATCTTCTTCGGATGTAAACGGTCAAGAATACTGAGAATACTTTGTCTCAATGTTGTACCACGTACAATGGAATCATCAATAATCACCAGATTGTCTATATAAGGAACAATACTACCATAGGTAATATCATACACATGTGCAGCCAAGTCATTCCGGCTATTTCCCTCCGTTATAAACGTGCGTAATTTTATATCTTTGACGGCTACCTTCTCACTACGAATACGTTTAGACAAGATTCTTTCCACTTCCTCCGGTTTAGGATATGCCCCCAACGCTTCTATCTGTTGGACTTTCGTTTGATTCAAATAATTATCTAATCCTTCCAACATTCCATAAAAAGCCACCTCTGCCGTATTGGGGATAAAAGAAAAGACCGTATGTTCGATGTCGTAATTGATTTTCTCTAAAATAGAAGGCACCAACATTTCTCCCAACCGCTTCCTTTCCCGATAAATATCTATATCACTTCCTCGGCTAAAGTAAATCCGTTCAAAAGTACAAGCACGTTTTTCTTTTTCATGATTGATTTGTATCAAACGCATCTTACCCGTTTTATTTACCCAAATGGCCTGACCGGGCTGGAGTTCATTGATTTTATCTGCAGAAACATTCAAGACGGTTTGAATGACCGGTCGTTCTGATGCCAGTACCATTACTTCCTCATCCATATACCAAAAAGCGGTACGTATGCCCCAGGGATCACGTACCGCAAAACTCTCTCCACTTCCGGTAATACCGGCTATCACATAACCGCCATCCCAGTCCTTGCTTGCTCTTTTTAATATCAAAGGTAAATCCAGACGTTCTTCAATGGCTTTGGTCAATGCCACTCCTTTTAATCCTTCCGCTTCGCCTTGTTGGTACAAACGTTCGACTTCCCGGTCCAAACGATGACCTAACTGTTCCAATAATATATAAGTATCTGCATATTGACGGGGATGCTGTCCTTCTGCCGTAATTTGAGCAAAGATTTCATCCGTATTCGTCAAATTAAAATTGCCACAGATAGCCAAGTTCTTTACTCGCCAATTATTCCGTCGAAGAAACGGATGAACGTAAGAAAGTCCACTTTTCCCTGTCGTAGAATAGCGAAGATGCCCCATATACAGATTTCCGATAAAAGGCGAAGATTCATCCGGATGATGAGGTAATTTTGAGAAAATCTCAGTGATGGCACCCGCACCTAAAGCACGTTCTCGGAACATATATTCTTCTCCCGGTTTGGCTTCCAATTTGAGACAAGCCAAGCCGGCTCCTTCTTGCCCGCGATTATGTTGCTTCTCCATCAAAAGGTACATTTTGTTCAAGCCATACATCCATGTACCATATTTTTGTTGATAGTACGTCAAAGGCTTTAGTAGCCTGACCATTGCTACCCCGCATTCATGCTTTATTACTTCCATCTTTTTATACCTTAATTATATATCTATTGATTGATTATCACGAACGCTTTTTTACGGAACAAATATACGACAAAGAAATAACAAAATCACACAATAAACAAACATTTTACATCTTTATTCTTTTGTTTTGAAAGATTTCTAATCTAAAAGAAAATCTTACTTATTTTCATTAAAAAATTTTCCTTGTTTTATTTTATAACAAAAACGTAGTTTTTTACGTTAATTCAAAATGTAAAAGTTAGACTTTACAAGAAAACAACAGATTACATTAAAAGTAAATACATTCATCAGCCGGTATCTCTTCAAAATAACAAAAACATTGTATTTTTGCGTTTAGAAGAAACAAAAGTCAACTTTAACCAATTAAAGCAAACTTTATGATAAGAAGAATCAGTTTTACAAAGATGCACGGAATTGGTAATGACTATATCTATATCAATTCAAATATCCATCCTATCCTACATCCAGCTGAAACAGCGATTAAATGGAGCCGTTACCACACAGGCATCGGTGCTGATGGGTTAGTATTAATCGGCAATAGTTCCAAAGCCGACTTCTCTATGCGGATTTTCAATGCAGATGGTTCTGAAGCAATGATGTGTGGAAATGCCAGCCGTTGCATTGGTAAATATGTACACGACAATCATCTGACAGAGAAAAAAGACATTACCTTAGAAACGAAGTCAGGTATCAAAACACTTTCTCTCCACTTAAATGAGGATAAAGTAGAAAGTGTTACCGTAGATATGGGAATCCCCGAAATATATTGGACAGAGAATTCTATCTCTATCGACGATTATACTTTTAAGGGTACACACCTTTCTATAGGAAATCCACATTTAGTCATCTTTGTAGACAACATTCAACAAATTCCATTGGAAACCATCGGTCCATTGTTGGAACATCATTCGCTTTTCCCCGAAAGAACAAATGTAGAATTTGTGGAGGTTCAATCACACCAACAATTACGTGTGAGAGTCTGGGAAAGAGGTTCCGGCATTACCCAAGCTTGTGGAACAGGAGCATGCGCCGCACTTACGGCCGCATTTCTAACAAACAGGACGGCAAGAGAGGCAACGGTATGTATGGATGGAGGCAGCCTCCATATTTTATGGAACGAACCCGACAACCACATTTACATGACAGGCCCTGCGGTCAAAGTTTTCGAGGGAACAATAGAAATCGAAGAATAACGCTTAAAAGAATATCAATATGGCACTGGTTAATGAACATTTTCTGAAACTTCCAGATAACTATTTATTCTCAGACATCGCAAAGAAAGTCAATTCATTCAAAGTAGTTCACCCTCGTGCCCGCATCATCAGTCTTGGCATTGGTGATGTAACCCGTCCGCTTCCTCAGGCCTCCATTGAAGCGATGCACCGTGCAGTAGATGAATTGGCCAATGCCAAAACTTTTCGAGGATACGGTCCAGAACAAGGATATGACTTTCTGATAGATGCCATCATCAAACATGATTACACTTCTCGCGGTATTCAACTCACTCCTGCAGAAGTATTTATCAGTGATGGTTCCAAAAGTGATTGTGGAAACATCGGAGACATCTTGCGTCATGATAACAGTATTGGAGTTACCGATCCCATTTATCCGGTGTACATTGACAGTAATGTCATGTGTGGGCGAGCTGGTACATTGGAAAACGGACGCTGGAGTAACGTTACCTACATTCCTTGCTTGAGTGAAAATAATTTTATTCCTCAGATACCCGATCACCGAATTGACATCATTTATCTCTGTTACCCTAACAATCCTACTGGAATGGTTATCAGTAAAGACGAGCTGAAGAAATGGGTAAACTATGCACTAAAGAATGATACTTTGATTCTATACGATGCGGCTTACGAAGCCTATATCCAGGATTCCCAGATACCTCATTCTATTTATGAGATAAAGGGAGCCAAGAAATGCGCCATCGAATTCCGAAGCTTTTCCAAGACAGCAGGCTTTACGGGAGTACGATGTGGATATACCATTGTTCCTAAAGAATTGACTGCATGCACATTGACAGGAGAACGAATTCCTTTGAATAAATTATGGAACCGGCGACAATGTACCAAATTCAATGGAACCAGTTATATCACTCAACGGGGAGCAGCGGCCATTTATACACCGGAAGGGAAAAAACAAGTCAAGGACATCATCGACTATTATATGACAAATGCCCGTATCATGAAAAAAGGATTTGAAAACATCGGTTGCAAGATATATGGAGGAGAGAACGCACCGTATTTGTGGTTGAAAACGCCGAACGGTATCAGTTCCTGGAAATTCTTTGAAGAGATGTTGTACAAAGCCAATGTCGTTGTTACTCCAGGCATCGGATTCGGTCCAAGCGGAGAAGGATATGTGCGCCTGACAGCTTTCGGAAAACGTGAAGACTGCGAGGAAGCCATGCAAAGACTTAAACAAAACATGTTTTAGATAAAGAGGTTGTTTAATTAGTTTTCAATAGGTATTATGTCAAATTTAAGATTCAAAGTAGTAGAGACAGCTTTCAAGAAAAAGGCTGTTTCGGTAGAAGCACCGTCAGGAAGACCGGATGAATACTTTGGTAAATATGTATTCACTCGTCAAAAGATGTTTCAATATTTACCCCCAAAGGTATATACCCAATTGACAAACTCCATAGACAATGGAATCGCACTTGACCGTAACATTGCCGATGAAGTGGCAAATGGTATGAAGAAATGGGCTACTGATTTAGGGGCTACACACTACACTCACTGGTTTCAGCCGTTGACAGAAGGAACAGCTGAAAAGCACGATGCTTTCATTGAGCACGATGGCAAAGGAGGCATGCTGGAAGAATTTTCAGGCAAGTTATTGGTTCAACAGGAGCCGGATGCTTCAAGCTTTCCCAATGGGGGTATTCGTAATACCTTTGAAGCACGTGGTTATAGTGCTTGGGATCCTTCTTCCCCTGTTTTTGTGGTAGACGATACATTGTGTATTCCTACGATATTCATTTCGTACACAGGAGAAGCATTGGATTATAAAGCCCCTCTATTAAGGGCTTTGAGTGCCGTAAACAAGGCCGCAGTAGACGTTTGCCATTATTTCAATCCTGAAGTGAAAAAGGTTGTAGCCTATTTGGGATGGGAACAGGAATATTTCTTGGTAGATGAAGGACTCTATGCGGCTCGCCCTGACTTGTTATTAACCGGACGCACGTTGATGGGACATGAGGCCAGTAAAAGCCAACAATTAGAAGACCATTATTTCGGTGCCATACCGGAACGAGTGGCTGCATTCATGAAAGACTTGGAAATCCAGGCTCTTGAATTGGGTATCCCTGTTAAAACCCGACACAACGAGGTTGCCCCGAACCAATTTGAATTGGCTCCTATCTACGAAGAATGTAATCTGGCTGTCAACCATAATATGCTTCTTATGTCGTTAATGCGTAAAGTAGCCCGCAAACATGGCTTCCGAGTATTACTGCATGAAAAGCCATTCAAAGGAGTCAACGGTTCGGGTAAACACAACAACTGGTCATTAGGCACCGATACGGGGATAATGCTTATGTCGCCGGGAAAGACCGTTGAAGAAAATCTGCGGTTCATTACTTTTATCGTCAATACACTTATGGCGGTTTACCATCATAACGGATTATTGAAAGCCTCTATCATGAGTGCAACCAATGCCCATCGCTTGGGAGCCAATGAAGCACCTCCGGCCATCATTTCTTCTTTCCTCGGAACCCAACTGACGCAAGTGCTTAATCATTTGGAAGAAAATGCAGAAGAAAATCTCATCACTTTAAGCGGAAAGCATGGAATGAAACTGGACATTCCTCAGATTCCGGAATTGTTGATTGACAACACCGATCGAAACCGCACCTCACCTTTTGCCTTTACCGGCAACCGCTTTGAGTTCCGCGCTGTAGGCTCCGAAGCAAACTGTGCCTGTGCCATGATTGCACTGAACACAGCCTTAGCCGACCAGTTGGTCAAGTTTAAATCAGAAGTAGATACTTTAATAAACAAGGGAGAAGCCAAAATATCCGCCATTGTCAAGGTTATCCGCCAATATATCAAAGAATGTAAACCTATTCGTTTTGACGGAAACGGTTATAGTGATGAATGGAAGGCCGAAGCTGCCAAGCGGGGATTGGATTGTGAAACAAGCTGTCCGCTAATCTTTGACAATTACCTGAAACCGGAAACAATCGCCATGTTTGAGGCAACCGGCGTCATGAACCGAAAAGAACTGGAAGCACGCAATGAAGTCAAATGGGAGATGTACACCAAAAAGATTCAAATTGAAGCACGAGTACTTGGCGACTTGGCTTTAAACCATATCCTTCCAATTGCTACGGAATACCAAAGCAAGTTAATAGATAATGTATATAAATTAAAAGAATTGTTCCCAACAGACAAAGCGGTTCTACTATCAAGAGAAAATGTAAAGTTAATAGAAGAAATCGCTGAACACACCTTATTTATCAACGAACATGTATCGGCTTTAATAGAAGCTCGCAAGGTAGCCAACAAGATTACCAATGAACGGCAGAAAGCCATTGAATATCACGATAAAATCGCCCCGATGTTAGAGGAGATTCGCTATCACATCGACAAGTTAGAACTAATCGTAGACGATCAATTATGGACGTTACCCAAATATCGGGAATTACTCTTCATCAGATAACCATCAGGGACAGTAATTCTTTTACTGAGTAAACGTGGTGTGTCAGGAACCCCTATGTAAAAATGTTACCATCTGTATGGGGTTCACACACCCTCTTTTTATTTCCCTGCTTTGGATTTTTTCTTTTCCACGTGGGTGGAGAGTGATTTTCACCTAAGTTGAAAGCCCTCTTCACCTACGTGAAGAGCTTTCTTCATTATCGTGAAGAGATAAAAATAAGAGGATGTGCATTTCGACACATCCTCGTTTTATAAATCCTGTTTAAGCCAAATCTTTAAAGATTTGATAAGCTTCTTCCCATTCTTTAACGGCCTGAGGTGCATACTCCTCTGTCTCGATAGAAGCACGAATGATGGAACGCATTTCAGTCAAAGAAGACACAATGCCTGCTCCCATTGCCTGTATCATTACATTTCCGATGGCAGTCGCTTCCGAAGGACCAGCAATTACCGGACGAGCAATGGCGTTGGCTGTAAACTGATTCAACAAATGATTTTTGGAGCCTCCACCGATAATGTGTAATCGTTCAATGGGAAATGGAGCTACACGATCCAAACCTTCCAACACTTCCCGATACCTCAAAGCCAAACTTTCAAATATACAACGGACTACTTGTGCATCATTCTCCAAAGCTGGTTGGCCGGTTCTTTGGCAGAATGCATTGATGGCCTCTAACATGGAAGCAGGATTAGCAAAAGAAGCATCGTCCGGTTGAATGAATGCCTTAAAAGGTTCGGCGGACATAGCCATCTCAACAATCTCAGGATAACTGTAATTCTTCCCTTTTGAAGCCCATTCCTTGCGGCATTGTTCCAAAATCCACATTCCACAGATATTGTTCAGGAAGCGAGTGGTTCCTTCTACACCGCCTTCATTGGTATAATTCATTTCGTAGGTCTCGGGAGTAATAATCGGCTCTTGCGTTTCGATTCCCATTAAAGACCAGGTGCCTGAACTCAGATAAGCAAAATGAGTATCCCAAGCCGGTACGGCCGCCACTGCCGAAGCGGTGTCATGACCGGCTACGGACACCACATTTACCTTGCCAATGCCGGTTTCTTTGGCTAAAGCATCTGTCAACGGTCCGACCACCGTTCCCGACAACACCGGCTTACGGAAAATGGATGGTTTCACTCCTGCCGCTTCCAACAATTCCTTGTCAAATTCTTTCGTCCAGGGGTTCAATATCTGAGACGTAGAGGCAATGGTACATTCACAAGCCCGTTTACCTGTAAGCATATAGGCCAATGCGTCCGGCATAAAAAGCAGTTCTTCGGCTTGTTTCAACGGGGTGTATCCGGTTTCCATCCCTGCATAAATCTGAAACAATGTATTGAAGTTCATGATCTGAATACCGGTCTTTTGGTAAACCTTCTCTCTTGAAATCTTCTCAAAATAACGTTCCGGCATGCCTGCTGTATAGGGATCGCGATACGAACGTGGCATACTTAGGATAGAACCGTCTGCCGCAATAGGTACGACATCCACGCCCCAGGTGTCGATTCCAATAGACTGAGGAACAATCCCCTCACGATGACAAGCCACCAGTCCTTCTTTCAAAGCCTGATACAGCCCCATCAAATTCCAATAATATCTTCCATGAAGTTCTACAATGCCATTGGGAAAGCGTGTCAGTTCCTTGATTTCTACTTTTCCATCGGTTAAAGTACCCACAATCGAACGACCACTCGTTGCTCCCAAGTCAAAAGCTAAAAAAGTATGTTTCTGCATATTCTTCGTATTAGATTTAAGTATCTACAAAGATAAAGAAAACATCCATAAAACAAGAAAAGAAAGCAATCTTTTATCCCCTCAACACATAACCTTTCTTCATCAGAGAATCTATCTGTACGGAAGTATCATTTTGCAAAGCTTTCCGCAAATAAGAAATCTGCACATTGAGAGCCAACGAATTGGTGTGTGAAGCCATGCCCCACACCTGCTCCAAGATGGTTTCTCGACTAACTGCTGTATTCAAACGAACAGCCAACAAGCGCAGAATCTCTGCCTGACGGGAAGTGAGCAATACTTTATGAGCCGAAGTACGTAGTTCGTTGTTGGCATAGTCGAAGGTGGTGTTGCCGAAAGTATAGATTTCATCAGCCGGTACATCGTCCGTTCCAGTGAAGCGTTCACGAATACGGGCAATCAGCTCCTCGGGATAGAAAGGCTTGGAAAGATAGTCGTTTGCTTTCACTTTGAAGCCCTCCAAGCGGTCAGTCTTGTCGGTGCGGTCGGTCAGGAAGAAAATCAAAGTTTGCTTGTCTGTCTCACGGATACGACGGGCTACCTCGTAGCCGTTCACTTCGGGCATGTTAATGTCAAGCAATATCAAGTCAGGCTTCACATCTGGATATTGTTCCAAAGCGATACGGCCGTTTCCGGCATAAAACACCTCATATCTTTCGGCCTCAAGGAACCTTTTAAGGATTAAGGCATACTTCAAATCATCGTCAGCAAAAAGTATTTTCAGCGGTTTCATGGTCATTGTGGTATTTCGATGATGAATGTTGTTCCTTTCCCTGGATGACTCAGCAAACGGATGTGTCCCTGATGAGCCTCCACTATAAGCTTGACATAACTCAGGCCTAAGCCGATACCCGGCAAATTGGCATCGGGAATATTCTGCGCTCGATAGAATTTCTCAAACACCCGTTTCTGTTCCTGTGGTGGGATACCGATACCGTTATCCGCAACCTTTATCTGCAACAATTGGTCGTATAAGGAAGCCTCAACGGAGATACACACCTCCGCACCCGAATACTTTATCGCATTCTCTATCAGATTGCTCAAGCAGTTGGCTATGTGAACCGGATCGCCCGTCATCCAAAGAGGTCGTTCCGTAAACGTACTTTCAAAACGAATCAGTTTATCGGTCGAAGCATTGTTCAGGCGAATGAGTTTGTCGACCGTCTCCGACAAATCGAACCTGCGTATCGAAAGAAGAGTGTGTTCATCATCCGCCCGAGTCAGTTCACGCACCTTAAAGAGATAAGCCGACAAGTTATCGAGTTCAAACATCGCATCTTGTACCACCGCATCTACCGTCTGTTCATCGGTACGCATCGGTTTGTTGTTCAGAAAGGCGATGCACATCTTCAGCGTCTGCACCGGCCGTTTCAGTTCGTGTATCATAGTGTTCACGAATCCCTTCCGAAGCTCGTCCACCTTCCATTGCTTCAGGATAGTGCGTATCTGATACACCAAACAGTACACCAACAATAGGATAAGCAACAATGAACCAACCAACTGCCACATCATCTGTTTCAACAAGGGTGGAAGAGGAACTGCAATCTCTCCGGTCAGCACCTCCTTTGTCAAAGGGCAATACGGATAATCTATTTTCATGACATGAACCAATCCCTTCCGATAAGAATGGTAACTTCCATGCCAGATTAGTGTATCAGAAACTGTTTGCCGAACATTTTCCATACGGATTCCCTTACTTTGTGTCAAAGAGTCGAACAAAGCTACACTAAACGGACAAGTATATTGTAAGGTATGACGCAAGGAAGAGTTAAAGAGTAAATCGTCGGGCATATTCTGCACTTGAAAGCTATCGCAAATAAGTATCGAATCATTTTTCAGCCACGCTTTACCTTTTTGTAGCAATGAATCCACATTGATTGACTCCACCTCTGCCAACGTATAGTAGAAAAGGATAGACGTATCGGAAGTTATTTTAGGCAATTTCAGGCTGTCTGCCGAAGACTTTATCAACGAGTTATACGAAATGGATATCCGCTGAGAAGGACCTTTCTCTTCCTCACTACGTAAATAGCGTATTTGTAGTTCTTGTTCTTCCAATTCCTCCAACTGCTTGTGAAGTTCCTGCATATATTCATCAGCCGAATAATTGTATTGGTTGTAGAGCCAATATCCTTGTCCACCTATCATTAGCAATGCTGTAATGACGGTAAGTATCCACACGATTCTGATATTCTTTTCCATGCCTTATTCTTTATGGAAGCGAAGGTAAAGAAAGTTCCCTGATTAAAAGGTACACGAAGCAACGTTTTTTTCGCAGAGTAATATTTCAGTAATAACTTTTGTAGAGTAGGGATAAGAGAAGACGTTACATTTGCGATGTTTTCTTAACATTCAAACAACTAACAAACATGAACAAAAAGATTTTTCTATTCCTCTTGTTGCTTCTGCCAAGCTTCGGCATGAAAGCACAAATCAGCGTCGTCGACACCAGTGAAACCCTGCAAAGCGACAGCATTGACCGGTTGCGGTTGAAAGTACAATACGAGTTGGCTTACGTCAAAGACAGCACCGACGAAAAGCAACTCAAAGAGCCGTTGAAAGAAACCCTAATGTTAGAAATCGGACAGGAGGTAAGCAAGTGCTACAGTTACACCGTCTATCTGAGAGACTCCACCCTATTTGCCGACTTTACCTCGGGAGTTTCCCAAGAAACCATCAATGAACATGCACGAGCATTCGGCAATGGCAACATAACCTACCAGATTTACAAGAACTATCCGACTGGCAAGGTTACAACCACCGATCGTATCGTTACAACCAATATCCTTTGCGAAGAGAAGAACGAACGCCCCCAATGGCAACTTTTTCCCGATACGGCCACCGTTCTCTCCTACCCTTGTAGGAAAGCCGTCTGTACATTCAAAGGAAGAAGCTATACGGCTTGGTACACCCTTGACATCCCCGTTTCCGAAGGCCCCTGGAAGTTATACGGACTGCCCGGACTCATTCTGAAAGCAACAGACAACCGAGGACACTTCACATTCACTTGTACAGGGTTGGAACAAGGAAAGAAAGACAGTCCTATCCTCATCAACACCAAGAAACGGGAAAGACTTTCGCGCAAAGAGCTGAACAAAATGTACGAACGAATGATGAAAGATCCGGTCGGATTCGTAGCCGCCACTTCTCCCAACGTTATCTTCAAGGTGCATGACGCAAACGGAAATCCTGTCAAGAACTATTCTTTACCCTATAATCCCATCGAATTAAGCGAATAAAGACATGAAAACGACAATTCTACTATTATATGCCTTCGGATGTATGCTGAATGTACAAGCACAAACAGACATCTACGGACGAGTAACCGACAAAGCTACTCGTGAGCCGCTTTCTGCCGCCACCGTAACCCTACACAGAGGCACATCCGATGGCATAATTGATTACGCCATTACTGATGCGGAAGGACATTTCAACTTTCAGAAAAAAGAAACGGCTAACCTGTATATTGCAGTAACTTACTTGGGCTACAAGAAAGAAAAACGACAAGTCATAGAAGGGAAAGAAATGCTTTTTGAATTGGAAGCCGAGGCCGTAACACTGAAAGAAGTGGAAATCAAAGGTGGACGGATTTCCATGCGCCAGGACACTATCAAATACGACCTTTCCCGATTTGCCAACAGCAAAGACAACAATATCAAAGAGGTTCTGAAAAAGCTTCCGGGCATTGACGTGGACGAAAATAGCGGAAAAATCAGTTATCAAGGAAAGGCTATCAGCCACTTCTTCGTAGAAGGAATGGATGTAACCGGTGGTAGCTATAACCAAGTCAACGAAAACCTGAAAGCTGATGCAGTAGAAAGTGCCGAAATCATCGAACGCTTTCAGCCCGTTCGTTCGCTTCGGAACAAGGTACCAACAGAGAATGTTGCCTTAAACCTGAAACTGAAACCCGAAGTTCGAGACAAATGGATTTGGAACGCTTTTGCGGGTATCGGCTACGGAGAAGAAGAAGTGTTCCACACAGGAATCAACGCCTTACAATTAGCCAAAGGTAAGCAAGGCTTGTACACATACAAGGGCAACCATTCCGGCAAGGACATAGCCACCGAACTTAACCAACTGACAGCAAGCGAAGTGCAGGACACCGATGAAGTTCCTTCGTTGATAGAGATTCCTGCTTTCTCCATGCCATTGGAGAAGGAAAGATTATTGGACAACAATACCCATCTACTTTCTCTCAACCGTATCTACCGTAAAGATGATGAACAACAGAACAGACTCTCCTTACGCTATCTGCACGATGAGCAGCAACGCACACAAGGAACGCAAGAAAGCTACTTTTATACCTCGGACACGATTCATTTTGACAACCGTCAAAATCATCGCCAGCAAACCGACTTACTACGTGCCGATTGGGATTATGAACGAAACGGGGAACAATCTTTCATTCGGAATCTATTGACGTTTCAAGGTAGTCGGAACAAGGCTTTTCTTCAGCTGGACGGCGATTATGAACTGACACAACAGATCCGGAAGAAAAACGTGGAAATAGAAAACCAATTCAGTCTCCTGACCAATAAAAAAGCATATACTTGGGGAATCCGTTCGTATCTGCACTATACCAACCGTCCTTCCTCCCTCTCCTTTTCTGACATTTCCCAACATATAGACGTACAACAAGCCTATACGGACAATCATTTCTATTACCTACGCAAAAGGAACGGCTGGGGAATCGAATTGACATCGGGCATAAACGGACGGCTAACCTTCATCCGACAAACTGCTACCTTCAAGACACACCGACTACAACTTTATGCACACCCTTCCATCAGTTGGGAACAAGGAGATTTCCGTATAAACATTACGCCGGATATCGCATGGGAGCAACACCCTAACCAGCAGCACAACAGTTGGTGGTTCAATCCCAACCTTTCTCTACGCTATCAGCCAAGTACCCGCTGGACTTTTCGGATGTATGCCGGCTTACAACATCATTCAGACAGTCCCGAAGATTTCTATCCGGAAGCCTACCGAACGGATTATCGTACCCGGAAACATACACCCCGAAGTCTCTCTACCGACATACAACAGAACTACACGCTTTACACAGAATACAAACGCCCCGTCAAGGAGTTCTTCTGGACGCTGACACTCAGTCATTTCAACCTTCAAAGAGACTACCTGCTACATAGTGAGTTCAAGGGGAAGGACATCATAGTCAGTCCAATCAGCCATCAAAACCACACAGAAAATTATCAGGCCAAAAGTGTCTTCTCCAAAGGATTCTACGACTGGAACCTAAAATCGTCCATAGAGATTACCTGGAATTACATCAAAGGCATACAAGCAGGACAAAACATCATACAGTCCTACAGAAGTAAGCAACTTTACCTAAAGCCCCAACTAAACTGGAATCCGACCAACTGGCTTTCGACTATTTATCAAGCAGGCATCAGTCGGAATCAAACCGAGATAGGTCATACTTCCGAACTGCCCGTTTTATGGAACGTCCAACAACAAATAAATATAGGTATAAGCTTCAATACTCTCCAGCTGAATCTGGCCGGAGAACATTATTACAACGAACTGACTGCCGATGAAAGCACGCACACCTGGTTGGCCGACCTTGAGTTGCAATACCGACTTGGGAAATGCCGATTGATGGTAAGCCTCAACAATCTGTTCAATCAACAAGAATACCGGTACACCACCTACTCGGATATCAAAAGTTACACCTCGTGGATAAAGATTCGTCCTCGTACATTCATGGTTTCTATTCAATGGCGTTGGTAGTTGTTGCTTTTTTACTACCTTTGTAAAAACATTCAC
>JAFTSK010000074.1 GCA_017467385.1 Bacteroidaceae bacterium
GATTTATCGGAAGATTTGAACCTTATTCCTACAGAAAATGTTTTATTGAAAAGCTTTAATTCTTTAGGACATGGCATCATGGAAGATATACATGACTTGATTTATGTAAAAACGGATGGATACAATGCTGGAAACAATCCGTCTATTGCTTACGAAATAGAGAAATTAAATCGTAAGTTTTTGGATGAAGGAAAACATTACGTATTGGTTGGTCCCGGACGTTGGGGAAGCAGTGATTCGTGGTTGGGTATTCCGGTGAAATGGCCACATATTTCGGCAGCTCGTGTTATTGTTGAGGCCGGCCTAACCAATTATCGGGTAGATCCAAGTCAAGGAACTCATTTCTTCCAGAACCTGACTTCCTTTGGAGTGGGTTATTTTACGATTAACTCTTACATGGATGATGGTATTTACAATCAGGCATTTTTAGACGGACTCCCAGCGGTGGAAGAAACGAAATATCTTCGCCATGTCCGTTTTGAAAAGCCGATTGTGGTTAAGATGGATGGAAAGAAGAAATTGGGCGTCGTGATGATGCCGGAAGAATAGCTTGAAATGTATTTATATAAAACTAACACTTAACTTAACTAAACTTTCTTATGAAAAAACTTATTTTTTATGCTTGGGTGGCTGCGTGTGCCTTTTGCGTGTTTACTGCTTGTAGTGACGATGATGATTCTAAAAAGAGTCTATCGGTAAACGAAATAACCGGAACGTACAGCGGCGTGTTGCAAACATTGGGTACAAGTGTTCCGAACACCCAAATCGTCCTTTCTAAAGTGGATGACCGTACTGTGAAATTAGAATTGAAAGACTTTGCGTTTGGAGATTTGCCTATCGGAGATATTAGTGCCAATTGCGCTGTAACCCCTGATACGGATGACTTGAATCTGAACGGAAGTTCTCAAGTTACGGTGGCTGCTTTAGGAGATGTTGTACTCCCCGTTGTTGTGAATGGAGAGGCCGATGGAAATACATTGGATGTGGATATTACAGTATCGAATATTCCGGGTATCGGTTCCATTCAGGTCGATTACGAAGGACGTAAATAATCTGTTTAGAAACGGTTTAAAAAAAGTCAATAAGGAGAACGCTTATGTTTATCCTTATTGACTTTTTTATGTTTGAGCGGACGACTTATTTCAAAACATATCCTATACCTATATGTAGAAAGACGGGGTACATGGGGAAAGAAATGGTTTGGAAATGACTGTGAAAGATGTCGTTCAATCCCCAAGTCAAGTTTCCATGAATCTTTATCTGTTTAAAGGCTTGCCAGTCGGCTCCTACCTGAATACCCCATTGAAACCGGCGCAACTTGTCTGAGAAGTCATACAAGGCTGTGGCTCCGTTGTCGAAACTGATTTTGTCTCCCGTTGGAGTGTCTTTGCGTAAATATCCCTCATATACTTTTCCGTGAAATTTTCCTTTCAGTAAATAGGAGAAGTAAAACCCACTCTGAATATGGAAAGTTGGTCGAAGTTTATAGACAGCAGATAGAGGGAAGGTAAGATAAGTGTTGCGTACTTTGGTTTGTACTTTTCCCGTCCAACTTCCTTTCAGCCGACTGTTGTCATTGCCTATAATTTCCATGCTGTAACTTTTGACTTGCGCCCGGGTACTCATACCTTTGTTTGCTATTCCTATTCCGGTTGTCATTCCCCATCTTTTGTTTCTGTCGAGCCATTTGGTCATACGTCCTTCGATTCCGGGTAATAAGGTAGGACTGTAATATTCGATTTCCCGTATTTCACGAGGTAAAGGAATGGGTGCCATACCTCCTATCTGAAATCCTGTAATCACTTCGTATTCCCAATCGTGTAACAAGGATTTGATGAATGTTTCTCTGCGATGTTCTTGTGCCGAGAGTGTCCATACGGACAGACCGGTAATTAAGGAAAGAATGTATCTTTTCATAACAGTTCTTGTTTATTCGTAAATCAGTTTCACTTCGTCAATCATTAATGTACTTCCCGGGGCTCCTCTGAATTCATCGCCATCTTTACTCGAAGCAAAAACAATGCTGAGGTAATACTCTCCGTTTTGCTGTTTGTCGGTATCTACGGGAAGGTTGTAACGAGTATAGTCAAATGGAATCTCAAAATAAGTCCAGACTTCGGTTTCAATGGTTTGTGCTTTATCTAATTGAGCTAATGCTACCATGTTGGGGGATTCAAAATGGTTGGCCGGCAGATGTCCGTCCATGAAAGGCATTTCATTTGTCTTTTCATAAAAGAGTGCATAAATACTGAACGTGTCTTTTTTATTAGAAGTATATTTCCCGTCTTCGTAGAACTGAGGGCCGGATTGATACTTGAAGTATCCGGTCAGTTGGGTAGGACGATGATAAAAGGGTACTCCGAATTTTGTTGCAGACAATGCATCGCCTAACGCATTGAGTAATTCAAACTTTCCCATAAACAAGTTGCCGGCGGCAATGGGTTTTCCTACTTTTTCGCCCAAGCTTCCGGTTAGCAGGGTGGTTAGTTTGGCGCAATGCCCAATATAACCATCCGGACTGATGGTTGTAGGGAAGTCATAAGGTGAACTTGCTTTACCGGTCAGGGCATATCCCGGATTACCACTTGCCCATGTAAATCGGCCATCATTATCGGTCTCTTCGTAAAAGATGTAGTAGTTGTCGTATAATTCCACATGTTCAAAATGATAATCAGTTGGAATTTGTTCTGTTTGCTTGTACCGGATGATTATGGCATAAGGCCGGTGTTCCGTTCCACTTTCCGAGGTTACTGTATAGTAAACGGGAGAAGTAAAATCCTGGTAGCTTCCACTGGCCGGCTGAATGGTGGCTCCGGTAGACAATTCAAATTGTGGGGCTAAGTTGGAAAGGTTGGTTTCTCCTTTTACTTCTATGTAAATCGGATAGGCTTTCAATTCGGTATCGAAAGGAAGGGAATAGTCGATGCTTTTGTCTGCCAGAATCTCGGCGGGAAGGATACAACGCAAAATGTCGGCTTCTTGATTAGGAGCTTCCTTACGAATACAAGAAGTAAGTACCAGCAAGCCGGTAGCAATGAATATCAGTTCTTTAAGTTTCATAAATAATCGTTTGAATCATCTATGAAACGCACAAAGGTATGATAGGGTTAGATTATTTAATTTCTTTTAATTTTATCTGTTCCTTGAATTGGGTAGGTGTCATACCTTTTACTTTCTTGAAAAGGGTACTGAAGTAACGCGGATAAGTAAACCCGACTTCGTTGGAAATGTCATTGATGGACATATCGGTGTTGGTTAATAACTCGATAGCCTTCTCAATGCGTAAACGATTTACATAGTCATTCACTCCTAGTCCGGTCAAATCCTTGACTTTGCTGTAGAGAGAAGCACGACTCATGGCCAATTTATCTGTCAAAAACTCGATGGTAATATCTTCGGTAGATAAATGGTCGGTAATGAGGTTGTTCAATTTAGTCATGAACTCTTTGTCTCGTTGACTGAGGTTAAGCAAAAAGTTGATTTTATCCTCGTCCATTTGTTGCTTATATTGCTCAATCTCTTCTTTCACAGCGGCTTCCTTTTTACGGTTCATATAAAGAAGAGTATAGATAGAGAGTGCCACAAATGCCAAAATCACCAGAATCAGAAACCACGTACTTTTGTACCAGGGAGGTGTGATAATAATATCAATCAAGTGCGTAGGCTCTGTATTGTTTCCGTCTTTCATGTTACATGAAGCCCAGACACTATATTCTCCAGGCGATAAGGTTGTCAGACTGATTGTCGGATCATAGCTTTCATGGTATCTTTCGTTTTCTCCTTTGCGGATGATGTAACGGATAAGATTCTTTTGAAAAACATCGTTCGTTTTTACTTGAACGGAAATGGACAGAGACAGATAATCCCAGGGAATGTGTATGGTATTGCTGTTTAGATGTTTGCGGAGAGAAGTTCCGTTGAAATGTACATCAGTAAGTCCGATCTTTGGGGTAACAAGTTGATGTGCTTGAAGTTTTTCTGGTTGAATTTCGACTAATCCTTCTGTTCCACCTAAATAAATAGAGCTGTTGGTCGCTTGCTTTTGAAAAGTCGGAAGTATTTCGTTGGGTGTATAACCGTCAGACTGGTTCCAAATCGTAAATTTGTCGTTCTCGGTGTCATACGTAAACAGAATGTTCTGGGCGCATATCCATAGACGACCGGTAGAATCGGTGGTCAAAAAGGATATGTTGTTGAATAGTTTGGTAGGGATGTGATGGAATTTTCCTTCTATCATGTCGTAGTAGCCCAACCCCTGATTGGTGCCTACCCATATACGTTGACGGTGATCTATTGCAACCGCAGAAATGTTTTCCTCTTTGTTAATCTCGAACCCGAACCTTATCGTATCGGTTTGAAGGTCTCCGATGTAGGCATAATTGTTACGGGTAAATAGGGCTACGCTGTCATTGGCGTATGCCAGTTTTAAGGCTACATTGGAAAGGGTGGAATCTGCCAGATGAATCGGATGGAATGTATTGCTGGAAACATGATAAGCCCAAAGGTGGAAGCCGGTGATGTAAATCTTGTCATCACTTACGCGGTGTGCTAATGGAAGATACCCATAGAAACATTCCAGTTGATTGATACTATCGTTTACCACAGTAAATGGACGATAGTCTCCTGTCTTCTTGTTGAAACGGAGAAAGCCTCGCGTGTATATCGAAACCAATAGCTCATCGTCCGAGAATCGGGTAACCGACGTTATCTTATCGCCTTGTGTTTGCGGATAATGAGTGAACCGATTGCTTTGAGGAGAATAGAGGTTGATTCCTCCACCATCTGTTCCTATCCATACATTTTCTTCGTTTTCTTTGTAGATACTGATAACCGACTTTTCGCTGAGGCCAAAAGGAATCCCCAATGGGGCTTCTTGAAAGGTACGGATGTAGCTTTCTTTGATGATGAAGATACCTTCCCGTACACTTCCGGCCCATAAATTCCCGTCATTGTCCTTGTATAAAGTCAAGATAGAATTGCCGGGTAGAGAAGCATTGTCTCCCGAAATTTGTTGTAAGGACGATATTTCTCCTCCGGCAAGTGGAAGAAGGCAAATTCCACCACCATCGGTCGCTAACCATAACTTGTCTTTGTACTCAGTAATGTCAAGAATGTAGTTATTGGTAAGTTGAGAGTTTGAGGTAGTATAGTGAGCAAGTTCTTTCCCTGTGCGATCGTAACAGTACAAACCATGTCCGTAATGAGAAGTATATACCTTATTGTCTGAGGCCACATATAAAGACATCAATAAGGGACGGGGAGTCGTTATAAAAGGGTTGAACTCATGAGTTGTCAAGTTGAATAAGTAGATTCCTTTTTGTCTGGTTCCTACCAATACTTGGTCTTTCCCCCAGGGAATCAAGCGTTGGACTCTGTAAAGCGTTGGGTTGTTGGTGCTTTCTGTGGGGCTAAGATAAATTCGTTCGATGTTCTTCAGTTGGTAGTTGTATCGGAGGATAAAGTTATCTCCACCAAACAAGATACCTCCTTCCGTCTTTAAAGAAGAGTAGGCAACGCTTCTGCTGATAAGGGTAAATTCATCTCCTTGATAATTATAGGTAGCAATCCCGTTGGCGGTAGATACCCAAATGGTGCCGACAGAATCTTCTACCAAATGATGAATCTGATTGTGGGGGATGGAAGCGGGTTCTTCCGGATGATGTAAGAAAACCTTGAGTTGTTGCTGAATGTATTGGTTCAATCCGCCTTTGGTTCCTATCCATAACGTTCCTTTGCTGTCTAATAAAATGGCTTGGGCGTATGATTGGGACAGTCCTTCTTTCAATGATATTTGATGAAAGGAGTAGTTGGATGCCGGTATATGGAGTTGGCCATATCCGGTTAAACACAACGATAAATAGGCGAATAAGATTAGGAAACGATACATCTTGTTTTCTTTTTCTTGCAAAAGTACGCTTTTATGTAAAAGATGCAAATTTTAGAGGAGAAAATAGACAATAGATGAGTTGATAAGACAAAATTTGACTTACTTTTTTGAATTTTGGACAGGAGGTGAGGCAGGAATATATAGGAAATGACACCTTTGTTGAGCATTTCTTCTACTTTTGTAGCAAAAGAAAAAGATATGAAATACTTGTATTGGATAGTGTGGTTGATTGGACTATATTTGAGTTCGTGTACATCCTCTAATTGCTATTATTTGGATAGTATAACAGGGGATGATGCCAATTCGGGTACATCACCGGCGCAGGCTTGGAAAACATTGGCTCGATTGAACAAGGTAACTTTCAAACCGGGCGACAAAATATTGTTTAAGTCGGGTACAGAATATGTTGGAAGTTTCAGCCCATCCGGAGATGGTACGAACGACTCACCTATCTGGATAGATAAATATGGAGAAGGGGGAGATCCTTTATTGAATGGAGACGGTAAGGAACTATATACCATCTTGCTGAACGGCAATAAATATTGGAGAATAGCCAATTTGGAAGTCATGAACAAGGGAAGAGAAGCTACTCCCGGGCGGAAAGGGATATGGATTCAGGTTACGGATAGCGAACATGCTTGCCACATTGAGCTTTCTAAACTGACAGTACATGATGTGTTGGGTGATACGGATGGTAATATCCCGGGAGGAGGTATCCATTTATCCTCGATTAAGGATTCATTGGCCATTGGAATGTTGGATGTTACGATGGATTCTTGCTATATCTATCGTTGTCGTCCCTGGGGTGTCTACTTAGATGCGCCGGAAAATACGGTTTTATTGAAAGATAACTTTATCCGTTGAGTGTGTGAAATAGGGTTTGGTGTCTGAAAAAAAACTCTTTGGAGAAACCTTTCACGCACCAAAGAACTTTAATCGTTTCTCCAAAGAGTTTTTTGGGGAGATTCTGTATTTTAAATAAACTCCTTGCATTCCTGCAATTTTGGAAATAAACGGCTGACTTACTGATGTTTCTGATGGCAGGAATTGTTTTCTCTCCTGCCATTCGTGTCATTTTACACTTGCAGTCTCGCAAGCCGATGGAGCAAGTCTCGTAGGGCAATGCAGCAAGTCTCATTCTTAGGCGAGACATTGCTTGCAGGAGTGTAAGCAAAAAACAAACTTCCTGCCATTGTATTCCGCTGATCTTTAGTAAGTTGGAATCCCAATGGCAGGAATGTATGTACTTTTATAATAATTTAGTTTATGCTCGTATCAGTCTTAGAGGACACCTTGCGCCATCATTGCTTTGGCCACTTTCATGAAGCCGGCTACGTTTGCACCCTTTACATAGTTTACATAACCGTCAGGTTCTGTACCGTACTTCACGCAGTTTTCGTGGATATTTTCCATGATGTAGTGCAACTTGGCATCCACTTCTTCTGCACTCCACGACAAGCGTTCAGAGTTCTGGCTCATTTCAAGGCCGGATACAGATACACCGCCGGCGTTGGCTGCCTTACCCGGAGCATACAAAATCTTAGCTTCTTGGAATACGCGGATGGCTTCCGGAGTAGAAGGCATGTTAGCACCTTCGGAAACAGCGATAACACCGTTGGCTACCAACATTTTGGCATGGTCGCCGTTCAGCTCGTTCTGAGTAGCAGATGGAAGAGCAATATCTGCCTTTTCGCCCCAGGGCTTTTCACCAGGTACATACTTCACACCATATTTTTCAGCGTATTCACGAATACGGCCACGATACAAGTTTTTCAATTCCATGATATAGTCTAACTTTTCGCGGTCAATACCATCCGGATCGTAGACATAACCGTCAGAATCCGACATAGTTAATACCTTACCACCCAACTGGAGAACTTTTTCAGCTGTATATTGAGCTACGTTACCCGAACCGGAAATCAAGACAGTCTTACCCTTCAAGTCCATACCTTTGGTTTTGAGCATTTCCATCAAGAAATACACATTACCATAACCGGTTGCTTCCGGACGAATCAAAGAACCGCCAAATTCAAGACCTTTACCGGTGAAAGTACCTGTAAATTCGCGAGTATATTTCTTATAAGCTCCGAACATATAGCCCACTTCACGACCACCTACGCCGATGTCGCCGGCAGGAACGTCGGTGTTCGGGCCGATATGACGCCATAATTCCAACATGAAAGCTTGACAGAAACGCATGACTTCTGCATTGCTCTTGCCACGTGGAGAGAAGTCGGAACCACCTTTGCCGCCACCCATCGGAAGAGTTGTCAATGAGTTCTTGAATGTTTGTTCAAAAGCCAAGAACTTCAAAATACCGAGGTTAACGGAAGCGTGGAAACGGATACCACCTTTGTAGGGGCCAATGGCGTTGTTATGTTGTACACGATAACCCATGTTGGTTCGAATGTTTCCTTTGTCGTCCATCCAAGTTACGCGGAATTGGTAAACGCGGTCAGGAATACACAAACGTTCAATGAGATTTGCTTTGTCGAATTCCGGATGCTTATTGTATTCTTCTTCAATAGTTCCAAGAACTTCTTCTACTGCCTGATGATACTCAGGTTCATTGGGAAATCTTCTTTTTAAATCTTCTAATACCTTTGCTGCATTCATAATCTATTTGTTTTAATGATAGTTTCTGTAAATTTGTTGGCGCAAAAATATTTATTATAATTTAATTTAGCAACAAATTTACTATAAAATACAATTTGAAGTATCAAATTGTTTAAATATGCAGATGATTTGTGAGTAAAAAGTTATTTTCTTCTGCTTTTGATTGATTGGGCGATTGGAATGAAAACCAATGCTCCGGAGATGATTAAAGTCAGAATCAGCGGGCCGTCTATACGTGGGGTACCTGTCAAGACGATAAAACAGATGGCTACCCATAACAATGTTAGAAGAACAATTTGCGCATTTGATAGTGGCTTTCTCATATTATATATAATAAGAATGGCGGTGTATTCCTTAAACTGATACACCGCCATGTTTTTTAATTGTTTCTCAATTTTTTCTCTACAATCGCATCAATGACCGCAACTGCTGTGATGTTCACAATGTCTCTTACCGAGGCTTCACAGTCAGTAAAGTGAATCGGCTTGTTCAATCCCATCTGAATCGGGCCGATAACCTCTGTTTCATTACTCATCGACTGAATGAGCTGATAGGTGGCGTTGGCCGAACTCAAATTCGGGAAAATCAAGGTGTTGACTTCCTGACCTTTCAAACGGGTAAACGGATATTTTTCATCGCGCAACTCTGTATTCAAAGCGAACTTCACCTGCATTTCACCGTCGATAGCCAAGTCCGGATATTCTTTCTGCATGTAATCTACTGCATCATGTACCTTGCATGGACTTCCTTCGGTGTCTGCTCCGAAGTTGGAGTAGGTAATCATGGCCATTGCCGGCTTGTGGTTGAAGAATTCTACGGTCTTCTTTGACAATTTGGCAATGTCAATCAAGGTTTCCGTATCCGGATGACGGTTAATCAGTGTATCTGCTACGAAATAGGTTCCCTTCTTGGAGTTGAGGATGTGCATGGTACCGAAATGCTTATGTTCCGGTTGGATACCAATCACTTCCTTAGCTACCTTGATGGTGTTGGAATATTTGGTGTACAAACCGGTAATGAAAGCATCTGCTTCGCCGGTTTCTACCATCATCATACCGAAGTAGTTACGTTCAAACATCTTGTCGTTCAGTTCCTGGAAGTTAGCTCCCTGACGGGCGCGCTTTTCACAAAGGATACGGGCATAACGTTCGCGACGGTCGGCTTCGTTCGGATGGCGAAGGTTGACGATTTCGATACCATCAAGATTCAATTCCAATTCCTTAGCCAATTTGCCGATGGCTTCATCATTGCCCAACAAAATAGGTTGGCAAATGCCTTCGGCCTTAGCTTCTACGGCAGCTTTCAACATGTTGGGGTGGATACCTTCGGCAAACACTACACGTTGTGGGTTGAGGCGGGCTGTTTCACGAAGTTGGCGGGTAAGTTTACTTTCCTGTCCCATCAATTCCTTCAACTGTTGGCGGTAGGCTTCCCAGTCGGTAATCTGCTTACGGGCTACACCTGAATCCATTGCGGCTTTGGCAACGGCCATAGATACTTCTGTAATCAAACGGGGATCAACCGGTTTCGGAATGAAGTAATCCGGACCGAAAGTGAAGTTGTTTACGTGGTAGACTTCGTTTACGACATCGGGTACCGGTTGTTTAGCCAATCCTGCAATGGCACGAACGGCGGCCAATTTCATTTCTTCGTTGATAGCGGTAGAAGCTACATCCAACGCACCTCGGAAAATATAAGGGAATCCGATAACATTGTTAATCTGATTAGGGTAGTCGCTACGACCGGTAGACATCAAGACATCCGGACGAGCTGCCATTGCATCTTCGTAAGAAATTTCAGGTACCGGGTTGGCCAATGCAAATACAATCGGATGGCTGGCCATGCTACGGACCATATCTTGTGTCAAGACATTACCTTTAGAAAGACCGAGGAATACGTCTGCTCCCTTGATGGCTTCTTCCAATGTATGAATGTCTCGACGATCAGTAGCAAAATAACGTTTGGTAGCATCAAGTTTCTCACGATCGCTGGTAATTACCCCTTTAGAGTCGAGCATGATGATATTTTCGTGGGTAGCACCCAATGCTTCGTACAGTTTAGTACATGAGATGGCGGCGGCACCTGCGCCATTGACAACGATTTTTACGTCTTCAATCTTCTTTCCGGCCACTTCGAGGGCATTCAGAAGACCGGCTGACGATATGATAGCCGTTCCATGTTGGTCGTCGTGCATCACAGGAATATCAAGTTCTTCCTTCAGACGACGTTCGATTTCAAAACATTCAGGAGCTTTGATGTCTTCCAGGTTGATACCTCCGAAAGTGGGGGCGATGGCTTTAACGGCTTCCACAAACTTGTCAACGTCCTTTTCATTAACTTCGATGTCAAAAACGTCGATTCCACCGTATATTTTAAAGAGTAGGCCTTTACCTTCCATTACCGGTTTGCCGGCCATAGCGCCTATGTCGCCAAGACCTAAAACGGCTGTACCGTTAGAAATAACTGCAACCAAGTTTCCTTTTGCAGTATATTTGTAGGCATCTTGTGGATTTTTTTCGATTTCGAGACACGGTTCGGCTACTCCAGGAGAATATGCCAATGAAAGGTCTGTCTGAGTGCTGTACGGCTTGGTAGGTACAACCTCTATTTTCCCCGGTTTGCCTTGAGAGTGATAAAGCAAAGCGGCTTCTTTTGTAATCTTGACCATAATCTTTTTCCTTAATTTAAAAACTAATTTCTAATAAATTGGTGGCAAAAATACAAATAAAATTATAAACTGTATCTTTTAAGGCCAAAAAACTGTTCAAGAACTTTTGGACGAACGTTTCTGCTTGTTCTTTTTAAGAACAGTCTAAAAGTATGATTTTGTAGTAAATAGGTGTTATTTATGCTTAAAGGTGTTCTAATATTGTTTATTATTTGGAAAAAAAAGAATACTTTTGCAAGTCCAAAAAACAGGGATAAGAGGTCTCTGTAGGATATTGAATAAGATAATATAACATTAAAATTAGGTATAAATCAATGAAATTCTTTTTGAAACCCGTTTTGGCGCTTGCTTTGTTGACTATGGCGACAACAGGCGCAAAAGCTCAGGACACGCTGAGAATCTCTTTGCAGGAGGCGATTCAGATTGCGTTGAGTGAAAATCCTACCATAAAGGTAGCCGATCAGGAAATTCAGTTGAAGAAGGAAGCCAATCGCGAAGTGATTTGGGGGTTGCTTCCGGAAGTTAGTTTGGTAGGTAGTTTCAATCATACCATCGAAAAACAATCGTTTGCAATGATGGGGCAAGTTATGCGTGTCGGTACGCTGAACAATGCCAGTGGTGGTGTTACAGCCAGCTTGCCGGTATTTGCTCCGGCTTTGTATCAAAGCATGAAGTTGACAAAGACAGATGTGAAGTTGGCGATGGAAAAGGCTCGTTCTTCTCGTTTGGATATGGTCAACCAAGTTGCAAAGGCTTTCTATCAGTTGTTGTTGGCTCAAGATAGTTATGAGGTGCTTCAGAAGAGCTATAAGCAGAGTGAAGACAATTTCAATGTAGTAAATGCTAAATACGGACAGGGCAAGGTCAGCGAATACGACAAGATTAGTGCAGATGTACAGATGCGTTCGTTGAAACCGAGTGTCGTTTCTGCCGGTAACGGTGTAAACTTGGCCATGCTTCAGTTGAAAGTATTGTTGGGTATGGAATCCAATATTCCTTTGGCTGTGGAAGGTAATTTGAAGGATTACGAAATGGCGATGTTTACTCGTCAGGCACAGCCACAGCCGGAAAACATTGTTGGTGGAAACACAACTTTGCGTCAGTTGGATTTGAATTATGACATGTTGAGACGTAATTTGAAGTTGAAATATACGAACTTCATGCCGACATTGGCTCTTTCTTTCCAATATATGTACACCAGCATGAGTGAAGATTGGCGTATTTTCCACTATCGTTGGAATCCGTATTCAACCATTGGTTTGAGCCTTTCTATTCCTTTGTTCAAGGGTGGAAACATTTCTCAGGTAAAACAAGCCAAGTTGCAAATGAAGCAGTTGGATCAAACTCGCATCAATACTGAACGTCAGCTCAAGATGCAGGCACAGAGTTATTTGGATAACATGGCCGCCAGCACCGAACAGGTGGTCAGCAACAAGGAAGCGGTTCTTCAAGCTGAAAAAGGCCGTACTATTGCTGAAAAGCGTTACGAAGTAGGTCGCGGAACAATCCTCGAACTGAACAGCTCGGAAGTGGCTTTGACTCAGGCAAAGCTTACTTACAACCAGTCTATCTACGATTATCTGGTGGCTAAGGCCGATTTGGATTTGGTTATGGGTGTGGAAGACTCGATTGTCGTTGAACAAGAATAATAATAACAGATTAATAAAATATCAGTATGAAGAAAAGTTTTCAGATAGCTGCTGTTGTGGTTGCAGCTATGTTGGGCGCCTGCTCGGGCGGTGAAGAAAAGAAGGCGGAAAGTGCTGAAACTGTCGTAGAAAAGCCGGCAGTAAAGCTTGCAACTGTAACATCGCGTGATGTAGAACAGATTGGTGAATATACTGCTACAGTAGAAGCAGAAGCAAAGAACAATATTGCTCCAACTTCTCCGGGACGTATTGACAAGATTTTCGTAGAAGTGGGCGACTATGTACGCAAAGGACAGAAGCTTGTACAGATGGATGCGGCCAATTTGAAGCAGTTGAAGCTCCAACTTGATAACGAACAAAAGGAATTCAATCGTATCGACGAATTATATAAGGTAGGTGGTGCTTCCAAGTCTGAATGGGATGCTGCCAAGACTTCACTTGATGTACGCAACACTTCTTACCAGAACTTGTTGGAAAATACTCAGTTGGTAAGCCCGTTGAACGGTATTGTTACAGCTCGTAACTTTGATAACGGCGACTTGTACACATCTACTCAGATGCCGGTGTTGGTCGTAGAACAGATTGCTCCGGTTAAGTTATTGGTCAATGTATCTGAACCGAACTTCCCGAAGGTAACTAAGGGCATGGATGTGAAAGTAAAATTGGATGTTTACGGTGATGAAGAATTTACCGGTAAGGTTAGCTTGGTTTATCCGACCATTGATGCAGCTACTCACACTTTCCCGGTAGAAATCACTTTGGCTAATGCCAACCAGCGTGTACGTCCGGGTATGTTCGGTCGTGTAACCATGAGCTTCGGAACTAAGAACCACGTGGTTGTTCCTGATATGGCTGTGGTTAAACGTGCCGGTTCGGGCGACCGTTATGTATATGTGTACAACAATGGAACGGTATCATATAATAAGGTAGAGTTGGGACGTCGCATGGGTACTGAATACGAATTGGTATCAGGTGTGGACAACAACTCACAGGTTGTTATTGCCGGTCAGACTCGTTTGGCTGATGGCGTAGAAGTAGAAGTTATCCAATAATCCTTTAACCTCTATAATTAAGTAATATGAGTTTATACGAAGGAGCGGTTAAAAGACCGATTATGACCACGCTATGCTTTGTGGCAGTAGCGATCTTTGGTCTGTTCTCGTTGTCGAAACTTCCGGTGGACTTGTATCCGGATATCGAAACGAACACCATCATGGTAATGACATCCTACCAGGGTGCCAGTGCCTCGGATATTGAAAATAACGTAACCCGTCCGTTGGAAAATACCTTGAACTCGGTAGAAAACTTGAAGCACATTACTTCCAAATCTTCCGAAGGTATCTCCATCGTAACGCTGGAATTTGAATACGGTAATGATATCGACGTACTGACGAATGACGTGCGCGACAAGTTGGATATGGTAACTTCTTCTCTTCCGGATGAAGTGAACACTCCGATTATCTTTAAGTTTAGTACCGACATGATTCCTATCTTGATGTTGTCTGTGCAGGCCAATGAAAGCCAGCCGGCTCTTTACAAGATTTTGGACGATGCGGTAGTGAACCCGTTGGCACGTATCCCGGGTGTAGGTACGGTATCTATTGCCGGTGCACCGCAACGTGAAATCAACGTGTATTGTGATCCGAACAAGCTCGATGCATACAACCTTTCCATCGAAACCATCAGTGCTCTTATCGGTGCAGAAAACCGTAACACTCCGGGTGGTACATTCGATATCGGTAGTGATACTTATTCCCTTCGCGTGGAAGGAGAGTTCGACGATCCGAAAGAAATGGAAAATATTGTCGTAGGTACTTATAACGGAGCTGCCGTTTATCTTCGCGATGTAGCTACTGTAGTCGACTCTGTAGAAGAACGTGCTCAGGAAACCTTTAACAACGGTGTGCAGGGTGCGATGATTATCGTGCAGAAGCAGACCGGTGGTAACTCAGTAGAAATCTCCAACCGAGTAATGGAAGAATTGCCACGATTGCAGAAGACTTTGCCGAGTGATGTGAAGTTGGGTATCATCGTTAATACTTCCGATAACATCTTGAATACCATCAACAGTTTGGCAGAAACCATTATCTACGCCTTGTTGTTTGTGGTCATTGTGGTGTTTGCTTTCTTGGGACGTTGGCGTGCAACCGTCATCATCTGTTTGACTATCCCGATGTCGTTGGTTGGTTCTTTCATCTATTTGGGAATCATTGATGGCGGCTCATTGAATATCATCTCTTTGTCGTGTCTTTCTATTGCTATCGGTAGCGTGGTGGACGATGCTATCGTAGTATTGGAAAACGTAACGACTCACATCGAACGTGGGGCTGAACCGAAACAGGCAGCTATTCATGGTACAAACGAAGTAGCGATTTCCGTAATTGCTTCTACCTTGACCATGATTGCGGTGTTCTTCCCGTTGACAATGGTTAGCGGTATGTCAGGGGTATTGTTCCAGCAGTTGGGTTGGATGATGTGTGTGATTATGACCATCTCTACAATTTCAGCGTTGACCTTTACTCCGATGATGTGTGCTTACTTCTTGAAGCTCCAGAAGAAGCCGAGCAAGATTTTCTTGGCATTCTACAAGCCGATTGAACGTGCTTTGGATAAGTTAGACGACTGGTACAAGGCTCGTCTGGATTGGGCAGTACGTCATCGCAAGACGGTATTCTTGGGTTGTGTGGCATTCTTCGTATTGAGCTGTTTGTGTGCCGGTTCTATCGGTACAGAGTTTTTCCCTTCACAGGATAACGGTCGTATCGGTGTAACGTTGAAATTGCCTATCGGTGCTCGTGTAGAACGTGCTAAGGAATTGTCTGCCGAATTGACTGATAAGTGGATGACTCGCTATAAGGGCATCATGAAGGTATGTAACTACCGCGTAGGTCAGGCTGACTCAGACAATACATTTGCTTCTATGCAAGATAACGGCTCACATATCATCTCTTTCAATATTAGTTTGGTGAGTGTGGAAGAACGCGATATTCGCTTGGAAGATGTCTGCGAAGAAATGCGTGCCGACTTGAAACAATATCCGGAACTCGATGAAGCTCAAGTACTCCTCGGTGGTGGTAACTCCGGTATGGGTGGTCAGTCTACTGCCGACTTTGAAATCTATGGTTACGACTTTGATGTAACCGACCGCGTAGCAGCTGAGTTGCAGGCCGAACTCTTGAAAGTAAAGGGTGTGAGTGAAGTGAATATCAGTCGTGAAGATTATCAGCCGGAATACCAGGTAGACTTTGATCGTGAAAAGTTGGCTTTGCATGGCTTGAACCTTTCTACTGCTTCTACTTACTTGCGTAACCGCGTGAACGGTGCATTGGCTTCTTACTATCGTGAAGACGGGGATGAATACGACATCAAGGTACGTTATGCTCCGGAATTCCGTACCAGCATCGAAGACCTTGAAAATATTCTCATCTATTCACCAGTTACCGGTAAGGGTGTTCGTGTGAAGGACTTGGGTAAGGTCGTTGAACGTTCTAACCCACCGACTATCGAACGTAAAGACCGCGAACGTATCGTGACTGTGTCTGCCGTTATCTCAGGTGTACCTTTGGGTGATGTTGTAACTGCCGGTCAGCAGATTATGGATAAGATGGATATTCCTTCGGGTATAAATATGCAGATTGCCGGTTCGTTTGAAGACCAGCAGGAATCCTTTACCGACCTCGGTACATTGGGTATCTTGATTGTTATCTTGGTATTCATTGTAATGGCGGCTCAGTTTGAATCATGGAGCTATCCGTTTATCATCATGTTCTCCATTCCGTTTGCATTCAGTGGTATCTTGATGGCATTGGCCATGACAGGAACTACCCTCAATGTGATGAGTATGCTTGGTGGTATCATGTTGATTGGTATTGTAGTAAAGAACGGTATCGTGCTTATCGACTATACGATGCTTTGTCACGAACGTGGTATGTCATCCCTTCGTTCGGCAGTCGTAGCAGGTCGTAGCCGTCTTCGTCCGGTATTGATGACCACAGCAACTACCATCCTCGGTATGGTGCCGATGGCTATCAGTCAGGGGGAAGGTTCTGAAATGTGGCGTCCACTTGGTGTATCCGTTATTGGTGGTTTGACCGTTTCTACTATCTTGACTTTGATTCTTGTTCCGGTACTTTACTGCTCGTTTGCAGGTACAGGTATCCAGCGCAAGCGTAAGGCATTGAAGAAGCAACGTATGCTGAACGACTATTACCAGAGCCATAAGGACAAGATGACCAAAGCGAAGAAACAATAATATTAATTATGGTTTATGATTTATGATTTCTGATTCGTGTGTGCCTCAATGGATTGGAAAATCATAAATCATAAATCAAAAATCATAAATCAGATTATGAAATCAGTATTCATAGCCTTTGACCAGGCTTTTTATGAACGAATTGTTGCAACTCTTGACCGTTTGAACTGTCGCGGATTCAGCTATTTCCAGCAGGTGCAAGGTCGTGGTAGCAAGACGGGAGAGCCTCACTATGGAAGCCATGCTTGGCCAAGTATGTGTTCGGCCATCATTACGATTGTAGATGATGCTCGTGTAGAACCGTTGCTCGAAGCACTTCATGCAATGGACAAAGAAACCGAAATGCTTGGTTTACGAGCTTTCGTTTGGAATGTAGAAAAGAGTATTTAATAGTAAAGGGAGCCTTAAAGCTCCCTTTTTTAGTGTTTCAAAAAAAAGTGTTGTCAAACCTTCACTTCCTTCACTTTCTGTTGAAAACCAAAGGATTGGGGTGCAGGTATTGTTTCCAAGAAGCATGCGAAAGTGAAACTTACTCCATCAGCCAACGGTTGTAGTCTCGTTGGCGTATGAGACTTGTTTCGTTGCTACATCAGACTGCAAGCATTTTCTTTCAGACTATATCAGGCTTATAAAA
>JAFTSK010000075.1 GCA_017467385.1 Bacteroidaceae bacterium
CTGAGGAGCACACCAACCAATACCGTGTGTCAAACCTGAGATGTCCTTGATTTCTTTAGATTTTACCCACTTACCTTCTTCAGGAATTGGAGCTGGTCCATGATTAGGACCTTTCTTTACAACACACATGTGTTCAACTTCGTGTGAATAAATCATGTTCTTAACGTTTTTATTAGTAATAAAAAATTGTTCGTAACCACGTGCGAAATTTGCCTTTGCACATTTCAGCTACAAAGTTAGCGGTTTTATTCTTTTTTGCAACTTGTTCGTGCTTACTTTTTTTGAAAAGTTTTTTATTTTCAATGAAAGAAGTATCTTTGCCACAAAGAATAAAGCATCTATGGAAACAATTAAAATATCGGATGAAGCACTTCGTAAAGGTGCGGAGGAAGGAATGGACGGATTCCTTCAAGTGTTTATCGACAAGTATTTGGAAGTTACGGGGGGAGTGATTAATGCCGAGACCATGCCATTGCTTAATGGACATCAGCATACGCTTCTGGGTTATCATTTCTTGCGTGAAGAGTTGAATGTGGGTGGATTTGTACAGCTCATTCAAAATGGGTATGGTCCTTACATCTTTGATAATCCATTTGCAAAGGCCATGCGTCTATTCGGATTGAAGGACTTCTCAAAGCTAATTTATGCAGCGAAGAAGATTTACGATGAGAATAAGGCCGATTTGACGAAAGAACGTGATGAGGATGAGTTTATGGCGATGTATGAGCAATACGAAGCTTTCGATGAGTTGGAAGAAGAGTTCATGGAAATGGAAGAATATGTTACGGCTAAATTGGCGGAGTATGTGGATGAACATATTGAGCTGTTTGCTGACATCATTTCATAAAATGTGGGTGTGTCAGGAACCTCCATGTAAAAATGTTACCATCTGTATGTGTTTCACATATTTCCCAGTTTTGGATTTTTTCTTTTCCACGTGGGTGGAGAGTGATTTTCACCTAAGTTGAAAGCCCTCTTCACCTACGTGAAGAGCTTTCTTCATTACCGTGAAGAGATAGATAAAATAAGAGGATGTGCATTTCGACACATCCTCATTCTTTTAATCAACTCTGACTTCAGAAATGCCTATCGTTTTGTGAGTTTGTGGTTTGACTTTTATACGAATGGCATCGACTTCCATTGGACTGGCAGGATGAACAACATTGAATTTATTCTTTTCCGTCTGATAGGAATCTGTTACGTATAACTCCAATGGCTTCCAAACGTTTTTGTTTTTATATTCAACTGTCCAAGATTGGGGGATTGCAATAGTGTTGCTCTCTATCCAATAAACCGACAAAGAGTTGAATGTAAATGTTTCCTTAAAAGATATTTCTATCCATTGGTCGTTTGAATTATTTGCACCCCAGAATGGTTGAAGAATGTCTTCCGAAGATTGAGCTTCTTTACCATCGCAAATGGCTTTTGCATTTGTGTTTTCTGCGGTGGAAGAAACTCGGATGTCGGATACATTGTTGATGTAGGCCAACTGGCTTTGTGTATCTGTTGCTTTTTCATTGTTTATCCATACGGACATTGTACGATTGTCACCTCTATTGCACCAAGCGTAATAAGGAATCAGCTTGATGGATGGCGTTTCTATTTGATAGATACCTTGTAGGATACCTTCTTGAATCGGAGTTACGGTTGTTTGCGATTCATCTGTATTGCCAATGTAAAGTTGTTGAGTAGGTTGGTTGTTGTCGATTTCTTCTGCACAATATACCAAAGGACCTCGGGTGATGGCTGTCTTACCAATGTTTTCTGCTACTTCCGGAATGCTCTCTACAAAACGTACAGGCATTGGAAGTTGCAATTCAATCGTGTCGCTTTCCTTCCATTTTCTGCTGACTATGGCAAATCCTTTTTCTGTTTTATAGTTTACTTCCTTGCCATTCACCTTAATAATAACAGGCTCATTGCTCGTTTTCTTATAAGGATAAAGACCTCCCGGAGCAAATTCATCGGAGTTAGCCCAAGTCGGAATACGCATTGCCACTTCAAATGTAGATTCTTTTTCTGGATGAAGTGTAAGTTGGACATAACCATCGAAGGGGTAGTTGGAAGTCTGTTCTAATTTAACTTCTCCATTGTTTAAAGGAACACTGGTCTTGCTTCCTCCATAGAGGGTTATGTAAATCTTGTTTTTAGAGTATGCATACATGTAGCCGGGAACCTGAAGGATGAGACGTGAAATGTTGGGTGGACAACAGGCACATCCAAACCATTCGGAACGTCCTCCATGTCCATGATTAAATCGTTTTACGCCATTGGCTTCCAATGGATTTACGTAAAAGAATCTATCTCCGCTAAGGCTGATTCCCGCCAAAGAGTTGTTGAACAAAGAAAGTTCTGCTATGTCTAAATATTTGGCATCGCCATTGCTAAGGAACAATCCATGATTAAAAAATACATTGGCAACGGCTGCACAAGTCTCGTTGTAGGCAGTAAGGTTGGGAAGTTCGTATTGTGCGCCAAAGCCTTCCATGCCGGCAACAGCTCCCAAGCCTCCTGTGATGTGCATACGAGTGGTTACTAAATCTCCCCAAATGGAGTTCAATGCAGCTTCATAGTCATTCAGTCCGGTCAATGCATCTACTTGAGCCATAGCGGTGTACAAGTAGGCAGCTCTTACGGCATGTCCTACGGCCTCGGTTTGTTCTTTGACAGGAGCATGTTGCTGGGCGTATGTCGGGGCCATGACACCTTCGCCTTCCGGACGATAAGTGATGCCTCGAATGTCTAAGAACTTTTTGGCCATATCTAAGTAGAGCTTATCGTGGGTTACTCGATATAGTTTGCAAAGGGCAAGTTCGATTTCTTCGTGTCCGGGAGCTTGCATGATAGGTTTTCCATCGTTGTATTTAGGATCTCCACCTTCAAAGATAACTTTGTTTACGTGGTGAGCATTCTTGATGGCGATGTTTAAAAGCTTGTCCTTGCCGGTGGCCTGATAATAAGCAACGGCCGCTTCGTATAGATGACCTACATTGTACAGTTCATGGCTATGCACCAGAAATTCGTAAGGCTTTTTGCCCATTTCGTTCGGATAAATGCTATGACAACTATGAGAAATGTACAAATAGCCGTCTTCCTCCTGGGAGGCTTCAATCAAATCGGCTACATCGTCTACAAACTTTTCCAGTTCGGGATTTGGGCGTAACATCAATGAATATGCTACCCCTTCCATCACTTTATACAAGTCTGAACTTAAAAAACGATGGGGAGCCGGAACTTGAGTCGTGTCTCCAGCCATGTAAGCTGCTGCTCGGCGAAATCTTTCAACGGCCGGTCCGCTTTGATAAACGGAAAAGGGAACTGTTACATTGAGTTCTGTCTCCATTCGACTTTTCCAAAAACCATCTGTTAGAGAAACCTCACTAAAAGGGATGGGAGTGATTTCCTCCTTGACCTCTGTGCTATTGGAACATCCCCATAGGGATAGAGATGCCAAAGCTACTAACCAAATTTGTTTTTTCATGAATATAAAGTTTTTGTTAAACGTATATGCGTAATTATTCGTGATAAAGGTAGAAAGAACTTGCCAAAGGACTTAACATAAAAATATTAAAAAATAGTAATATCATCTCTTCTGGTGGAATGTATGGAAAATATTTTCTCCAAATGAAAATATTGTTTCACTCGAATGAGATGATTTTTATAGCCGAAGGGCTTTTCCCCAAGAACAGAAGAACTTTTTAAATAAAGATGAAGGGCTTTTGCTTTACTTGTCTTCAGGTTGGGGAAGAGGAATTTGCAAATAATTACTAAGATGTGATAAAAGGACGGGCAAGGTGTATGGCGATGTCAGAACTTTTATATAATTTTGCACCTTGTAAAAATAAAACTATGATGAAAAGAAGTAAACTATTAATGATGGTGGCTGTTTTAGTATCAGCCTTTACATTCAGCTCTTGTCTGGATGATAGTAATTCAACCAGTTATCCCTCTTACGAACGTATTGTTACGGTAGGTACGGGAGGCTTGTTGCTTCACTCGGATAATGGAGAAAAATTGATTCCGATGAATACTGTAACGGGATTGGATAAGGTAGAACGTGCGATTGTTGCATTCAATTTGTATCCGGAAGAGTTGAACGGAACTACATTGGAATCGGGTAAAACTTATGAAGTTACATTGGACGCAAATTATTGTTATAATGTTCCTACTAAGAAAGTTATCAATTTGAGCAATAATGCTGAAGCACAAGATTCATTGATTAATTCTCAAGATCCTATCGTCAATGTAGAAGGAATGTATGTTAAGAATGGTTATTTGACTGCTTACATTTCTTATTCATTCAGCAATAATAGCCAATATTATTTGGATGTAGCTTATGATCCGGAAACAGACGTAGACCTTTCTACTAATACATTGACATTGACTTTGTATTATGACAATAAGGCTGATTATGGTCAATATAGCATGAGATTCCCGTTTAGCTTCCGTTTGCCGACCGAATTGTATAACAGATTTGCTGAAGCTTCGGATGAAATCAATGTTGTTTTGCGCTATTCAAAAGAAATTATCTCAGACGAATCTGAAGCAACTTGTAAGATGTCAAAAACTGACTTCTTTACATCTATATATTAAGAAAGGAATAACCCCAAATAGAAGGCTGTATCTGAAAAGATGCGGCCTTTTTTGTTTGTTTGATTAAAAAACGGCCTTATTTATTAAGAGACATCAAATTCTTTTTTATAATTTTGCAAATTACATTTATGCTAAAAGAATTCGTATGAACTACAAAGAGTTATTCAATAGAGTTGTTTTGCTTATTTCCTCTCCGGCAAAGGCGTGGCTGGAGATAAAGGGGGAAGAAAAAGGAAAGAAAGTCCTCAGTGATTTTGTCTATCCGATGATTGGCTTGTGTGGATTGTCTGTGTTCATCGGCACATTTATAGGAAATACGGCGGGTGTGTCGGCTTTTCAGATTGCCATGACTCGTTGTTGTGCCACTTTCGTCTCGTTGTTTGGGGGCTTTTTCTTGGCCGCTTATCTGACCAATTTGTTGGGAGGTAAAATGTTTGGTCGGGAAGATGAACTGGAACGGGTGCAGTTGTTTGTGGGCTATGCGATGGTGGTAATCTTCGTGCTGAACATCATCAGCGGACTGTTTTCTATTTCCATCCTTCATTGGATTCTGCAATTCTATACAGTGTTTGTTGTGTATGAAGGGGCTCGGTCATTAATGGAAGTTAAAGCCAAAGACATCACGCGCTATTCCTTGTTGGTGTCTGTTATAGTGATTGTATGTCCGAGTTTGATAGATATAATTTTTAATAAGTTGTCATTGATTCTAAGTTAAATGAAACAAAGTCCTATAAATATAAAGAATAAACGAGCCTCGTTTGATTACGAGTTTATAGATACATATACAGCTGGAATTGTCCTGACGGGAACAGAAATCAAGTCCATCCGTTTGGGGAAGGCCAGCTTGGTGGATACATATTGCTATTTTGTACGTGGGGAGCTTTGGGTGAAGAACATGCACATCGCCGAATATTTCTATGGCTCTTACAACAATCATGCGGCTCGCCGCGAACGCAAGTTGCTTTTAAGCAAAAAAGAGCTTCGCAAGCTTCAGGATGCAGAAAAGAATCCGGGATTTACGATTGTGCCTACCCGTCTGTTTATTAACGAAAAGGGATTGGCCAAGTTGGTCATTGCTTTGGCGAAGGGTAAGAAGCAATACGACAAACGCCAGTCTTTGAAGGAAAAGGACGACCGCCGCGAAATGGATCGGATGTTTAAGCGTTGATAGATTCATCCCCTTTTGAGAGAGGAATGAGGGGGCAATAATTAAGGTAAAAAAAGATTATGAAAACGATACAAGAAGAAGTTTCTCGTCGTGTCCTTATTTTGGATGGGGCGATGGGAACCATGATTCAAAAATATAATCTGTCCGAGTCCGATTTTCGGGGCAACCGTTTTGTGGAGCAACCCGGACAGATGAAAGGAAACAACGACTTGCTATGTCTGACGGCTCCTCATGTCATTCAAGACATTCATCGCAAATATTTGGAAGCGGGAGCTGACATCATCGAGACCAATACATTCAATGCTCAACGTATTTCGATGGCCGACTATCAGGTGCAGGACTTTTGTCGTGAAATCAACTTGGCGGCGGCGAAGTTGGCTCGTGAGTTGGCCGATGAATACACTCATAAGAACCCCGAAAAGCCTCGCTTTGTGGCCGGTTCGGTAGGACCGACCAACAAGACATGCTCCATGAGTCCGGATGTGAACAATCCGGCTTTTCGTGCCATTACGTTCGATGAACTGGTGGAGGCATACAAAGAACAGATGGAAGCTTTGCTCGAAGGGGGTGTGGATGCCTTGCTGATTGAAACGATATTTGATACGTTGAATGCAAAGGCGGCTATTTTTGCGGCTACGGAGTCCATGAAGAAGATGAATCGGGAAGTGCCTTTGATGCTTTCAATCACCGTTTCAGATATGGGAGGCCGTACTTTGTCCGGTCAGACATTGGATGCTTTCCTTGCTTCTGTGCAACATGCTCCGATTTTCTCCATCGGCTTGAATTGTTCGTTTGGGGCGAAGCAGCTGAAACCTTTTCTTCAACAACTGGCAGCTCATGCACCTTATTATATAAGTGCTTATCCGAATGCCGGTCTTCCCAACAGCATGGGGGAATACGACCAGTCGCCTGAGGATATGGCAACCGAGGTCAAAGAATACCTTGAAGAAGGATTGGTGAACATCATCGGCGGTTGTTGTGGAACGACCGAAGCCTATATTGCTCAATATGTGCCTTTGGTGGAGAATGCTTGTCCGCGTATGCCGGTGGCAATACCCGAAACTTTTCGTTTGTCAGGCTTGGAACTTTTGGAGCAACGGGCGGAAGTTGGCTTCATCAATGTGGGCGAACGATGCAATGTGGCAGGCTCGCGTAAGTTCCTTCGTTTGATTAAAGAAAAGAATTACGAGGAAGCATTAGGCATTGCCCGCAAGCAGGTAGAAGACGGGGCGTTGGTCATCGACGTGAACATGGACGATGGTTTGCTCGATGCTCGGGAAGAAATGAAAACCTTCTTGAACCTGATTATGTCCGAACCCGAAATAGCTCGCGTGCCTATCATGATAGACTCTTCCAAGTGGGAAGTGATTGAAGCAGGTTTGAAGTGTCTGCAAGGAAAGTCGATTGTCAATTCCATTTCCTTGAAGGAAGGCGAGGAGAAGTTCATCGAACATGCCCGACTCATTAAGCAGTTGGGAGCCGCAACCGTAGTCATGGCATTCGACGAGAAAGGCCAGGCAGACACTTACGAACGAAAGATTGAAGTTTGCGGGCGGGCTTATCGCATCTTGACGGAAGTGGTAGGTTTCAATCCGCACGACATTATCTTTGATCCGAATGTGTTAGCGGTGGCTACGGGAATGGAAGAACATAACAACTATGCCGTCGACTTTATCAAGGCAACCGGTTGGATAAAGAAGAACCTACCTGGTGCGCATGTAAGTGGTGGGGTAAGTAACCTTTCGTTCTCATTCCGAGGAAACAATTACATTCGCGAAGCCATGCACGCCGTATTTCTATATCATGCCATTCAGCAGGGAATGGATATGGCAATTGTCAATCCCGCTACATCGGTGCTTTACAACGACATCCCTGCCGATGTGCTTGAACGCATTGAGGATGTAGTGTTGAACCGTCGTCCGGATGCGGCGGAACGGTTGATAGAAACAGCCGAAGCATTGAAAGTGGTGGCTTCGGGCTCAACGAGTCAGGAGGTTCAGCACCTGACTTGGAGAAACGGAACGGTAGAAGAACGTCTGCAATATGCGTTGGTTAAAGGGTTGGGCGACTATTTAGAAGCCGATTTGCAGGAAGCTCTTACTCTCTATCCGAAAGCGGTGGCTATTATTGAAGGACCGTTGATGGAAGGTATGAATCAGGTGGGCGAACTCTTTGGAGCCGGTAAAATGTTCCTTCCTCAAGTGGTGAAGACCGCCCGTACCATGAAGAAGGCGGTGGCCATTCTTCAGCCATACATCGAAGCGGGTAAGGAAGAAGGAGCCAAGAAAGCCGGTAAAGTGTTGTTGGCTACCGTAAAAGGAGATGTACACGATATTGGAAAGAATATCGTTTCGGTGGTTATGGCGTGCAATAATTATGAGATTATCGACCTCGGAGTCATGGTTCCTACCGAAACAATCGTTCGGACAGCCATAGAAGAAAAGGTGGATATTGTTGGTTTGAGTGGTTTGATTACGCCTTCTCTTGAAGAGATGGTTCGTGTGGCGATGGAGATGCGTCGTGCCGGATTGCAAGTTCCTATTATGATTGGTGGGGCTACTACATCGGCCTTGCATACTGCTTTGAAGATTGCTCCGGTCTATGGTGGTCCTGTCATCCATTTGAAGGATGCTTCACAAAATGCGTTGGTAGCCGCCCGTTTGTTGAATCCTGAACAGAAGGAAGCCTACGTGCAGGCCTTGCAAGAGGAGCATGAAAAACTTCGTCGGAAGAATGAAGATAAGCAAATAAAGCTGGTTTCGTTGGAAGAAGCCCAACGGAAGAAACTCAACTTGTTTGATTGATAAAAGTCTTACTGATAATGGAAAATCAGTTGTAAAGCTTGGTGTTTTCATTTTAATGCTTTACCTTTGTACAGAAACTTTTAAACGAGATTAATATGGCAAGACCAATTAGAGAAACGCCAATCCTTTATGGCGAAGCCGCAAAGCGGTTTGAAGAAAGAATGAAAGTAAAGCGACACGAAGATCCGGAAAAGAAGAAACGTCGCTTAGCGGATTATGCAGCAGCATTGCAAATGCTTGTAAAAGATTAAAGGCTATGGATAAATTTAGTAGAGAATACTTAAGCCGGAATTACAGCATTCGCAAATTGCAACTAGGGGAAACTATAAAGTCGTTCGATTGCGGAGATGCAGATTTGAACGACTTTATTATAACAGAGGCTCCGTTGTATCGGAAAGCATTGCTTGCTGTTACTTATGTGATGAGGCATAAGGAAACTGATCAAATTATTGGGTATTTTAGTTTAGCAAATGACCGAGTATCCGTAACCGATTTTAAGGATAAAACAGAATTTAATCGTTTTAGGCGTTGTCGTTTTGTGAACGAGAAAAGACTGAAAAGTTATCCGGCGGTGAAACTTTGTCGTTTGGGAGTGAAACAATCCATGCATGGAAAGAAAATTGGCCGTTTTTTGCTTAACTTTATAAAATCCTATTTCTTGGATGATAATAAGACTGGTTGCCGATTTTTAACGGTAGATGCGTATCCTAATGCTGTTCCTTTTTACGAAAAGAATGATTTCCTTCCTCTTCGTAATGATGATGAACCGTTGGATATTCCAACCCAGCTTTTGTTTTTCGATCTTAGAGATATTGAAGAATAATTATAAGAAAGTCCGTACAGACCTACAATTATCTGTACGGACTTTTTTTAAATCTCTTTTAAAAATTCTTCCGCCTTTGCAAGTGTTTCCGGCTTTCCAATATCAATTAGTTGCAAATCCTCTTTAGCATAGCCGACAATCTGTGCTTGACCACAGGTTTGCAGATAAAAATCCATGATAGAGAACTTACCGGTCCATTCATCGCCCATATAATTGAATAAGGCAGGGGAGATGACATGAATTCCTCCGAAGGCATACTCCTTTTGTTGAGTTGGTTGATAAACAAAACCTTCGGGCTTGGTCTGCAAAGTTTCCTTGTTTACCCAGCCACACAAGCGGTTGATTTCGTTGAACAACAGGTAACGAACCGTCTTTCGAGGACTTACTAAAAGGGTAGCATCGTTTCCGTTGGTAAGATGCGAATCGTACAAAGCTTTCAAATCTATGTTGGAAAGGATGTCTACATTATGTACTAAAAAAGGTTCGTTGAAATACGGGGCGGCTTTCTTGATTCCTCCGCCTGTATCAAGCAACTTATCCGTTTCGTCCGAAATCCAAATCTTGATGCCGAAGTTGTCGTTTGCTTTCAGAAAATCAATAATTTGTTCGGCAAAGTGGTGTACGTTGATTACCATCTCGTCGAAGCCGGCCGATTTCAGCTTGTTGATGACATGTTCCAACATAGGCTTTCCAGCTACGGGAACGAGGGCTTTCGGTGTATGGTCGGTCAGAGGTTTGAGACGTGTACCCAAACCGGCTGCAAATATCATGGCTTTCATTAGAAGGTAGTTTCAAAGGTTTGTTCAATGTTCTGTTCGCGGTGTATCAATTCTACTTTCACTCCGAACTTCTTGTTTAGATGTTCTGCCATGTGTTGGGCAGAGTACACCGAACGATGTTGGCCGCCTGTACAGCCAAAGCATACCGATAAGTTGCTGAATCCGCGTTCCATGTATCGCTTGACGGAAGCGTCGACCAAAGCATAGGCGTGTTCCAGGAATGGGAAGATTTCTCCATCATCTTCCAAGAACTTGATGATGGGAGCATCCAATCCGGTAAACGGTTTGTAGCGTTCATACTTGCCCGGATTGTTTACGGCACGACAATCGAATACATAACCGCCGCCGTTGCCGGTCGGATCGTTGGGAATCCCTTTCTTATAAGCAAAACTCATGACTTTCACAGTCAACTGACGCTTTTTCAAATCGTCCTTAAACTGCTTCAGCTCGGTCAGTTCGCGGAGTACGGAACAGAGGTAAGGATATTCCGGATAATCTTCGTGCAAGAGCTGGCGTAGGTTTTCGATGGCGTAAGGTACGCTTTGGATGAAGTGCGGCTTTTTCTCGAAATAGCCTCGGAAACCGTAAGCTCCCAACACTTGCAAGGTGCGGAAAAGTACGAAATGTCGCAGTTGGCTGAAAAAATAGTTGCGGTCAACCGGCTTGTACTTACACAAAGCTTTGATGTATTCGTCCAACAACTCTTCCCGCAAACTTTCCGGATAACGGGCTTTAGCCTGCCATAAAAAAGAAGCTACGTCGTAGAAGAAAGGGCCTTTCCGCCCACCCTGGAAATCAATGAACCAGGGTCCGCCGTCCTTGATCATGACGTTACGGCTCTGAAAATCCCGATACATGAAAGTAGCCGACGAACTGCGGAGCAACACGTCACTCATCTTCATGAAATCGTCTTCCAACTTATCTTCCTGAAACTCCAATCCGGTGGCTTTCAGAAAACAATATTTGAAGTAGTTCAAATCCCAGAGGATGGAACGTTGGTTGAACTCCGGTTGCGGATAACAACGGTTGAAATCGAAGCCATCGGCTCCGGCAAACTGGATACTCGGAAGCAGACGAATAGTTTTACGTAGTAATTCTTTTTCTTCTTCGGAGAAAGAATTTGTGATACGGCCTTTTTCTATGGCGTGGAAGAGGAGAGTGTCTCCCAAATCTTCTTGCAGATAAAACAGCTTGTCTTCCGATACACACACCACTTGCGGAACGGGCAACTGTTTCTTCTTGAAATGTTCAGCCATATAGAGGAAAGCTTCGTTTTCTTCAATGGATGTTCCATATACTCCGATGAGGCATTGTACACCTTTCAGCCGGAAATAACGGCGGTTGGAACCTGAGGCCGGCATTTCTTCAATGCTTTTGGCCGGCACACCTGTATATTGTTGATAGAGTTTCTGTAAGTTTTCGGTTATCATGATTATTTTTTACTTTTCTACAAAAGTACAGAAAATTCTCCGAACAGTTGTTAAAACATTTTCTATTTAGCTTATTTTTTCACATAAACAACTGCCGAACCACGACCTACCGAAACAATGCCCGAGGAAGCATCACGACTGAACGCACGTAGCTCGCAGGCAGCTGTGGTATGAGCTTGCTCTGTAAGCTCCATGTATTGACTGACTTTCAATACTTTGTGATTCTCCAGATAATCGAGTGCTTTCTGTAAACGTTCTTCTTTGGTGTAGGGAGAACGGTGTATCCGAGCTACACCGGCACGTTCCAAGAGAAATTGGGCGATGATGGCTATGCTAAAGCTTGTGCAGAGAATGCTCTACCGGAAGGATTTGAAAGTATGGACTACTTTGATTTCTTAGCAAAACAAAGAATTCTTATGTCTGGTATAATCAAGAAAGCTTATGATAAACTCTGGGAATGAAGAAACTTTAGACAAAATCTTGTTCAATAAAAGTTCTTCATCTAATTAGGCATTCATTCCGTTATTCTGTCACCTTAAACTCACTTACCGTTCCTGTTTCGGAAGAGAAGCCAATACCTACCTTGAAAAGAGTACGTGTATCCGCTTCGTAAGGGCGTGTATATCCTTTATCCTCGATCTGTTGTAGAGCTTCGTCTGCCGTTCCATCCAACTTGAACTCGAAGATGTAGATGTAGTCCGGAGTTTCAACGATACAATCCACTCGCCCTTCGCTTTGCTGCTTTTCGGTGTAAACGGTGTAACAGCTTACCATTCTCATGAGCAAATAGAAAGTGTAGTGGAAATAGCGTTCTCTTTCCCGTTCGGTTTCCTTTCGTCGCATGGAGTAGGGGATGTCTGCCAAGAAAGAGGTAAGAAGCTTGCGGAACTGTTCGAGATCGCCACATTCAAGGGTATCGATCACATCCTGTGTCCAGTTGTTGACATCCTTACGAGGCTTCAAATAATCGTTGGCCAATATGGAGATGAACCCATTCTTGACTTCATTGTTCGGGAAGTCTAGCAAATAGGTGTTGCGACGGAGGTTACAATCCTTCACCGTCAAATAACCGCTTTGATAAATCATCGGAAGCGGCATTTCTACATCTGCCTTGTAGTCAATGAACTGCTGGGTAGTGTAATAACGGTTGGTCAGTTCGTTCAGATTTTCCTGAGTATGATTCAGCAAACGGACCAGATAGCTCGGTGTACCGCTACGGAACCAATAATCGTCCACTTTCTGTGAACTGAAAGCATTCAGGATGCTGAACGGATTATAGATATCTATCAGATTCTCGCCGAAATGATACCCATCGTATTGCTTCTTTAGAAAAGCTTTCATTTCTTCTTCCGTATATTTGTACTTCTGTGCCAATGTTCTTATCGGCTCTTTGAAATAACGATGAAGTTCTTCGGTTGTAATACCGCATAATGCTTCATATCGTCCGTCCAGACTGATGTCTGCCGGCTGGTTGAATCCGCTGAACACACTGACTTGCGAGAATTTGGTCACACCGGTAAGCAGTACAAACTGGAGATTCTTATCGGCTTCCTTGAATACGGAATAGAATCCTTTCAATATGTTGCGGTTGTGTTCTTCCAACAGAAGTTCGTTTCGTCCATCCGATGTCTTCATTCCCGTATCAAGAACATCCAACAATGGCTTGTCATATTCATCAATCAAAACAACAGCCCTGCGACCATACTTTTGGTGTGCTGCTTTAAGTACATATTGGAAGCGGTTGCTCAAGGTGGTATAGTTTGGATCAGTTCCGTATTCGGCCTCCCAAGCTCCAATTATATTTTCGAGTTTGGCGTCCAAAGCTCCATTTTTCAGAAAGTTCTCGCCTCCGAACGAAAGGTGAAATACCGGATACTCAGCCCATTCTGTCTCCAATTCATCGATAGCCAGTCCTTTGAACAATTCTTTTCTCCCTTTGAAGTAAGCTTCAAGGGTAGAAACGAGCAAACTCTTCCCAAACCGGCGCGGACGGCTGAGGAAATAGATGTTTCCTTCCGTTACCAAGCGGTAGATAAGGGCTGTCTTGTCTACATATACATAATCACCTTTGATGATTTTTTCAAAATCCTGTATGCCGATAGGGTATTTCATAATCGTTCTGCTGTTGTTTTTGCAAACTTACAATATTTCGACAAGAAAATCAACAATTATCGGTTATTAATCATTTTCTTCATTGCTTCCAATAATGTTTGGTCCTTCTTTCTTGGTTTTTATGAATTATTATTTTTTTACATAAACAACTGCCGAACCACGACCTACCGAAACAATGCCTGAGAAAGCATCACGACTGAACGCACGTAGCTCGCAGGCAGCTGTGGTATGAGCCTGTTCGGTAATCTCCATGTATTGACTGACTTTCAATACTTTGTGATTCTCCAAATAATCGAGTGCTTTCTGTAAACGTTCTTCTTTGGTGTAGGGAGAACGGTGTATCCGAGCTACACCGGCACGTTCCAACTTGCAATGTTTCCTTGCGTTTCTCACCAATTTCTTGTCTGCCAGAAAGTTTACTCCGTCTAAGCAAAGACTACGTGCGTTCCGTTTGCTCTCACTACCATCAATAGTATCCATTTCCTTGCCTTCTTCCAGTCCGATGGTTGCCTTAAAGGTACCCCAATCGTCCAACGTTACCGAATAGCCTTTGCCAAGCAATTCGGCCAGCACTTCCGATGCGGTTATCATCACCCGTAAGGCCTCTCCACGACTGATGTCTGAATGATAGGAAGAAATTCTTTGAATAAACTCTTGAAAATTGATGTTTCGTTCTACTTTCATTCGGTAGAAAACTTTCTGCTCGCCCGTCTTCTTCATGTCGGGCATTTCTTGTTTAATGTATTTAGCCATATTCTCCAATTGTTTAATTTTTATCTACATCTCTACATTCTTTACACTTTTACTGATAATCAGGGCGTTATCTGTGTATAGAACTTATGAAAAGTATGTAGAGAAGTAGCTTCTCTACACGAATGTCTTATTTCTGATGTCTTTTTAAGTAATACAAACTTCCTTTTCCTGATCTTTTGTTCGGTACATTCCATTTCTTGAGTAATCTTCCTAAATGATTCAGCTTGCCTATCGGAAGTTTTTCGCGGATTCCTTCTTGTAAGCTGTTGAATATATCTATGGTCATCAGCCATTCGCCGTTTTCTTCCTCGAGTGAAGCTATGCTGAATCGGGTTAACAGCAAATGTTCTAAAGGAGATATTTGACGGAATTCTTCATTGCTTTCCTTCAATAATGCTTCATCGGCATCGTTTAACCAATATCGTTCACCGTGCATGACCGCATGGAGAGCTTGGGCATAAAGTTGGTTGTAGTTGACGGTGATATTTGTGTCAATAGGAGCTGTTATCTCTACACAGATGAACCGACGGTTACCCGAAAGGTCGGTCAATAAATCCTTTTGATTACTCGTAGCGATGAACGAGGCGTATCGGCGGACTTCAAGAATACTGGAGCTGTACGCCTTTCGGATACTTGCCGACGGTTTCTGTAGTAAGTGCTTCAAAAAGGCCTGTTGGCTGACGCTGATTTGGTCAAACTCATCCAAATTGATTAAAAAGAAACGCCCTAAGCACCGTTCGGCATCCCGTTTACTACTGAAATCCAAGCTGTCCGTATAACCGAAACGAAGTTCGGGAGGTAAGAGGATACGGCAAAAAGTGGACTTGCGGTAGCCTTGTGGACCAATTAGTATCGGTGTAGTGGCATTGCCATGCTGTTTGTCTCGCCCCAACCAATGTGCCACCATGCTCAGAAACCAGCGATAGAACAAATCTCGCCAATGAGGATGGTGACATACCACTCGGTCAGCCAGCTCACGGATGCGATCGCGTCCATCCCATTCGTTCAGCTCAAAGAGATATTCTTCCACAGGATTATACATAGGAACAGACTCGGAATGGAGAAAACGGTCGATATCTCTATCCCATACCTGAATGCCTTCTTTCAATGCGTTGATGGCAATGCTGTTTCGTACCCGTTTGTTTAACGGATTGAAACGGAAATGCGTACTGTTTCGTTCTCGATATTCCAGGTCTTCGGTCATCTGATTGAAACGAAACTCATACCTTCGCTTCAAGAACTCTTCCAAACGTAGGGTAGTGTCTTGCTCCCGAGTAATGGAAGGTCGTTTACCGAATCCTTTCATCTCTGTGTAAACATTACGGAATGTAGCACGTAATCCAGGTTCGTCTTGGTAATGGTTGAAATGGCGCATTGTACGGGATACCGCCTCTTCTTCGGGGATACCCGACTTGAAACATTCTTCGGCCAACGGAGCTAACAATGGGAACAGATCATCTCCTCTTTGCCATTCTACTAATGTCTCCAATGCACGTTTCAAGGCGGCTTGATACATTACTGTAAGAGTATGATAGGAGTCGTAATCAGGTTTTAGACGATCAAGTGGATTCTCTTCGGCTAATTTTTGTTCTCGGAAAGAAGTGCCATCGTTCAGACGTGTTGGTTGCTCTATGCAGAAAGCCGCCGCTTCGGGATGATAATACGGTATTTCATCCACCGTCATTCTGAAGCTTTGCCTGAGGGAAGGCTCTTTCAGTGTAATGGGGAAGGGGATAAGCGGTTGATAGCACTGTACTGCTATCCGATAAGCTTGGGCATGGAAAAGGGAGGCAAGTTCTTCGGTCTCGGGCAAGCTCCCGTCTGGTAGAGAAAAGCGTACCCAAATCTTTACACTTCTGCCGCTGGAACCGACAAAAGCTGTAAGGGTTTGCGGAAGAAGGGCTGCTTTCGATTTGACATATTCGGCTTCGGCCAATCCCGAAAGACGGTTTACTTCCACCAATACAACACCGTTGTATCGTTTGAACTTCCGACAACCGTCTGCTGTACGCCGAAATTCCGCAATGGGATAAATGCGTGGAATCTTGTCGATATGAATAAAAGGATGGCGGGAACCTTGCATGGAAGGGAGTCTTTCTCTCAATTTTGAAATGTACTTCCCTTTCGTCTCTTTCTTTATCTTTTCCATGAATGTTTGCATGGTATAGATACTGCACACTTCTGTGGCATTATCTCGTCTAATTACTTCAATCTTCATATTTTGTATTCTTTAATTCTTTACAAAGATAACAAAACTATGGCAGAAAGGCAAGCATTTTATTCATTATTTTTCATCAGATTTAGGTAAAAATTATTTCTCTACACATGCGAAATATCACACCGATTCATTTCGACTATTCCATTCATAATACCTTGAAGCACCATTCAAAGATTGCGAATGGTGCTTCAAGGTATTGTGAATACTCATTCCCGGTATTATGAATGGAATATTATGCTGAATCACAACGTTTTAGGAATTCTGGTCTCTGTTTTTAGAACAGGCATTGACTCTTTGTGTAGAGAACTTTTTCTCTACACAGTTCTCTACATAGTTTCCGAAGAGGTTAATTACTGATTATGTGGGTGTTATCTCTTGGTGTGTAGAGATGTATAGAAAAAGTGGGTTAATATTCTGACATTTTAATCGGGATGTTTAGCAATTTCATAAAGTTCCGTCAAAGTCTGACTGCATTTTTCGGGTGTATCTTTCTTGTAAAACCATTCAAACAATTCATCGACAGATTTGAATACCAACATGGCTTGACTGACTTTATACCCATATTTGGAATACACAGTCATTTCAAGAGTTGAAGAGGCGTGGTTTGCAAAATGTGAAACGATAAATACGGGACCATACATGATATCCGAATTATTATTCCATAAAGAGAACAACTCTGACCGAAAACTTGTGTTGTCTTGCATAGCAAACACCCATACCACGAAAATATACGCAGACGTGGTAATGGAAACAAAGATTGATGCTATTACCCGTATGGACGGTATTTTCGGGTAATACAACTCATGAAAAACGGGGAAAATTCAGCCGTTTTTAGTTTTTTTTTTGAAAACGGCTGACTTTTTGGTGGGGTAAGAGATAATTTTATATCTTTGCACCCATAAAACAGTAACATTATGGCATGCCAAAGTATCATAGGTAGAAACGAAGAAATCAAGAAACTTGAAAAATTCTTGAAGTCCTCAAAATCAGAGTTTGTGGCCATCTATGGACGCAGACGTGTCGGCAAATCGTATCTTGTAGAAGAGGTATATAAAGACAAGATTGTGTTCCGTGCCGTGGGGGCATATATTAAGGAGAAAGATGAACGGACATATAAACAAATCCAGCTTGACCATTTCTATGAGAGTCTACTTGATTGTGGGGTATCAGAAGACTCTCCACGTCCAAGCAACTGGCGCGAGGCTTTCCGACTGCTCAGAAAATACTTGGAAGGTTTACGCACCAAGCGACGTGTTGTATTTCTGGACGAACTGCCGTGGTCACGACCGCAGTTCTTTCCATCTTATATAATGGAACAGAATCTAAAGTCATTGATCAGCTCATGAGTAAGCGTGATATAGAGCACTTACTGCATCATTGTCCACAGCGTGAACGAATCATGCTGTTGGGACATGGTTCGGACAAAGGACTTTTCTCACGCACAGATGATATGGAACCGGAATTTGACCGTATTATAGTAGGTCATTCCCATGCCTATCATTTACGTCGTCACGGAGGTAACATCATTGGAATATGGTGTCATGCAGATAAATTTGCACGTAAGGAAGGATTGCATGGATTATTTTCCGGAATGATTATATCAGACAAAAAGGAGGCTGAAGAATATGGAATCATTACCCTACAACACCATATAGATGAAGCAAATGAGGTGATGTTTGCTAAACTGAGGAGATTGTTGGATGAGGAAATTCCGCTTCATGAAATCCCTGAACGTATGAAAAACTTAAACGATACACCTTCATCTTGGCTTACAAACTTCAATTACGAGAATTTTTACTATTTGTAGAACAAGAAGGGAACGATTTGATAATATGGAAGAAAACTATATGGCAACCACCAGAAATGGACATGAATTGAAGGATATGTATAACCCAGAAACTAACACATTGGATATACGCTCAAATGGACTATACCCCTCCAATGTGTTAAGCAACTTATGCAGCAACGGTTTTCGATTTGAAGGAATGATATGCGGCAGTATGGAAGGTTTTCTTCAATCGTTAAAGCGAAAGGAACTTGATAAGCAACGGCAGATATGCAGCATGAAGGGAGGTAATGCCCGCAAAATGAGTGTTACCTCATGGCAAACAGAACAGATAGTTTGGTGGAAGGGA
>JAFTSK010000076.1 GCA_017467385.1 Bacteroidaceae bacterium
ATTTGATTGAAGAGCTAAATACTAATTTTACTTCTTAACTTCCTCTTTCGGCTTTCTATCAAAGAACGGATTCTTGGAAGAAGCACTGACGGGAATAGCATATACTTGTTTGCAATCCTTCAACAAACCTAAGCGTTGGGCGGCAAGTCCGGCAGAAAACATCACTCGGGTATCTACTCGATTGTCGGCAGCAGTAGCACAAGCAGAGCCAATGGCAATACCTACATCCACGCTGACAATGGCACATGGAACGTTCGTAGGACGTTCAGCACAGGTCGGAAATCCGCAATGACCGCAATTCAATCCATGTACATGCTCACGTGTTCCTATCAATAATACACATTCTGCATTCAAGATATTGTCTGCGTCTCGAAGGAAGAACTTGAACCCATTTTCTTCGTGCAAAGCTACCATCTTATCGGATAGTTTCCGAATGTCTGCATCGGTAACTATGGCAATTTCAATCACGTCTGCTCCTTTCCCTTTCGGAGCAGTACGTGCCGCCGTCATCATCTGTTGGGCGATACGCAACACATGTTCATGGCGGGTTTCTCTTTCGCTTACAATCATGATTGTGGTTTTCTAAGCATGAGTGATTTGAATGTAGACGGATAAGGAGTTTCAAACTCCATCAGTTCTCCCGTAACCGGATGATAGAAACAAAGTTTGAAAGCATGAAGCGCCAGACGACCTAACGGATTACATTCGCTTCCATAGCGTTCATCCCCTACGACCGGATGGCCTAAGTCTGACATGTGTACACGAATCTGATTCTTTCGACCGGTTTCCAACTTCAATTCCACCAGCGAATAACCGTTAGCACGCTTGATGGTCTTATAATGTGTCAAAGCATACTTTCCGGTTCCATCGTCTACAGGACTGGAAGCCACATAGAGTTTACGGTCAGTCAACCAAGATTCAATGCTTCCGGCATCACGTTCCATCCCTCCTGATACAATGGTTACATAACGCCGATCCTTCACAATATCGTGCCAGTTATCTCGGAGAGTATTCATGGTCTTCTCGTCTTTGGCATACATCATCAAGCCCGATGTTTCTCTATCCAAACGATGTACCACAAAGATGCGATTACTACGATGAGAACGTTTCACATATTCACTCAAGATGTGTTGGGCAGTACGTTCCTTTACATGGTCGGTAGCTACCGAAAGCAAACCTTCCTTCTTCTCTACGACAATGATATACGCATCTTCGTACACCAACTTCAGCATTGGATTCTTGAACTCATGATTGTTCTTTGCCTTGCTGATTTGTACCTTCATGCCTGGCTTTAAAGCAAAATTATACTGGGTAGTAATGACGTTGTCTACCAAAACCACCCGATTGGTTAGCATCGACTTCACTTTGTTCCGGCTGATACCATCCAGTTTCTTTAGGATGAATTCCATCAGCTCGGCAGGTTCCGTTACATTCAGAACTGTGTATTGCGCCGCCTTTCTGGCTATAGGGCGACCGGTTGTATTTCTTCTTCTCGACATAATTTACTTCTTTTCCAATAATACCACATTTTCTACATGATGTGTATGCGGGAACATATCTACCGGCTGAACGGCCACCACCTTGTATTTCACATCAAGCAACTGAAGGTCACGTGCTTGAGTAGCAGGGTTACAGCTTACATACACAATGCGTTTCGGTTCGGCAAACAAAATCACATCAATCACATCGTTATGCATGCCGGCACGTGGAGGATCGGTAATAATCACATCCGGACGACCATGTTCATTGATGAAATCCTGTGTCAGCATATCTTTCATATCGCCTGCATAGAACAAGGTATTCGTAATGCCATTGATGGCCGAGTTTACTTTTGCATCCTCAATGGCTTCCGGTACATACTCGATACCAATCACTTTCTTTGCCTTGCGAGAGACGAAGTTGGCAATGGTTCCTGTACCCGTATAAAGGTCGTACACCAATTCATCACCAGTCAGTCCGGCAAAGTCGCGTGCTACCTTATATAAATTATAAGCTTGTTCGGAATTGGTTTGATAGAAAGACTTTGGTCCTACTTTAAAACGCAGACCTTCCATTTCCTCAAAGATATGGTCGTTTCCCTTGAATACCTCTACGTCAAGGTCGTTGATGGTATCGTTGCACTTATTATTGACTACATATAATAATGAAGTGATTTGCGGGAACTTTTCAGCCACGTGAGCCAACAAAGCTTTTGTATCTTCCAAGTCCTTGTCGGAAGACACTCTGACTTGAAGCAAAACCATGAGTTCGCCGGTACTGGAAGTACGAATCATCAGGTTACGCAACAGACCTTCATGGTTTCGGATGTTGTAGAACGCCAAACCATGTTCGTAGGCATAATCCCGAATCGTATTACGGATTTGATTACTGATGTCGTCCTGCAACCAGCATTTTTCAATCGCCAAAACCTTATCGAAAGCCCCGGGGATATGAAAACCTACCGCATTCATCTGGTCATATTGAACATCCGCCTTAACTTCCTCTTCGGTCAACCAACGTTTATCCGAGAAGGTAAACTCCAACTTGTTCCGATAAAATTCCGTCTTTTCCGAACCCAAGATTGGAGAGATTTCCGGTAATTCCACCTTACCGATACGAGTCAGATTGTCGGTTACTTGTTTTTGTTTATACTTGATTTGGTCTTCGTAAGTAAGGCATTGCCACTTACAACCACCACATACACCGTAGTGCTGGCAGAAAGGTACAGCTCTTTTCGGAGAATATTCGTGGAACTTCACAGCTACGGCTTCCGCATACTTGTTCTTCTTGCGTTTCACCTGCAAGTCCACCACATCACCCGGCACTACGTATGGTACAAATACGACCAAATCATTCACTTTAGCCAAAGCTTTTCCTTCGGCAGCTACATCTGTTATTGTTATCTTCTCTAATAAAGGAAGCGTTTTTTTCTTTCTGGACACGTGTTTTCTTTAAAAGTTTATTTGGGTACAAAAGTAGCAAAAATCTTTGAGATGCGCCTTTTCTTTGGAGATATATTCATTTTGTCAAGTCGAATTAGTGGTCATCCCCTATTTTTTTGCCCGTTTTGTTTGAAAATAGATAAAATATAGTTAGTTTTGCGGATAAATTATTCGCGAGAGTTAACTTTAAATAGTTTTATTATTATGGACAAAAAAAGAGTTTATACCTTTGGTAACGGACTTGCTGAAGGTAAGGCAGATATGAGAAATCTGCTTGGTGGTAAGGGTGCCAACTTGGCTGAAATGAACCTTATCGGTGTACCGGTTCCTCCGGGTTTTACAATCACTACTGACGTTTGTAACGAATACTTCGCAGAAGGTAAGGATAAAGTCGTTGAACTGTTGAAGGACGATGTAATGAAAGCTGTTGCTAACATCGAAACTTTGATGAATTCTAAGTTCGGCGATGTAGAAAATCCGTTGTTGGTTTCTGTACGTTCAGGTGCTCGTGCTTCTATGCCAGGTATGATGGATACCATCTTGAACCTCGGTTTGAACGACGAAGTGGTTGCAGGTATGATTCGCAAGACTGGTAACGCACGTTTCGCATGGGACTCTTATCGTCGTTTCGTTCAGATGTATGGCGACGTTGTTTTGGGCATGAAGCCGGTAAACAAGGAAGACATCGATCCATTTGAAGCTATCATCGAAGAAGTGAAAGAAGCTAAGGGCGTGAAGTTGGATAACGAACTCGAAGTGGAAGACTTGCAAGAACTCGTTACTAAGTTCAAGGCTGCAGTTAAGGCTCAGACTGGTAAGGACTTCCCTAACGATTCTTACGAACAGTTGTGGGGTGCTATCTGCGCTGTATTCGACAGCTGGATGAACGACCGCGCTATCCTCTATCGTAAGATGGAAGGTATTCCTGCTGAATGGGGTACTGCCGTTAACGTACAGGCAATGGTATTCGGTAACATGGGTGATACATCTGCAACAGGTGTTTGCTTCTCTCGTGACGCTGGTAACGGTGAAGACTTGTTCAACGGTGAATATTTGATCAATGCTCAGGGTGAAGACGTAGTAGCAGGTATCCGTACTCCGCAACAGATCACTAAGATCGGTTCTCAGCGTTGGGCTGAACGTGCTGGTATCTCTGAAGAAGAACGTGTAGCCAAGTATCCTTCAATGGAAGAAGCTATGCCGGAAATCTACGCAGAACTTGATGCTCTCCAGACTAAGTTGGAAAACCACTATAAGGATATGCAGGATATGGAATTTACTGTACAGGAAGGTAAGTTGTGGTTCTTGCAGACTCGTAACGGTAAGCGTACAGGTACAGCGATGGTTAAGATCGCTATGGACTTGTTGCGTCAGGGCATG
>JAFTSK010000077.1 GCA_017467385.1 Bacteroidaceae bacterium
AAGGCTAATCTGTCTTGAAAATCGAAATATTTTGTATATTTGTCGGAACGAAAACATTTACTTATTCACTCTTTCTTAAAAATACAAAACGATGGCAGCTAAATACGACTTTTTCCCGACACCCCAACCCAAGAACAAACAGCCCAAAGAAAGATATCACGCCCGATTGGTGGTAGAACGCACGTTTACCAACAAGGATATTGCGGAAGAGATTTCCAAGCGTAGCACTATCCGAAGGGCCGAAGCAATGGCCGTACTTGACGAGATGGCCGACTTCTTCTTGCAGAAACTTGGCGAAGGCCATGCCGTCAAGTTAGCAGGGATAGGCACCTTCCGTATTCGTGCCAAGTCGCCAGCCGTCCGTTCGAAGAAAGAAGTTCGTGCCGAAAGCATCAAGTTTGACGGTGTGGTGTTCCGTGCAGAGAAGAAACTTACCAAACGACTGGAAGCTACCAAGTTTCAGAAAGTAACCTATTCGAAGACTTCGACCGACATTAGCGAAATCGAGATAGACGGCCGCTTGATGGAATATTTCAAGGATCATACCTACATCACCACCAAAGAGATGCAAATACTTTGTGGACTTAGCAAACATACCGCCCTCCGCCGATTGAAAGAACGGGTGGAAGCCGGCCAATTAACCCACCCCGGCCCCTTACGTTCTGCCTTCTACTTCCCTGTTCCGGGCAATTATGGAGTAAGTGTAATGCAAAATTGAAGCGCTTCCATCGTTACAAGGAAGTTCACTCCAAGTACCTCATATTCAACGGATATGACGTTCATGAAGAAGTGAAGGTGGGGTAAACTTCTTTGCATATAGAAGTGCCGTAGTGTGGTGTTTTTATAAACATATAACAAGAGCTGACATTAAAATTCTAACATCATTTCTTTGAGATTGTTTGGATTTTCCGAATTCCCCTCTTGAGAGGGGATTAAGGGGTGTGTGAGACACATACAGGTTAGGTATACATTCATTGTTGATGTATTTCACACACCCCCTTCCCCCTCTCAAGAGGGGGAGACAACTATTTCAAAACATCATTTCTTATACGTCTTCTCAATCTCCTTATTGCGTTTCTCCATCTGCTTCTCTTTCAGACGGAGAACAAACCACAACAAGGCGATAATCGCATACGAAGCACCGAAAGTAACCCATTTCTCCGTATCGCTAATTTCCGTATTCTTAGGCAGGAAATAAGCCGCCATCGCCGTTGTGTAAATCAATAAAGCCAACGGCATCCATGTTGATTTCTTATATTTTCTCATAAGCGTTTCTGTGTTTCTTTCTTCAACCAAAGATTAAACCAAATCAAAGCCACCAATACGCAAGTGCCTCCAAGTCCGTAAGCGATTTCTTGCGGAAGCGACAAGCCCTCGGGGGCAATGCAGATATAAGTGGAGCAGACCAAAGTCATCAGCAGAGCCGGCAACAACGTGATGTAATAGTTCTTCTTCTCACGAACCAAATACACCGTAATAGCCCACAACGTAAAGACGGAAAGTGTCTGGTTGCACCAAGCGAAATAACGCCAGATAATCTTGAAGCCTTCCGCATCACTCAGGCTGTACACCAACACCCCCATTGTGAGCAGGAACAGCGGAATACAAATCAACAAACGCTTACCCATAGACCGCTGTTCGATGTGCAGGAAGTCGGCCGCAATCAGACGAGCCGAACGAAGGGCTGTATCTCCACTTGTGATGGGAGCCGCCACAATGCCTAAGATGGCCAATACACCTCCGAACGTACCCAACCATTCATTGGAAATGCGAGTAGCCACCGCCGCACCCGAGAATGCCTTTCCCGTCAGTTGGTCGACAATGCCGTTTTCCTGAAAGAAATAGGTGGCTGCCGCCGCCCAAATCAAAGCTACAATCCCTTCGGCCACCATCGCCCCGTAGAAAATCGGTCGGCAATGTCTTTCACTTCTCATACAGCGTGCCATAAGGGGAGACTGGGTGGCGTGGAAACCGCTGATAGCTCCGCAGGCAATGGAGATAAACATCATCGGGAAAATGGGGTTCTTTTCGTATTTCGTGCCGAAGCCGTTCCACATTTCCGGCAAGTCCGGACTCTTGACATACAGCATCACCAAAATACCGACCGCCATAAAGAGCAGAGCCGCCGCAAAAAGCGGGTAAATCTTTCCGATAATCTTGTCAATCGGCATTAGCGTGGCCAATACATAATAAAGGAATATCACAACAATCCAGAAGAATGCGTCCATCCAGTCGGGTGTCATACCCGCCAACAGTTCTGCCGGACCGCTGACAAATACGGCTCCGACCAAAATCATCAGAATCATGGTAAACAATGTCATGATCTTCTTGGTTGTCAGTCCGAGATAGCGGCCAATGATTTCCGGCAGACTTTCTCCGGCATGGCGGATAGACAAGGCTCCCGAGAAGAAATCGTGAACTGCTCCGGCAAAAATCGTGCCTAACACAATCCATAAATAGGAAGCTGTGCCAAATTGAGCCCCCATAATGGCTCCGAAGATGGGGCCTAACCCCGCAATGTTCAGAAACTGGATCATAAAAATCTTCCAGTTGGGAAGCGGAATATAGTCCACCCCATCGGCCATCGTCAAGGCCGGTGTCTGGCGGTCGTCAGGGCCGAACACTCGGTTGACGTATGCTCCATATACGGCATAACCGCCGATGAGCAAAAGCAATGCAATGGTAAATGTAATCATAAGTTGTGTTTTAGTTAACCGCAAAAGTAACGATTTTATCAATTACTTATTATCTTTGCCGACAAATTTAATCCAAATGCGTACCATTTTAATTACTCTCATACTTTTCTTGCTTGTCTGCATAAAGATGGAAGCTCAGCCCAAGCACGAAATCCGAGCTACCTGGCTGACTACGCTGGGCGGCATGGACTGGCCGAGAAACAAGGCAACCAACCCTCAAAACATTCAAAAGCAACAACAGGAACTTTGCGACATCCTCGACCGACTAAAGGAGGCTAACTTCAACACCGTCCTTTTCCAGACAAGACTACGGGGCGACTTGATTTACCCTTCTTCCATAGAGACTTTCCCCGAAGCATTGACGGGGAAGACCGGTCGTCATCCGGGATACGATGTGTTGGCTTTCGCCATTGAGGAATGTCATAAGCGGGGCATGGAGCTACATGCCTGGATAGTAACCATTCCGGCCGGGAACAATCGCCAAGTCAGATTGCTCGGCAAACATTCGGTGGTGCGAAAGAAGCGTAAAATCTGCAAGCAACACGAAGGAGCCTGGTTCTTGGATCCCGGGCATCCGGAAACAGCCGACTATCTTTCGGGCATTGTAAAAGAGATTGTCAGCCGTTACGATGTAGACGGCATTCACTTCGACTACATCCGCTATCCGGAGAACGCCAAGCGGTTTCCCGACCGAGATACATTCCGCAAATATGGCAAGGGAAAGGACTTGAAGCAATGGAGAAGAGACAACCTCACCGCCATTGTCCGCCGTCTGTACACCGATGTCAAGACTCTGAAGCCCTGGGTGAAAGTCAGCAGTTCGCCCGTCGGCAAGTTCAGAGATACCGACCGCTATCCGTCGTTGGGTTGGAATGCCTACGAAACGGTATATCAAGACGCACAAGGGTGGCTGAAAGAAGGTATCCATGATGCCCTCTTCCCCATGATGTATTTCAAAGACAACCATTTCTATCCGTTCGTCCTCGACTGGAAGGAGAACAATTACGGCCGCTGGGTGGTTCCGGGGCTTGGCATTTATTTTCTTTCGCCCAGAGAAAAGGACTGGCCGCTTGAAGAGGTTAGCCGTCAAGTGTTCTTTACCCGCCAGATGGGGCTAAGCGGTCATGCCTACTTCCGCAACCGTTTTTTGTTGGACAATGTAAAAGGCGTTCTCGATGAGCTGAAACAAGAATTCTACACCTCTCCTGCCCTTGTGCCGCCCATGACTTGGCAAGACAGCATTGCTCCGTCGGCTCCTACTTCCCCTTCCTTTGAACCGCAAGCTGATGGTAGTCTGAAGTTAGCCTGGGAATCTTCGACCGACGATAGCCGTCAGCCGGTGGTTTACCATTTGTATGCTTCCGAGACTTGGCCGGTGGATATCAATCAAGCCAAGAACTTGTTACAGACTTCCATCCGCGAGACTCAGCAGACACTCTCCGATTGGCAAGGGAAACGATATTTCGCCGTAACCGCCGCCGACCGTTTTGGCAATGAAAGTGAGCCATTGGTCTTGAATCCGGCTTCGGATACGGACATTCCTCTCCTCACGCAAAGTCGTCTGCTCGTGCTGCCCGACCAAGAGCAAGCACAGTCCGTCATCTTCTGCAATGCAATGGGAGAAATCATCTCGGAAATGCCGTATGCCAAAGAAATTTCGTTGAAAAACCTTCCCGCTGGCTTCTACTTTGTTTATGTGGTCAAGGAAGGCGAAAAGAAACTGGTAGGAAGTGTGAGTGTTTTTTGAGAAAACCTCAAAAGCTTTTCTCAAAAGTTCAAGAGCTTTTTAAAATTCCTTTAGCAGCTGTTTTAAAAAGGGCAAAAAAAGCAAGGCTATCTGCCAAATATTGCTTATTTTTGCATATTCAATTGAAAAACAAACTAACTCATGAGTAATCAAAGATACATGCAACGTGGCGTATCCGCATCAAAGGAAGATGTGCATAACGCTATCAAGAACATTGACAAAGGTATTTTCCCGCAGGCTTTCTGCAAAATTATCCCCGACATCTTGGGCGGTGATCCGGAGTATTGTAACATCATGCATGCCGATGGAGCCGGAACAAAATCGTCTCTTGCTTACCTCTACTGGAAGGAAACCGGCGATTTGAGTGTATGGAAAGGCATTGCACAGGACGCACTTATCATGAACATCGACGACTTGCTTTGTGTGGGTGCAGTAGACAACATTCTGGTTTCTTCGACCATCGGACGTAACAAGCTGCTTGTGCCGGGCGAAGTGATTTCGGCCATCATCAATGGCACAGACGAGCTCTTGGCCGAGCTTCGTGAAATGGGGGTAGGTGTATATGCTACCGGCGGCGAAACGGCCGATGTAGGCGACTTGGTTCGCACCATTATTGTGGACTCTACCGTAACTTGCCGCATGAAGCGTAGCGATGTAATCAACAATGCCAACATCCGTCCGGGCGATGTGATTGTAGGTCTTGCTTCTTACGGACAGGCTACTTATGAAAAGGAATACAATGGTGGCATGGGCAGCAACGGATTGACTTCTGCCCGTCATGATGTATTCTCGAAATATTTGGCAGAGAAATATCCGGAAAGCTACGACAAGGGTGTACCCGAAGATCTCGTTTACAGCGGTGGATTGAAGTTGACCGATGTCGTAGAAGGTTCTCCGATTGATGCCGGTAAGTTGGTGCTCTCTCCTACCCGTACATACGCACCGGTAGTGAAGAAGTTGCTTGATGCCCTTCGTCCGGAAATTCATGGTATGGTGCATTGCTCGGGAGGTGCTCAAACAAAAGTATTGCACTTCGTAGGCGATAATTGCCGCGTCATCAAGGACAATCTCTTCCCAGT
>JAFTSK010000078.1 GCA_017467385.1 Bacteroidaceae bacterium
AGTGTTTTTGATTTTCAATTCTCTTTATCCACTTCATTAAATTCATTGTCTATTTTCAATTTCTAATTTTCAATTCTATACCTGATTACCGACTTACATATAGAAGAATTCTTAAAACAGGCACACCGTTATGGCGATGCCAAGTTAATGCTTTGTAGTAGTGGAAACCTGTCCTGGCGTATCGGCGAAGAAGCCCTCGTTTCAGGAACCGGCTCGTGGGTGCCTAACTTGCAGAAAGAAAAGGTTTCGATTTGCGACATCGAGAGTGGTACTCCTGTGAATGGCGTAAAACCGTCAATGGAAAGCACTTTCCATCTCGGTATTCTTCGTACTCGTCCGGATGTCAATGTAGTGCTTCACTTCCAATCGGAATATGCTACTGCGGTTGCTTGCATGAAAAACAAACCTACCAATTTCAACGTAACCGCTGAAGTTCCTTGCCATGTAGGAAAAGAAATTCCTGTAGTACCTTACTATCGTCCGGGTTCTCCTGAATTGGCTGCCGCTGTGGTGGAAGCCATGAAGGAGCATAACTCTATCTTGCTAACCAATCATGGACAAGTAGTATGCGGAAAGGACTTTAACCAAGTATACGAACGTGCCACATTCTTTGAAATGGCTTGCCGCATCATTGTTCAAAGCGGTGGTGATTATAGTGTACTTACTCCGGAAGAAATAGACGACTTGGAAGTCTATGTTTTGGGTAAGAAAACAAAATAACAAATTTAAACGTAGGGGCGAACCAACGTGTTCGCCCGTAAGCACTCACACAAGCGCAAGCGGGCAGACACATCGGTCTGCCCCTACAATTATTCAAAACCTTTCCTTAAATCTACCAATGAAAGAAAAAAAACAATCCATTATCAGTAAAGACGGTGTGAGCTACCTCATTCCGTTCATCCTTATTACGTCTTGTTTCGCCTTGTGGGGATTTGCCAATGATATTACCAACCCAATGGTAAAGGCCTTCTCCAAAATCTTCCGTATGAGTGTAACGGACGGTGCATTAGTGCAAGTAGCTTTCTATGGAGGTTACTTTGCAATGGCCTTCCCGGCCGCCATGTTCATCCGCAAATATTCGTATAAAGTAGGTATCTTGTTAGGCTTAGGGTTATACGCCGTAGGAGCCTTATTATTCTTCCCAGCCAAGATGACCGGAGAATATTATCCATTCCTACTTGCTTATTTCATTTTAACTTGCGGACTTTCTTTCCTTGAAACGAGTGCCAATCCTTATATCCTGTCAATGGGAACCGAAGAAACGGCTACCCGCCGCTTGAACCTCGCCCAATCATTCAATCCGATGGGTTCGCTACTCGGTATGTATGTGGCTATGAACTTCATTCAGGCAAAGATGAATCCAATGGAGACAGATGAACGTGCGTTACTATCCGGCGAAGAGTTTGAAGCCTTGAAACAATCCGATTTGAGTGTCTTGATAGGCCCATACTTGGCTATTGGCATTGTGATTGCCGCCATGTTCGCACTCATTTACTTTACCAAGATGCCAAAGAACGGCGACCAATCAAAAGAAATCAACTTCTTCCCTACCCTGAAACGTATCTTCAGCATAGCTCGCTATCGAGAAGGTGTGATTGCCCAGTTCTTCTATGTAGGCGCACAAATCATGTGCTGGACATTCATTATTCAATACGGTACCCGTATCTTTATGGGTGAAGGTATGGACGAACGTTCGGCCGAAGTGCTTTCTCAACAGTACAATATCATTGCAATGGTTATCTTCTGTTGCAGCCGCTTCATCTGTACATTTATCCTACGTTACCTCAATCCGGGATTGTTGTTAGGAATTTTAGCAGTAGCCGGTTGCGGTTTCACTTGTGGTGTTATCTTGTTGCAAGACATCTGGGGCATGTATTGTTTGGTAGCAGTTTCGGCTTGTATGTCGCTGATGTTCCCTACCATTTATGGCATTGCCTTGACCGGTATGGGCGATGATGCCAAGTTTGGTGCCGCCGGTTTGATTATGGCTATCTTAGGTGGCTCGGTGCTTCCACCGGTTCAAGCAAGTATCATCGACATGGGAACTTTCGCCGGTATGCCGGCAGTAAATGCTTCTTTTATTTTGCCACTCATCTGTTTTGTGGTCATTGCCATCTATGGCTATCGTTCATATAAAAGAGAGTAGTTTAATGATGGGTTTATAAGATAATTTATTCAAATTAAGGGAAAAAGATATACGATGAACAAGAAGATGTGGGCTACAATGGCGTTTGCCATGAGTATGCCATCTATAAGTGCAATGGCTTCCGGATTCTCAGAAGCAGAAATGTTTCAAGCATGTCTGAGAATGGAAGAAGGCAGTATGGTAGCTGTGTGTGATAATATAGGTAAGTTGGTAAGCCAACGGCCAAAAGTGAAAGACCGACTATTCAAGTCGGATGCGGTAGAACAAAAAATCAAGGAAATCAAGAGTTTGTTGAAGAACCCTTATTTGGCTTGGATGTTCGAGAATTGTTTCCCGAATACGCTGGATACTACCGTACACTTTCGCGAGCTGAACGGCAAACCGGATACATTTGTCTACACCGGAGACATTCATGCCATGTGGTTGCGCGATTCAGGTGCTCAGGTCTGGCCATACATCCAGTTGGCCAACGAAGATCCAAAGTTGAAGGAGATGTTGGCAGGTGTCATTCGCCGTCAGTTCATGTGTATCAATATCGACCCGTATGCCAATGCGTTCAATGACGGTCCGGTAGGTGGCAGCTGGCAATCGGATATGACCGATATGAAGAAGGAACTTCATGAACGTAAGTGGGAAATCGACTCTCTTTGCTATCCCATTCGTTTGGCATACCATTATTGGGAGGTAACCGGCGACACCAGCGTATTCGATGACGCTTGGGTGGAAGCAATCACCAATGTATTGAAGACATTCAAGGAACAACAACGTAAAGAAGGAGTAGGACCATACAAGTTCCAACGCCGTACCGAACGTGCGCTTGATACGTTGAACAATGGAGGTAATGGTGCACCAGTAAATCCTGTCGGCCTGATAGTCTCTTCTTTCCGTCCATCGGATGATGCGACTACCCTTCAGTTCCTTGTTCCATCTAATTTCTTTGCAGTAACCTCGTTGAAAAAAGCTGCCGAGATTTTGACCAAAGTAAACAAGAACGAAGCATTGGCAAAAGAATGTACAGAATTGGCTGCTGAAGTAGAAACTGCCTTAAAGAAATATGCTACTTACAATCATCCGAAGTTTGGTACTATCTATGCCTTTGAAGTGGATGGTTTCGGCAACCACCTGTTAATGGACGATGCCAATGTTCCCAGCTTGTTGGCTTTGCCTTATTTGGGCGATGTAGACATCAACGATCCTATTTATCAGAATACTCGTCGCTTTGTATGGAGTGATAGCAATCCTTATTTCTTCAAAGGTAAAGCAGGCGAAGGTATCGGCGGTCCACACATCGGCTACGATATGATATGGCCGATGAGTATCATGATGAAGGCATTTACCAGCCAATGCGATAAAGAAATCAAGGAATGTATTACCATGTTAATGAAAACCGATGCAGGTACCGGTTTCATGCACGAATCTTTCCACAAGGACGATCCGAAGAACTTTACTCGCGAATGGTTTGCTTGGCAGAATACCTTGTTCGGCGAATTAATCATCAAGTTGGTAAATGAAGGTAAGTTGGATGTACTGAATAGTATTGAATAAGAAAAACCTATTGTTATAACGATTAATAGGGTTAAAAAAAACTCTTTGGAGAAAGGACTTGTTCTCCAAAGAGTTTTTATTCGTTCTCCAAAGCGTTTTTTTACGCTTTCTTTGAGAGTGTTTTCAAAGATCAATCAGCAATCAAATTGAACTCTGCGCCACTGGCAAAGTCGTATCCGTACTGCTCACTCAAAGCGCGGAAACGGATGTAACGAGCTTTCACCGGCTTTTCAAACATGACCTTCTGCGGTTCGTTACTGCGTTCCAAAGCACCCTTCATGATAGGTTCTCCCCATTCCTTACCATCTTGGCTAACGTAGATTTCATAATCCTTTACCTGACCGTTGGAACTGTCGGTACGCGGTGTGTAGATAAAGCCCTTCATGTTCTTTTCAGAAGCGGCATCGAAATCTACCCAGTGAGGATACTTGGCCAATGTTACACTATACATGGTGTGCCAGATAGTAGAAGCATCGCCATCTGTCAAGTGAGTAGCGTCGCCTTCACGCGGTTCCTGACTACTTGCGTACACCACTTCGAGAGGAACACTTTCGATACGTGGCAACTGATGGATAGCATAGAGCTTCGGATTGCCGTCATACCATACCTTCAAAGTAGCACCTTCACGAAGATTCAACGGTTCTGTGTATGCCTTGCCCTTCTTGGCACCGTTCAAGCTGTACATAATGGTACGGCTATCATCACTCGACAAAGTAGTGATACCTTCCTTATCACGACTGACAATAATCGGTGTCTCGCCGGAAGCCACCACATTTACCACCTCATTCAAGTTGGCAGAGCTTGCCACCGGACGGATGATAAAGCCGAAATTACGGATAGCAGCCTTTGCACGATCCGGTACCAACGGAGCACCTTGTCCGCAACTGTTACCGCCCAAGCCTGTTACCTTTGCATCCAAATGGAGATAAACACCATCACTTTCCGGAAGTTGGTAAGGATGTCCGGCTTCGGTAATGGCCACTTCACTCCAGGGAAGAGCCGAAGCTGACATGATACCATCGGCAACAAAGGCAGCACCTTGTCCTTGTGCATCTGTCAAAGCCGCCCAGCGAACTTCTTCGTGATTACCCATAGACTGTGGCTTGCCTAAAATGATTTCATCGCCCACCTTCTGACGGAAGATTTCGATGTTCTGGCCTACCTTACGGTCGTTGAAGTTGTCTATCGGACCACGACCATAATAAGTAAAGTTTGCATAGTTTTTCGGCAACTTCATGGTATAACCGAGACGAGCCAAATCGGTAGAAGGCTTGTTGGAAGTAACCGAGCTTTGCAATTCGATGGAACCGTCCGGATATACCGTCCAGATTTGGTTGGTAGTAAACTTGAAGTCATCAGAACCGAAAGGCTTTGCTTCGTTGTTCACAATGGTATATGTATCTTCCGGATTACGGTCGCGATTCTTATAGTTGTTCACAGCTCCGTATGGTGCCTGGCTTTCTACGGTAAATGAAAGCAATACACGGCCGTCCTTTGTCTGCTGAGAACGGAAGTCAATGACCTTATGTTGCAAGTTGTGCAAGCCGTATTGGAACCACTTATAGTCTGCCCAGTTGTCATTACAAACCGGTGCACGATAACCGTCGAGCTTCGGACCGTTACCATCAGCAATAACAGTCTGGCCACCATATACCAAACTGTAAATAGAACCGGTTGCCCCATCAAACTTAGCCGTAAAGTCCTTGCCGTTGATAACGAACAAGGCATCTTCTTTCACTACCTTCAACGGTTCTCCGGCGGCTACATTGACCATAGCAGGAACGGCTTCACCAGCCTTACCCTTTACCAAAAGCTGTTCTTCCATCTGTACATAGCCTTGCTTAGCCCAAGGCATATCCTTACCCAACAAGAGCTGTACCTTCACAAAATATTCACCGCCTGATTCCAGACCGTCATATCCGTAAGGAAGCGTAACCACCTGCTTGCTGCGAGGAGCCACCGACATACGAGGGCCTTGTACCGGAGCATTCTGTTTTACACAAGCCCCATCTTTCCAAAGCGACCATACAATCTGATAGTCGTTGAAAGGTTCAAAGTAGTTCTTGTTGAAGATTTCCACCTTACCAGTCTTGGCATCCACCATTTTCACACCTACATTTTGATAAACCTTCTTCACTTCGTAGTATTGTGGTTTGCCTTTCAAGTCAGGCATAACGACACCGTCCATACAGAAAGTACCGTCGTTCGGTTTGTCGCCAAAGTCGCCTCCGTAAGCAAAGTAGCGGTCTCCAGTCTGCTTGTCGTAATTATACAAACCATGATCAATCCATTCCCAGATAGCACCACCGATAAAGAAGTTGGTACTTTCTATCGCGTTCCAGTAGTCTATCAAGTTACCGCAAGCATTCCCCATAGAGTGTGCATATTCCGAGATATGATACGGATAAACGATGTTATACTTACCTGTTACAGCTCCCTGTACCCAAGATATAGCCGGATATTGGTTAGAACCCATATCCACAATGTTATTGTTTCGTTCATACTGTACCGGACGGCTCTTGTCGAATGCCTTGATAGCATCGTAAGCTGCCACAAAGTTCTTACCCGGACCGGCTTCGTTACCCAAACTCCAGATACAAACCGAAGGATGATTCACGCGGGCATGTACCATTTCCAGGTTACGGGCTACGTGTGCATTCTTCCATTCTTCCGGATGTGAGGTACTTTCCTTATCATAATAGTACTGGTGGCTTTCGATGTTACATTCATCTTCCAAATAGATACCGTACTTATCACACAAGTAGTACCAGTAAGGAGCACATGGATAGTGTGAGTTACGTACATGGTTGATGTTGGCACGCTTCATCATCATCACTTCTTCCGTCATGCGTTCACGAGTGATGTAGTGGCCACGTTCCGGATCTGTTTCATGACGGTTTACCCCTTTCATCTTGATAGGCTTACCGTTCAAGTAATAGTAACGGCCGGCCAATCCGAATTCATCTTTGTTAGCCGGAGTATCCTTGATTTCGATTTCGCGGAAACCGACGGTAGTAGAGAAAGTTTCAACGACTCTACCCTTCTTGTCCTTAAGCTCGCCCACCAATGTATAGCGGTAAGGCTTTTCTGCATTCCAGGGCTTAACTGCTGTTCCGGCATCCAAAGTAGAGACAACCTGTACAGTATTTCCCGGAAGAATCGGCATAAGTGTTGCATTTACTTTTACACCCTTTACCAACGTATTTTCATCGGAATACAACTTGTTTTCATAAAGAGAGTAAGAAAGGGTATAGTCCTTCACTTTCTTCTTGTCCAAGTTGCGGAGAGTGGTGGTAATATTCAGCTTTGCCTGAGTGTATGTATCATCATAGTCCGGAATGGCTACAACGTCTTGTACCTGCACTTTCGGTTTGGAAGTCAACGATACACTGCGGAAGATACCCGGCAAACGCATCATGTCTTGCGATTCCAGGAACGAAGCGTCGCTATGGCGATAAACCTCAACGGCCACCATATTTTCGCCTTCCACCAAATAAGATGTGATATCAAACTGTGCCAAGTTACGTGAGTTTTTGGAGAAACCGACATACTTGCCGTTGATGTAGAGATAGAAGAAATTATCTACCCCGTCAAAATTAAGATATACCTTGCGGTTTTCCCAGTTGGCCGGAACGGTAAACGAACGGCGGTACGAACCCACCTCGTTACGGTGCTTGTAAGTAGCCCAGTCCTTTGCCGGTTCACGCATTACCCCTTTCTTCCAGTCGTTTACACGTACTTCATGCTTGAAGATAACACGCTGGTTGGAATAAATCGGTGTGCCGTACTTCTGCGAACCGTCTTTCTGCACACCGTAGATGTTCCAGTTCATCGGTACCTGTACCTTTTCCCAGCCACTTACATCGTAAGATGTTTCATAGAAATTCTTCGGACGTTCATCAGGATTGGGTGCCCAATGGAAAGCCCATTCTCCGTCCAAAGATTGCCAGTAAGCACTATGCTCCGGCAAGACCTTACGTGCCTGTTCCACATTTTCAAACGAGAAGAACCACGCATGTGGCTGTTCCTTGTTGTAGGCCAACGAATCCACGCTTTGCCATTCCCAGCCTGTCGGGGCATTCATGGAGCCGTAGTAGAACCCCTCTAACGGAGTTACCTGTGCCATGAGTGGCAAAGCCAAGCAGCCTAACAAAATACTCATTGTTTTTTTACGCATAAGATTTGATTTATGATTTGTGAATTATGATTTTGAGTTATAAGTTATGAGCTATTCAAACTTTAAACTTAACTGCGGGTTTTCGCCCAGCAGGTTGAACGTCATACGATGGTAGGGTGTGGTTCCATGCTCCCGTATCGCTTCCCGATGTTTCTTGGTGGGATAGCCCTTGTTCTTGCTCCAGTCGTAGAAAGGATATTCCTGATGCAACGCATTCATGTAGTCATCCCGGTAAGTCTTTGCCAAAATGGAAGCCGCCGCAATCGAAAGGTATTTGCCGTCTCCCTTTACAATGGTAGTATGCGGCAAGTCGCCATACTTATGGAAACGGTTCCCGTCTATCAGCAAATGTTCCGGACGAACCTTCAGTTGGTCGATAGCCCGATGCATGGCCAAGAAAGAAGCATTCAATATATTGATTTTATCAATCTCCTCCGGAGTAACGATACCCACAGCCCAAGCCAGTGCCTCCCGTTCAATGACTTCACGCAACTGATAACGTTGGTGTTCCGTCAGTTGCTTGGAATCATTCAGCAAGTCATTCTTAAAGTCAGGTGGCAGAATAACTGCCGCCGCATACACCGAACCTGCCAAACATCCTCGTCCGGCCTCATCACATCCGGCTTCTATTATACCTATATTTAAATTAGGGAGCAACATTTGAGTTATGAGTTTTAAGTTTTGGGTTATTGGTTAAAAGATTGTACAAAGATAAAACTTTAAAGTTTAAAGGCTGGAAATATTCAAATAAAAAAACTAATTTTAGACCGCAAAATGTATCATATCTAATCTACTATGAAAAAGAGAGTATTATATATCATCCTTTTTTGTTGCATAGGCATTCTATCCGGCAAGTCCCATGACCAGAAAAGTCAAGCACAGTCGTTTATAGACAAATCCATTGAAATTCAATATTCCAATCCCAGACAGTCCGCCTTCTATGCACAACAAGCTATCAATTCCATCAAAGGGAAAGAACATAACGACATAAAGATTAAGGCTATGTTGGCTTTAAGTATTGCTCAAAACTTCTTAGGAGACTTTGATCAAGGAATTAAAACCCTGCACGAAGCACTTCAATATGTAACACCTTCCAATAAAAACTTAGAAGGAGAAATTTATAGTATGATGTGTATCTTATACTGCCGACTTTCCGATTACCAACAATCCATCGAATTAAACGACAAAGCTACAGCAATATTCAAGTCCATAGGAGATTCTGCACAAATAGCCTCATGCTATAATTCACGAGGTGTCATCCACACTTATTTGAACGAATTTAATATTGCCGAAACTTTTTTTCGCCAAGCACTCTCCATTAATCGTTCCCTAAAAGAGCTGAAAAAAGTAGCAGCTAATCTAAATAACCTTTGTTTATATGAAGGAAACACTGAAGAAAAGCTTTCTTTCATCAAAGAAGCAATAGCCATCAATAAGAATCTAAACTCTACTTGGTCATTAGCGGAAAACTATAACAACATGGGGAAACAATATTTTTATGCCAAAAATTATTCGCAATCATTAGAAGCCTTGCAAAAAGCAAACGAGATTGCCACCCAACTCGGAGCTAAAGACTTGATTTGTGATAACTACGAATACTCTTCATGGGTATATGCGGCATTAGGAAATTATCAGAAAGCTTATAAATATTTGCAGCTATTGACAGCGTTAAGCAAAGAATTGCATAGCAGTAGCCAATTAAGAAACATCGAATCCGAAATCGCACAAAAGAAAATAGAAGACCAGCGTAGGGAAGCTGAACTGAAAGAACAAGCCTACGAAATAGAATTATTGAAAAGGAAACAACATCTATTATTCATTACATTCATTTCTCTCATTATCGTTTGTGTGTTCGTATATAAATGGTACAAAAGGAAAAAGAACCTGGAGTTAATGAAAGCCCAATATAACTTAGAACAATCAGAACGAGAAATTGCAGAATTAAAGGTACGTCAGCAAGAGTTAGAATTACAATCTGTACAAAATAAGCTCAACAATAGCCAACAAGAGGCAACCAACTTTGCCGTCTTTTTACAAAGTAGAAATGAACTATTAGATAAAATACGTGAATTGATTAAAGAAGGTTATAAGCTAAATGACAATGAAATATCCACCCACCTGAAAAAAGTCAATGCATTTATCAAGCAACATCAGAACGGTGATAAGACAAGCGGTGCCTTACTCCTAAGCATCGAAGAGAAGAATCAAGAGTTTTTAGAAAGGCTTACAACCTTACACCCAAACTTGACACAAGGAGAGAAACATCTGGCAACCTTATTGCGTGTGAACCTTTCCACAAAAGATATTGCTATGCTAACCGGAACGATGCCTAAAACCATCAACATGAATCGTTATAGACTACGTAAATCTTTGGGATTATCATCAGAGGAGGACTTAGCCAGATACTTACAAAGAGTTTAGCAAAAGATAATTTGTAGATATAAAATAGACTACAACATTTTAACATTCAATTTATTACAATTTACTTTGTAGATAATAAAAGTTCAGTCACATCATTCTTTGTAGTGTCTTTGTAGAATAAAATAATTCGTATCAAAGAATAAAGTACAGTACTTTAGCTTTCGAAATTTATCGAATTATTAACCTTAACATTTAAGACATGAGTCAAAAGAATTATTTCAAAGGAATGATGCTATTGGTTCTGTTTGTAGCCCTATTTTCTCCAACGAATCTGTGGGCACAAAACATCCAATTGACAGGTGTAGTCACAGATGCATCAAATGAACCAATCGTTGGCGCCAGTGTAGTTGAAAAAGGAACAACTAACGGTGTTATCACTGATTATGATGGGAACTTCACCCTGAATGTTCCGGCTAAGGCCACCATTGTTATTTCTTACGTGGGTTATCAAACTCAAGAAATAGCAGTAAATGGTAGGAACCACATCAAAACTATTTTAAAGGAAGACACCGAGTTGTTGGACGAAGTAGTCGTTGTCGGTTATGGTACAATGAAGAAAAGCGACATGACCGGAGCCATTTCTTCAGTAGATGTAGAAGAACTAACCAAACGTACAACGACCAATCCTGCTGAAGCATTGCAAGGTAAGATTGCCGGTGTTAACATCATGAAATCCGGAGGTAATGCTGGTGCCGGTGTGCAAATTAAGATTCGCGGTGTAAAGTCTTTCGGTGACAACCAGCCCCTTTATATCATTGATGGTTTCCCAGGCGACATTGAAAACGTTAATCCACAAGACATTCAATCTATGGAAGTTTTGAAAGACGGGGCTGCTGCCGCTATTTACGGTTCAGTTGCAGCTAATGGCGTTATCATCATTACAACCAAGAATGGTAAGAAAGGGGAAACCAAAATAGATTTCAGTACATACCTGAGCTTTACCGATGTAGCTAAGCAATTAGAAATGTTGAATGCAGAAGAATATAAAAGCGTACACAAACAAATGTACGAAAACTACATGGCTCAATACCCGGACGACGGTATCATGTTGCCTGCATTTGTTACGGCCAACACCGGTGTGGATACAGATTGGCAAGATGCCATGCTTCGAAGCGGATTCTCACAAAACTACATGTTCAGCATACGCGGAGGTTCTGAAACTGCCCAGTATTCACTTTCCTATAATCATGCTGACGAGAAAGGTATCTTCTTAGGAAACGACCATCGCCAAGACAATGCCCGTTTGAAACTTCATTTGAGCAAATCTATTTTTGATATTGAGGCTAACATCGGCTTCAAGTTTACAGATAGTGACCAGCCTCAGTATTCTATCAAGGAAATGTATATGATTTCTCCATTGGTTCCTATTTATGATGATAGTAGAGAATATGGCTTTGGTCTAAGCGACTTCAATGACTTGCCAAGCAATCGTAACGTAATGGCCGATCATCACTACATTACCGCATCCAACAAGAAATATCACATGACAGCCAATGTAGCACTGACCATGAAATTTACGAATTGGTTGAATTTCAAGACCAGTTATGGCTATCGTGGTGAACATGAACGGGATACTTATCACGCACCAGCTTATGTAGCTGATCCTAAATCTAAACGTGAATATCCTTACAATAGTGAGACTACCGGTTATTGGGAAGAACAAGTTTGGGAGAACGTTTTGAGTTTCAACAAAGAATTTGATAAGCACAACGTAAATGCCGTAGCTGGTGCCTCTATCAATTCCCGCAAATACACATGGAACTCAGTGGCTGTAGAAGGTAAGACTACATTATATAAAGTAGAAGACAATCAGTTGATTACTTCCGAAGTCCCTGGTGGATTCCTCGACTCTTCATTCTCTACGATTGGTGCCGGTATTGGAGGTACATTTAGCGGTGATGGTAGTATGTGGGAATACAACCGTGCTTCTTTCTTTGGCCGAATAAATTACAGCTATAACAACCGTTATTTATTCCAAGCTACCGTTCGTTATGATGGTTCTTCCAAATTTGGTAAAGACAATCGTTGGGGATGCTTCCCTTCTGTGGCATTGGGTTGGAGAATCAGTGAAGAAGAATTCTTCCCCAAAGATTCTTTTATTAATAACTTGAAGTTCCGTGTCAGCTGGGGACGTTTGGGTAATGAAAACGCATTAGGATACTATGATTTCTTAGCATTGATCAGCACTTACAACACGATGTACCAGGGTTATGTAAGAGGTAACGGAGAAAATGCATGGACAGGTAGTATTGCTCGCGGCTTAGAAAACAGATCATTAAAGTGGGAAACAACTGATACTAAGAATATCGGTTTTGACTTTGGCCTTTTCAACAATAAATTGACCGGTTCTGTAAACTATTACTACAACCAAACAGAAGACTTGTTGATAACAAAGGCATTGCCACCTTCTGCCGGCTTAACCGATCCGACTTTAAATGTTGGTAAAATCCGTAATTCTGGTTTTGAGTTAGAATTGAACTGGGCAGACCGTATCAACGACTTTGAATATAATATAGGTTTCAACTTGACTACTACCAAGAACAAAGTCGTAAAACTGTCGGACGACAACCAAGTATTGAAAGGAGAAGGTTTGAAGTACGGAACCGAACATTTTCCAACGGAAACTCGAGTTGGGAAACCTATTGGCGGCTTCTATTTGTACAGAACTGACGGTATATTCCAAAGCATGAGTGAAGTCAATGCACATGTAAACAAGGATGGTGAGCTTTTGCAACCCAATGCTCAACCTGGCGACATTCGCTTTAAAGACCTGAACGGAGACGGTAAGATCAGTGATGCCGATAAGGAATATTGCGGTTCGGGTATTCCTGCTTTAGAAGCAAACATCAACTTGTCTGCCAATTATAAAGGTTTCGACTTCTCAGCCGTTATCGGTAGTGCATGGAATTACAAATTATACAACGGTAACAAATATTTCTATGAAGGCATGAATTCCAAATCAAATATGTTGAAATCAACTTTGGACGCTTGGACACCTCAAAATACCAATACGAACGTTCCTCGTGCCGTATATCAAGATCCTAATGGCAATATGAAAGAATCCGACCGTTTCCTTGAAAATGGTGATTTCATACGTTTGCGCCAAGTACAATTAGGTTATACATTGCCGAAGTCATTACTACAAAGTTTCTCTATTGACAAACTGCGTTTTTACGTCAGTGCAGAAAACTTGTTTACCATTACAGGATATGACGGAATTGATCCTGAATTCTCACGAGCAAGTGTATTGAACACCGGTATTGATAACTTGATTTATCCGTTTACTCGTTCATTTACAGTAGGCGCACAACTTACTTTTTAATCATTAAAAACAGAAACCATCATGAAAAGAATCATCTATATAGTAAGTATCTGCATAGCAAGCATGTTCTATGCCTGCGACGATTACCTGACGGTAGAATCTCCTGACCAGTTGACCTCTGGTAATTTCTGGCGCAATCAAAACGATGCCGAAGCAGGTTTGGCCGCAGCTTATTCGCAAATGTATCTAATGACCTACCGTACAGACCGTTGGTCGTTTCCAGAAATCAAATGGCCTGTAGAAGCCTACCGAGAAGATATTATCAGCATGGGGAATGATGCCATGAACTACCCCAACTGGGTAGAACTGGGCAACTATACTTATACTAATGGTAATTCACAATTCAACCAATATTGGGACTGGTACTATCAGGGCATCAGCTTTGCTAATCAAGTTATTGAAAAGACTGCCGAAATTTCAGACGATAACATAGATGCAACCGTTCGCAACCAAATAGTTGCTGAAGGCCATTTCTTACGTGCATGGTATCACATGCAACTGTTACTGAACTGGAAGCAGATTGTTATGAGAGATAAATACATCACCAATCCTGATGAACTAAGCAAACCGTTAGCCGACCGTTCAACCACATGGGATTTTATCATTGAAGATTTCAAGAAAGCAACCAGCCTCCCCACTTCTTATGATAGCGACAACACCGGACGTGCAACCTGTGGAGCTGCATACGCTTATTTAGGTTTTGCTTATTTGACACGCGCTTATGAAGAAGCCGATCAGAAACAATCTTATTTAAACAGCGCTTTAGAAGCATTAAACAATGTTAAGGGTTATGAATTGGTTAAAGAATTCAGGACCATGTTCGATGGTAGCTGTAAGAACAATCCGGAATCTGTCTTTGAACTTCAATTCTCTATGAGTTCTGACAATGGAGCTATCTACCGTTCTCAGTTCCATCAATGGATGGGAGCATCTGAAGTAGGCGGTTGGGATGAAATTTTACCCACTCAAATTCTAATGGACGAGTATATGAAAGAGGGAGCAATCGCCACCACCGGAAGATATGACACACGTCTATATGAAACCATTTGGTTCCAATGCGATTATTTCAATGACGGAAACGGACGCGTCTGGGGTTGGGAATATGATGAATGGTTCGTTAATGATGAAGGTGCTTACAATCGCCCAATCTTCCGCAAGTTTTTGCCTCCAACTGCTGATGAAATGTGGCAAAGCTATACTGCAATCAACATTCCTTTGATGCGTTATGCCAACGTCATGCTAATGAAGGCAGAAGCTTTAAATGAATTGGGGCAAACTCCACAGGCCATTCCTCTTATTAATGAGATTAGAGAGGTACATGGAGACATGCCGGCAATGACCGGAAGCACTCAGGAAGAAGTTCGCGCCCAAATTGAGCATGAACGTATGATTGAATTCCCTTTGGAAAACTATCGTTGGTACGATTTGCGACGTTGGGGCAAACTTTCTACCGCCATGCAAGCTGCCGGTAGAAATAATTTCAAAGAAAGCGAACATTCTTTCTACCCTACTCCACTGACAGAAATCAATGCTAACGATCAAATTCAATAGTATTCTCTCTTAAGCCAACTTTTATCTCAGAGCAATTCCCTTTTGAGTTGCTCTGAGATAAACAAAATCATTTTTTTTGCCACAAAAATTGACATCGATATGTTCACGATCATCGGATTAATGCTAATGGGAATGTTATTAGGATTCCTATTACGTGAAAAGCAACTTTCATGGATTCATTCAATCATTACGTATTTAATTTGGATACTTTTATTTCTGCTTGGGATAGAAGTAGGAAGTAATGAACAAATAATAAAAGGACTTCACTCATTAGGGTTGGAAGCGATTCTCCTTACCATCGGCGGAACATTAGGCAGCGTTATAACTGCATGGGCCTTGTGGAAAAACATCTATAAGAAGAAAGGACAAGAATCATGAAAGGAAGCCTCATCATCATTAGCTTTTTCATTTTAGGAACATTATGTGGATTGTTTGAACTGATTCCCATTAACATTGCAGAGACTGACATTAGCTATTATGCACTCTGTGGATTAATGTTCTGCGTAGGTATTAGTGTGGGAAATGATCCGCAAACGCTTAAAAATTTCCGTTCACTTAATCCTCGATTAATCTTTTTACCTATCATGACCATATTAGGGACATTGGCGGGTAGCGCCATAGTAAGCCTTATCTTATCCCATCGTTCAGTTTCAGAGTGTTTAGCTATTGGCTCTGGATTTGGATACTACTCTTTATCCAGTATTTTCATAACCGAATATAAAGGAGCTGAATTAGGTACGATTGCCTTATTAGCCAATATCAGTCGCGAGATTCTGACTTTACTTGTAGCCCCTCTTTTGGTTCGATGGTTTGGGAACTTAGCTCCGATTGCTGCCGGAGGTGCAACGACGATGGATACCACCCTACCGATTATTACACAAACTGCCGGTCAACAGTTTGTGGTAATATCTATCTTTCACGGATTTATAGTTGATTTCAGTGTACCATTTTTGGTTACATTGTTCTGTTCCATTTAAATTCTTTTTTATTACCATGAAAAATAAACTATTTATAATACTGTTTTCTTTCTTGATTTGCACCAATGTTTTGGCTGAGAAGGAGCCCTGGCAAAATCCGCAAGTTAATGAAATAAATAGAGAAGCAATGCAAGCTCATTTCATTGCTTTTACAAATGAAGACAATGCTTTACAACAACGTTCTTTACCTGCTCACATTCGTTATGAAGTCAATCCTGCTATCGAACGTCGCATCACTTTAAACGGAACGTGGAAGTTCCTTTATTCCAAAAACAACGACTCTTGCCCGAGAGAGTTTTATCAAACCAACTATAAGACAAAAGATTGGAGTAATATACAAGTACCCGGCAGTTGGGAACTACAAGGGTTTGATGCACCTATTTATACCGATACTCGTTATCCATTTCCGGCTAACCCACCTTACGTTCCTACCGATTATAATCCGGTAGGGGCTTACATTCGCGACTTTGTTGTCCCAAATCATTGGGAAGGTATGGATATATTTCTGGACTTTGAAGGAGTAGAGTCGGCTTATTATGTTTGGGTAAATGGAGAATTAGCCGGTTATGCAGAAGATAGTCGACTTTCTTCTCAGTTCAACATCTCTCATTTGATTAAGAAAGGGAAAAACCGATTGGCTGTCAAAGTCTTCCGTTACAGTGACGGTTCGTATTTAGAAGGACAAGATTATTGGAAATACAGTGGGATTGAACGCAATGTGTATTTATATGCTCGTCCGAAAAGTCGTGTAAAAGACTTTCATCTAATCGCTGAACTGACTAATAAATACCAGGACGGAAACTTTGATCTGAATCTAATGTTGCATCATCCAATAGTCGGACAAAATGTAGAGATCAAGGTCTTAGATAAAGGAAATAACATTTGGCAAGATAAAAGAACAATTCATTCCTCCAATGACACGTTATTCAATATCAAGCATGTTTTCCAGAATATTTTACCCTGGAACGCAGAAACTCCAAATACCTATCTTTTGGTAGTCAATACTTTCGACCAACAAGGAAATGCGTTGGAATCTTTTACGCATCCTTTTGGTTTCAGAAGCATTGAGATGCGTAATGGGATGCAACTCATCAATGGAAAAGCCATTCTATTTAAAGGAGTAAACCGTCATGAACACAATCCATACACAGGACGTACCATTACGGTTGCTTCAATGGTAAAAGATATCGAGTTGATGAAGCAATTTAATTTAAACAGTGTTCGAAACTGTCATTATCCCAACAATTACGCCTGGTATGAACTGTGTACCGAATACGGTATGTACCTGGTGGATGAAGCCAACATAGAAAGTCATGGGATGGAAGACCACAAAGACCGTACACTTGCGAATTACCCGGATTGGGAACTTCCATTCATGCAACGAATGAGCCGAATGATAGAACGAAACCGAAATTTCACAGCCATTGTTACCTGGTCAATGGGAAACGAATCCGGATACGGAAAACATTTTGAAACATTATACGATTACACCAAAGCCATAGACCATACAAGACCGGTTCAATATGAAGGCGGTGGATACAATGCTAAAAGTGATATTTATTGTCCGATGTATGCTCGTATCTGGGCTTTACGCCGTCATGTAAACCAACGTGATGCGCGTCCACTTATTTTATGCGAATATGCACATGCAATGGGGAACAGTGTCGGTAACCTACAAGATTACTGGGACCTGATTTATAAATACGAACAATTACAAGGCGGATTCATTTGGGATTGGGTAGACCAAACCTTTGCAAAAAAAGATGAAAACAACCGGGATATATGGGCCTTTGGCGGTGATATGGGATACGTCGGTGTGCTTAATGACTCTAATTTCTGTTCCAATGGATTAGTGGCTTCCGACCGTTCTCTCCATCCGCATATTTACGAAGTAAAGAAAGTCATGCAATACATTCATTTTGAGCCTGTACCTTTCAGCAAAGACCAAATTCGAATTACCAACCGACACGACTTCATTAATTTGGATAAATACGTTCTTCATTGGGCTATCGAATGTGATGGGAAAGCAATACAGCAGGGAGACATGAACTTCCCAATGCTTCCATCAGGAGAAACTACGACTTTGACTCTTCCCATACAGGAATTACCCAATAATGGGAAAGAACATTTCCTCACACTACGTGCCTACACAAAAGAAGTTACCCCATTGATACCTAAAGGCCATGAAGTAGCCATAGAGCAATGGCAACTTCCTACTGCAGAAATAACTCGGAATATCCTTCCGACACAAGAAACTCTGGAAATCAACAAAAACAAAGAATACATTTCATTGACCGGTAAAGACTTCCAAGTATCTTTCTCTACAAAAAGCGGACAAATAACTCATCTAAGTTATGCCAACAAGAGTATGATAAAGGAAGGGTTACAGCCTAATTTCTGGAGACCTTTAACAGACAATGATATACCGACCAAACATTTAGACAGATGTCAAACGTGGAAAGGAGCAGGAAAGAATGCGGTACTTCAATCGTTAAATGTAATCGAAGGGAAAGCCTTTGCAACCGTTACTGCAATTTACAGTATGCCCGAACAAGAGTCTCAATTAGAGATGCTTTATAATGTACGTGCAGACGGAGTCATACAAGTATCGATGCACTTCGTTCCTGGACAAAAGACGTTAAGCGAAATACCACGATTCGGCATGTACATGGTATTACCTGGTGAATACGAAACAATGACGTGGTTAGGCAGAGGGCCTCATGAGAATTATGCCGACCGTAAAACCAGCGCCCTTATCGGCCAATATCAAGCAACGGTATGGGAACAATATCATCCATACGTTCGGGCGCAAGAAACAGCCAACCATTGTGATGTTCGTTGGGTTGCTTTACGCAATGCTACGGGAGAGGGTATATTGATTACCGGTGAAAAGCCGTTAAGTGTCAGTGCCTGGAACTTTCCGATGGAAGACATTGCTTACAGACCTTCACAAATAGAACGCCGTCATGGAGGTAGCATCTATAAGAAGAACATGGTATGGCTCAATATCGACCATAAACAAATGGGAGTTGGAGGCGATAATACCTGGGGCGCGCAAGTACATTCTGAATACACCATAACTCCTCATGAACAGAAATATTCCTTTACCATTCAACCTTTGAAAAAAGAAGAAAAGGCAGAAGAAAAAGCACATAATGTTTATTTCTAAAAGTTTTGTTTTATGAAAAAAGCTCACCGTTTTATTATAAGTACATTTGTTCTGATGGCAGGATTAGTTTCCTGCAATCAGAACATTCAAAAGGAACTATCCGATAACAGACATCAATATCCTCAGATATTGGATATTTCTTATACTCCTTCTACATCTCCCTGTAAAGGTTGGTTTACCGATGCCGGTTCATGGATGGGATTTACTCTGCCAACCAAAGAAGACTGGGTTAATGGATTCTGTGGACCATTCAGTCTGGATATGAACAGACGACAATGGTTAGCAAAGAGTGCCCTTGTAGTCGGCTTTTCAGACGACATAGGACAATCATTCATTCCTGACTCCACCTGTTACTATCCTGGAGAATTATATATAGAATCTCATTCTGCCATTGGTTCGATTCAACAAAAGCTTCATTTTATTGATGCTACAACAACCTTAATCAGTATTCAAACAGATAAACCACAAAAGCTGTTTTTTTCCGGGGTGGAATGGGGAGAGAATGTTTCTCTTGAAACAGAACAAAATTCAATCATAGCTCGCCATCCATCCGGTGAAATCATATTACTGACTTTCAGTCCGAACTACACCCTGACTTCCATAGACAATAATTATCAAGCTGTAGCACAAACTCCAGAAGAGACTTGCCAGATTGCTCTTTCTTTTTATACCAATGAAAAAGAACTCATCGTAGGAAAACAAAAGGCCTTAACAATCATCAACAATCCCAGTAAGTTCCTTTATGAAAATCAAAAGCGATGGGAAAGCTATTTGACGAAGATACTTCGTTCAGACATGAAGCCGGAATACGACCGTATTGCTGTTAAAGCCATTGTTACCCTCATCTCCAACTGGAAAGTTCGTCGAGGCGGGCTTTTGCATGACGGTATTGTTCCCAGCCATGCAGTGAATTATTTTGTCGGTTTCTGGGCTTGGGATAGTTGGCGTTTCTCTGCTGCATTAGCTCAATTTGCTCCAGAATTAGCCAAAGATAACATTCGGGCCATGTTTGACTACCAACAACCTGATGGCATGATTATTGACTGTATCTATACAGATCCGAAAGAAAACAATGCTCGCGACAGTAAGCCTCCTCTTGTTTCATGGGCAGTCGATGAAATCTTCACCCATACTCAGGACACAGCTTTTGTCAGTGAAATGTATCCACAACTCATGGCCTACTACAAATGGTGGTATGCCAAACGGGACCATAATGGGAACGGTATGTGTGAATATGGTTCGACCGACGGTACCATCGAAGCGGCGGCATGGGAAAGCGGAATGGATAATGCCATCCGTTTTGACAATGCACAAATGTTAAAGAACAAAGGATATGAAGACGCTTGGAGTTTTGACCAAGAAAGTGTAGACTTAAATGCTTACCTTGCCTTAGAATGTAAACTGCTAAAAAAGTTCGCCACTATTTTAGGAGCCACCTTTGATGCTCCCGATTACAGCGACAAAGTAGCTGATTATTTTTTTGACTCCGAAGTCGGTTTCTTTTTCGACAAACGAATCAAAGACGGAAGTTTCATCCAAGAGTTAGGCTGTGAAGCATATACACCTCTATGGACACAAGTAGCTACCAAAGAACAGGTAGAGAAAATGCTTCCTTTATTGAAGGATACAACCAAGTTTTCAACTTACATTCCTTTTCCGACAATCGCGGCAGACAATCCCAAGTACAACCCGCGAGGTTATTGGAGAGGACCTATTTGGTTGGATCAGACTTACTTCGCCGTTCGTGGATTGCGCAATTATGGATATCATGTATTGGCCGATCAATATACTCTGCAGGTATTCGACCGTTTACAAGGATTGCAAGAAGGGGCTCCTATTCATGAGAACTACGGCACACATACAGGCGAACGTCTGAAAGCACCACATTTCAGTTGGAGTTCCTCACATTTATTAATGTTTTACTCGGATTACGGAAAAAAGCAATAGGTATATATATAGATAAACAAAGAAGGTGTGCATTTGATTTTTATATGCATACCTTCTTTCTCTTATCATTATTTCCGGCAGATTCTATTGGTATATGTTTGATTCCTTCCCGCAAAGAAACAAGAAAATCGGCTAAGTTCTACGGGAACTATTACCAAAATAAGTTATTCTAAATCACTTTCCAATCATCAACGGTTCCGGTCTCGGACGAGAAACTAACACCAACCTTGTACAAAGTACGGTTGTCCGAAGCGTAAGGGCGAACATACCCTTTGTCCTCTATCTGTTGCAAGGCTTCCTCTGCTGTTCCATCCAACTTGAACTCAAAGATATAAATGTATTGCGGAGTTTCAATGATACAATCCACCCGACCTTCACTCTGTTGCTTCTCGGTGTATACGGTGTACACGCTGACCATACGCATCAACAAATAGAACGTGTAGTGGAAATACCGTTCTTTTTCCCGTTCGGTTTCCTTGCGTCGCATAGTGTAAGGTATGTCGGCTAAGAAAGAAGTGAGTAGTTTGCGGAATTTCTCTAAATCACCTTGTTTTAAGGCATTTACCACATCACGCGCCCAACTTCCTGTATCGGTCTTCGTATCTAAGTAATTGTTGGCTACCAACGTAACAAAACCTTTCTTCACTTCATTATTCGGGAAGTCGAGTAAGAAAGTGTTCATATCAAAATCGCAGTCTTTGACTGTCAAATACCCACTTTGATAAATCATCGGCAACGGTTTCTCTACATCCGCCTTGTAGTCCACAAATTGGCTGGGATCATAATACTTACCTGTCAGCTCGTTCAGGTTTTCTTTGGTGTGGTTTAACAGACGGATTAAATAGGTGGGAGTGCCTGTACTGAACCAATAGTCGGCAATGCGTTCTTTGGCAAACGCATTCAATATACTGAAGGGGTTGTAAATATCTGTCAGTCTGTCGCTAAAATGATAACCGTCATACTGTTTCTTCAGACGTTCTTTCATCTCATCCACCGTACAACGATACACCTTTGTCATGGCCTCAATCGGTTCCATAAAATACCGATACAATTCTTCCTCGGTAATTCCACACAAGTATTCATAACGAGGGTCCATACTAATATCCGCCAGCTGGTTGAAGCTACTAAACACACTAACCTGAGAGAACTTGGTTACTCCGGTTAATAAAACGAATCGCAAATCTTCATCGGCCGCTTTGAAGACGGAATAGAATCCTTTTAATATGTCGCGATGATGTTCTTCTAACAAACGTTCCTTGCCATTGGTGTGAACGGTGTATCCTGTATCCAATACATCAAGTAACGGTTTATCGTATTCGTCGATGAGTACCACAGCCCGATGACCGGTTTTTAGGTGTGCTTGCTTCAATACATAAGCAAAACGCCTTCCTAAATCTGTATAAAAAGGATCTTTTCCATAGATGCTTTCCCAGGAAGTAATCGTATCCTCTACAATACTGTCTAACACTTTGGGTTGTAGGTAATTGGAGCCATTAAAGTCTATATGAAACACCGGATACTCCGCCCATTCTTTCTCCAACTCATCAATGGCCAATCCTTTGAACAGTTCCTTTTTCCCTTGAAAATAATATTTCAGCGTGGAGACGAGCAGACTTTTCCCGAATCTGCGAGGACGGCTAAGGAAGTAAATGTTTCCTTCCGTAACCAACCGATAAATAAGGGCGGTCTTGTCTACATAAACAAAGTCATTGCTGATGATCTTTTCAAAGTCCTGGATGCCGATAGGGTATTTCATAGTCTGCTATTTTTTGCAAAGATAGTATTTACCTTTGGAAATTTGCAACGCTGGAACGTTTTTATCCCAAAATCACTTTCCAATCATCTACAGTTCCAGTCTCAGAGGAAAAACTAACACCTACCTTATACAAAGTACGAGTATCCGAAGCGTAAGGCCGGGCATACCCTTTGTCCTCTATCTGTTGCAAGGCTTCTTCTGCCGTTCCATCCAACTTGAACTCAAAGATATAAATGTATTGCGGAGTTTCAATGATGCAATCTACCCGACCTTCGCTTTGTTGCTTCTCGGTATATACGGTGTACACGCTGACCATACGCATCAACAAATAGAAGGTATAGTGGAAATACCGTTCTTTTTCCCGTTCGGTTTCCTTGCGACGCATGGTGTAAGGTATGTCGGCTAAGAACGAGGTAAGCAGTTTGCGGAACTTCTCTACATCACCGGCTTCAAGCGCATCTACCGTATCTTGCGTCCATGTGGAAGAATCGTGCGTCTTTAGATAATTGTTTGCTACCAACGTAACAAAGCCCTTTTTGACTTCGTTGTTGGGGAAATCAAGCAGAAACGTATTGCGTTCCAGCTTACAATCCTTGACCGTCAAATACCCACTTTGATAAATCATCGGAAGCGGTTTCTCTACATCCGCCTTGTAGTCCACAAACTGGCTGGGATCATAATATTTCCCTGTCAGCTCGTTGAGGTTTTCTTTGGTATGGTTTAGCAGACGGATTAAATAGGTGGGAGTACCTGTACTGAACCAATAATCACTAATCTGCATCTGTGAGAAAGCATTCAGGATACTGAAAGGATTATAAATATCAGTCAGTCGACGTCCAAAGTGGTATCCATCATATTGCTTTTTCAAGCGTTCCTTCATCTCATTGACCGTACAATGATATTCCTCTGCCATTTCTGCTATTGGGGTGGAAAATACATCATATAATTCCTCTTCAGTAATTCCGCAGAGGGCTTCATATTTTCTGTCCATACTAATATCTGCGGGCTGGTTGAAACCACTGAACACACTCACTTGAGAGAACTTGGTTACTCCGGTTAATAGAACGAATTGTAAATGTTCATCCAAACCTTTAAAGACAGAATAGAATCCTTTTAATATGTCGCGGTGATGTTCTTCTAACAAACGTTCTTTGCCATTGGTGTGAATGGTATATCCTGTATCCAACACATCAAGCAGAGGTTTATCGTATTCGTCGATAAGGACAACCGCCCGACGACCGGTTTGCTTATGAGCCGCCTCCAACACATACCCAAAACGTCCTCCTAATGTTTCTGAGAAAGGAGCTTTGCCATAAATGGATTCCCAATAGGCAATATGGCTCTCTATTTTGGCTTCCAATACTCCGGGCAAGGTAAAGTTCTCCCCATTAAAATCTATATGAAACACCGGATATTCCGCCCATTCCTTTTCCAACTCATCAATGGCCAATCCTTTGAACAGTTCCTTTTTCCCTTGAAAATAGTATTTCAGCGTGGAGACGAGCAGACTTTTCCCGAATCTGCGAGGACGGCTAAGGAAATAGATTTTTCCTTCCGTAACCAAACGGTGGATAAGGTCAGTCTTGTCTACATACACAAAGCCATCATTGATGATGCTTGCAAAGTCCTGGATGCCGATAGGGTATTTCATAGTCTGCAATTTTTTGCAAAGATAGTATTTACCTTTGGAAATTTGCAACGCTGGAACGTTTTTATCCCAAAATTACTTTCCAATCATCAACGGTTCCGGTTTCGGATGAAAAACTAACACCAACCTTGTACAAAGTACGAGTATCCGAAGCGTAAGGACGAGCATAACCTTTATCCTCTATCTGTTGCAAGGCTTCTTCTGCCGTTCCATCCAACTTGAACTCAAAGATATAGATGTATTGCGGAGTTTCAATGATGCAATCTACCCGACCTTCACTCTGTTGCTTCTCAGTATAAACGGTGTACACACTCACCATACGCATCAACAAATAGAACGTGTAGTGGAAATACCGTTCTTTTTCCCGTTCGGTTTCCTTGCGACGCATGGTGTAAGGAATGTCGGCTAAGAATGACGTGAGTAGTTTGCGGAATTTTTCCAAATCACCGGCTTCAAGCGCATCTACCGTATCTTGCGTCCATGTGGAAGAATCGTGCGTCTTTAGATAATTGTTTGCGACCAATGTAACAAAGCCCTTTTTGACTTCGTTGTTGGGGAAATCAAGTAGAAACGTATTGCGTTCCAGCTTACAATCCTTGACCGTCAAATACCCACTTTGATAAATCATCGGAAGTGGTTTCTCTACATCCGCTTTGTAGTCTACAAACTGGCTGGGATCATAGTATTTTCCTGTTAATTCATTTAGGTTTTCTTTGGTGTGGTTTAACAGACGGATTAAATAGGTGGGAGTGCCTGTACTGAACCAATAGTCAGCAATACGTTCTTTGGCGAACGCATTCAATATGCTGAATGGATTGTAAATATCCGTTAGTCTGTCACTAAAATGATAACCGTCGTATTGTTTCTTCAGACGTTCTTTCATCTCATCCACCGTACAACGATACACCTTCGTCATGGCCTCAATCGGTTCCATAAAATACCGGTACAACTCTTCTTCTGTAATACCGCACAAGTGTTCATAACGAGGGTCCATACTAATATCCGCCGGCTGGTTGAAGCCACTAAATACACTAACCTGAGAAAACTTGGTTACTCCAGTTAATAGGACAAATTGCAAAT
>JAFTSK010000079.1 GCA_017467385.1 Bacteroidaceae bacterium
CGCTTTGCCAACCGGCGAATGGGTGCAAACAACGGATGATATGCTCTGTGAGTTGAATATGTTTGGAGGACGATTCATGATTCGCCGAGTTACTCGAAATTCGGATTATGCATTTGAAGAAGTGCCCGCCAAGATTTTCAAGCAAAAGGGCAGGGAAGTGAAGGATATCAATGCCATGATGAGGGATGAGGACTTCTGGACGGCTTATCGAGGGGAGGCGGAGTTGACTTCTTCGGAAAGCAATATGAGCAATTTCGTCGACAATCTGACGAAAATCAAAGGCTTTAAATACATTATGGTTGGATTGAAGGCGTTGATTGAAAGCTATGTGGAAACAGGAAATCCGAGCAAGGTGGATGTAGGGCCAATCAATGCGATGGTGTCAAGCAACTATATTGATGGGCTTCGTCTGAGAGCAACCGCACAAACAACCGCTAATCTCCACCCACAAATATTCTTGAAAGGATATGTGGCCTACGGCTTCAAAGACCAACGAATGAAGTATTTGGGACAGGTGGAATATTCGTTTGATAAGAAAGAATATTTGGCGCGTGAATTCCCCAAACATACATTGGCCGTTTCTTATCAATATGATAATATGCTTCCTTCCGATAAGTTTATCAATGCGGATAAGGATAATATATTTACGGCTTGGAAGGTTTGTACGGTCGACCAATATAATTACGAACGTAAGTTTACCATCAACTACGAGCATGAACGTGAAAACGGTCTGAAAACCAATGTCATGTTGCGTCATGCCAACTATGAACCTTGTGGTAGATTGTTCTACCGTACAATGGCAGGCGAGACTCAATTGCAACAAGCAATTAACAACGGTACATTTACGGGAACGGACAGAATGTTCACTCCTTACAATGTACATGACATCACCGTAGCAGAAGCTACCTTAGGAGTACGTTATGCGCCGGGGGAAACTTTTGTGAACACCAAGCAAAGACGTTTGCCGATTAACTTGGATGCTCCGGTCTTTTCTTTGAGCCATACCTTTGGGATAAAAGGTTTGCTGGGTTCGGAATATGGATATAACTTTACCGAAGCTTCCATCTATAAACGCTTCTGGTTAGGCTCTTGGGGTAATATTGACACTCATCTGAAAGGGGGAATCCAATGGAATAAGGTGCCTTTCCCGTTGTTGATTATGCCGGCGGCCAACTTGTCGTACATTACTCAAGATGGAACGTTCAATTTGATTAACAACATGGAATTCTTGAACGACCGCTATGCTTCGTTGAATGTTTCGTGGAATATGCAAGGTAAACTCTTCAACCGAATTCCTTTGTTGAAGCATCTTAAATGGCGTGAGTTTTTCGGTGTGAAATGTTTATGGGGTAGATTGACGGACAAGAACAATCCATTCTTGGAAGCCAACAGCTCGGATGAGATGTTGATGATGTTCCCGGGACATTATCGGGCCAACGGAGTTTACGATTATTCAAGTAATGTGATGGATCCCAAGATTCCATACGTGGAAATAAGTGTCGGCATTCACAATATATTCAAGTTGTTGCATGTGGAATACGTTCGTCGTTTGAACTACAATCACTTGCCGACCGCTAATAAACAAGGTATCCGTTTGATGATACGAACTGTTTTTTAACTTTTTTATGGATTCCGACGTTCTCATGTTTTCTTTGGACGAATGGAATAAAAAAGAGGATAAAATGGGATATTTGAGAGATGGAAAGGCATTGTATGGGCTTTTTTATGCAGAAAAAATGACAAAAAGTATATAAAGTTACGGAAAGAAGATGTAACTTTGCCAAAAATTTATACAATTGACGTTTTAAGTTAAAGAAGATAATGGGAAACGAAAAAGCAGAAAGAATTCAGACCTCATTTCTGAATGCAGCAGAAAAGAAAGCTTTGATTTGGTTGGCTCATAGACAACCTCGTTGGATGACTTCGGATATATTGACCTATATAGGTGTGGCGGGTGCTGCCATTTGTGCATTAGGTTATTTCTTGTCAAACTATAATATCTATTGGCTTTGGCTCTCATCTTTAGGATTGGTAATCAATTGGTATGGAGACTCTTTGGATGGAACACTTGCCAGAGTACGCCAATTACAAAGACCTAAATATGGATTCTTTATCGACCACTCATTGGATGCCATTACGGTCTGTCTGATGATTTTGGGAGGCGGACTTTCTGCGATATTCAAGATGGAAGTGGCCATGATGATTCTGATTGCTTATTTGGTGCTTTCCATTTATACATACGTTTGCACGATTATTAAGGATGAGTTCTTGTTGACTTATGGCGGTGGCTTTGGACCTACGGAATTTCGTCTGATTATTATCTTGTTGAATACCATTGTGATGTACACTCCCTGGGTAACTATCCGTTATACGTTGTGCGGTTACGAATTTGGTGTGTACGACATTGTGGGCTTTGCCATTGCCGTTATTTTATGGGTGATGTGGCTTGTTCAGTTCTTGAAAGACCGTAGCCAATTGGCAAAGCTTGATCCTTTGAAACCTTATTGTCCGGAAAAGAATAAATAAAAGCGAGTAGTTTTGGTTAAATATTTAGAATTCTTAGTTACTCGTTTGTTTGGCACAGGTGTAGATACACTTGTGCTATGGATTTGTTCCCATTACTTGTTTACTTCATATTGGGGAAGCTATGTCTTATCGCCGATTATCTCCTTTGAGTTTGCGGTGATGAGTAATTTCTTATGGTCGTATTGCTGGATTTGGAGTAGTCGTATTGAAAACAAAAGTTGGGCTAATTTCTGGAAACGTTTCTTTATCTTCAATCTTTCTTCGGTGGCCGGCTTTTTGATTAAGATGCTATTCCTACTGATATTTGAAACCATTTTTGGTTGGGATGTAGTTATTTGTAATTTAGCCGCATTGCTCATTTCGGGCTTGTTCAACTATTTCTTGACCGATGTATGGGTGTTTCGTAAGCCGAAAAGTGCGGAAGAGTAATTCTGAGTTCTATAAACTACACATAAATCATGAAGAAAAGTATTTGGATGTACATGGTAGGTGCGTTAGCATTGTGCCTTACTTCTTGTGTACAGCAGAAGCCATGTACGGAAATTAATTGGGCGACATTCAATATCCGTTATGCTAATCCGGCGGACAGTTTGGACTCTTGGGAATATCGTAAAGATACGGTAGCCTCATTTATTCTTGCCAACGACCTTGACATTGTGGGGATGCAGGAAGTGCTACATCGCCAGATAGAAGACTTGAAGGAACGACTTCCGGAGTATGAAGCGGTAGGGGTAGGTCGTGATGACGGTAAGCAAGGTGGCGAATATGCTCCTTTGTTCTTCAAGAAAGACCGTTTTGAAGTGATGGATAGTAATACTTTCTGGTTGTCGCAATATCCGGACAGTGTAGGTTTTATCGGTTGGGATGGCGCTTGTTGCCGTATTGCTACATGGGCTAAACTGAAGGACAAGCAGACCGGGCAGGTCTTCATGGCGGTGAACACACATTTTGACCATGTAGGTGTAGAAGCTCGCAAGAACGGTGCTTTGTTGATTATCGAGAAAATCAAAGAAATTGTAGGCGAACAACCGGCTGTACTTACCGGTGATTTCAACGTAACGGACGAATCGGAAGCATATACTACCCTTGTATCCAATGAGTTTGTGTTGAAGGATGCTCAAAAGATAGCCAAGACCGTAGAAGGAGTGGATTATACTTTCCATAATTTCGGCAGAATCCCGGCGGCTGAATGTAATAAGATTGATTTTATCTTTGTTACTCCTCAGATTCAAGTAGAACGTTCGTTTATTCCTCAGAACGTGGAAGGACAACCAGGGAAGAATTTGTCCGACCATAATCCGCAAGTAGTGAAGCTCTCTTTTTAAGGGCTGATAGATGCCTTTCTCATGTCATACAATGTTAAAGGATGAGAAGAAGAGAAAAAACAGACAAAGTTACTTGTTGTATGCTAACTAATTTGTAATTTTGTCATAGTTTACAGGTGTATGATATGATAAGACCAGAAATCCAGAATGTAAAGCTTCGCTTCGGTATTATAGGTAATTCCGAAGGATTGAATCGGGCTATTGATATTGCTATGCAAGTAGCTCCGACCGACTTGTCTGTGCTGATAACCGGAGAGAGTGGGGTAGGGAAAGAAAGCTTTCCGCAAATCATCCATCAATTTAGCAGGAGAAAGCACAACCAATATATCGCGGTGAACTGTGGAGCCATACCGGAAGGAACGATTGATTCAGAACTTTTTGGTCATGAAAAAGGTTCTTTTACCGGAGCCATAGGCGACCGTAACGGGTATTTTGCCGAAGCCAACGGGGGAACCATCTTCTTGGATGAAGTAGGGGAGCTTCCTTTGGCTACTCAGGCTCGTTTGTTGCGTGTGCTGGAAAGTGGTGAATACATCAAAGTTGGTTCTTCTAAAGTACAAAAGACGGATGTTCGCATTGTAGCGGCTACGAACGTGAATTTGGCAGAAGCCATTGCTGAAGGACGCTTTCGGGAAGATTTGTTTTACCGCTTGAATACGGTTCCCATAAAGATTCCTGCTTTACGTGAACGTGCCAATGACATCGCTTTGTTGTTCCGTAAGTTTGCTTCCGATTTTGCCGAGAAGTATCGTATGCCGGCCGTCCAACTGACGGAAGATGCGAAGGAAATGTTGTTGGCTTATCCCTGGCCGGGGAATGTCCGCCAGTTGAAAAACATTACTGAGCAGATTTCGGTGATAGAGACCAACAGAGACATCAATGCTGCCATCCTTCAAAATTATTTGCCGGCACAAACGCCTGAATCCCGCTTACCCATGTTGCGAGGAGGGCGAGGAAGTGGAAAGACCTTTGAAAGTGAACGCGAAATCTTGTATCAGGTTTTGTTTGATATGCGGCGTGATATGACCGAACTGAAGAAGCTGGTCAATACATTGATGGCCGAACGGGGAGGACATGTAGTTACACCTGCTGCAGCTTCTCCGAATTACTTTCAGGATGCCTCGTATAACCTGATGCCTCAGGCGCAGACACCTATCAGCATTTCGTCGATGAAGCATGGAAATTCGTCAAAGATAGACGATGACATTCAAGATACGGAAGAATATGTAGAAGAAACACTTTCGTTGGATGAGGTCGAAAAAGAAATGATTCGGAAGGCTTTGGAACGCCATCATGGACGACGCAAGAATGCGGCAAAGGATTTGAATATATCGGAACGAACACTTTACAGAAAGATAAAGGAATATGGATTGGAATAAGAAAAGTTTGAAGTATATTGGGGGATTGTTAGGAATGGTGCTGATGTTGAGTGCATGTTCCATTTCTTATAAGTTTAATGGTTCGTCGATTGATTATACAAAGATCAAGACCATCTCTTTCGAGACGTTCCAGAACCGTTCTGTCGGTTTTGTATGGGGGCCGATGGAAAGTATGTTCAATACTGCCTTGCAAGATATTTATATGCAACAAACCCGTTTACAACAAGTGAAGCGGGGAGGAGACTTGCAGCTTTCCGGAGAAATTACGAACTACGATGCGTATAACAAGGGAGTGGGTGCGGACGGATATTCCACAATGGCAGAACTCCGTATGACGGTAAGAGTAACCTTTGTGAATACCAAGAATCCACAAGAGAACTTTGAAGCTCAACAGTTTACGGCCAGTCGTGAATACGATGCCAGTCAGCAACTTTCTTCTGTTCAGGATGAACTGGTGAATCAGATGATCAAAGACATCGTTGAACAGATTTTTAATGCGACAGTGGCAAATTGGTAATAGGTATGATGCAACAACAGCTTTATCATTGGATGAAACACCCCGAGTGCTTGAATCGGGAGACGTTGTTTGAGTTGCGCACATTGCTTGCGCACTATCCCTATTTCCAGTTGGCTCGTTTGTTGTATCTTAAAAACCTGTTTCTGTTACATGATATTTCTTTTGGAGAGGAATTACGCAAGGCGGCTTTGTTTATTACCGACCGTAGTCTCTTGTTCCAGTTGGTCGAAGGGGAAAGATATTCTCTAAAGAGCCTGGAAGTAGCTGAGGAAGTTTCGGAAGAGAAGCCGGGATTGGATAGAACGCTTTCGCTGATTGATGCTTTTCTTTCTACATTGCCGGAAGTGCAGGAAACAGAACTCTCCCTTCCGATGACTCCGGTGTCGGACTATACGGAATATTTGTTGAAAGACGAAAGCTCCGAGCAAGAAGAATCGGCTTCGCCTAAGCTAAAAGGGCAAGGACTGATTGACAGCTTCTTGGAGAAATCGGCAGAAGAACCCTTGATTGCACTTCCCGATCCGGAAGAGAGCAAGGAAGAACCTTCTTTGGAGGAAGAAGAAGTGAATTCGTTGGACGATGAAAGCTATTTTACGGAGACTTTGGCCAAAATTTACGTCAAACAGCAAAGATATTTGAAAGCTCTTGAAATAATTAAGAGATTAAATTTGAAATATCCCAAAAAAAACGCTTACTTTGCAGACCAAATTAGATTTTTAGAAAAATTGATTATTAACACTAAATCAAAATAACGAAAATGTATCTTTTATTCATTGGCTTAATTGTTATTGCAGCGCTTTTGATGTGCTTTGTCGTTTTGATTCAAAACTCAAAAGGTGGTGGCTTGGCATCAAGTTTTGCTTCTTCTAACCAGATTATGGGTGTACGCAAGACAACAGACTTTATTGAAAAGCTGACTTGGGGATTGGCTGGTTTCATGGTAGTGATTAGTATTGCATGTGCATACGTTCTTCCTACTGCAACCTCTGAATCTTCTGTAATCATGGAACAAGCAGTAAAGGAAAGCGCAACTAATCCGTTGAATGCTCCGGTAGGTTTTGGTGCTCCAACTACAACTGAAACTCCGGCAACGACTGATTCAGTTAACTAATCAGAATCTTTTTTTAGAAAAAGAATAAAGGCGGTTTGTTTCCGAAAGGAAATGAACCGTTTTTATTTTCTTATATTTGTGTTTTCGTTATTTTTGCAAAAAGAATATATACACATAAAGCTTATGTTGAAACTTATATCATGGAACGTGAATGGCCTTCGCGCTTGTTGCGACAAAGGATTCAGAGAAACTTTTGAACGCCTGGATGCCGATTTCTTCTGCTTGCAAGAAACCAAGATGCAGGCCGGCCAGCTTGACTTGCAATTCGAGGGATACCAATCGTATTGGAACTATGCCGAGAAGAAAGGATACTCGGGTACGGCTATCTTTACTCGCCGACAGCCGATAGCGGTAACTTACGGCATCGGTGTGGACGAACATGACCACGAAGGACGAGTGATTACTCTTGAAATGGACTCCTTTTATCTGATTACGGTCTATGTGCCGAACTCTCAAGATGAATTGCGCCGTTTGGATTATCGTATGACTTGGGAAGACGATTTCTTGGCCTACCTGAAACGATTGGAAGAAAAGAAACCGGTCATAGTTTGTGGCGACCTGAATGTAGCTCATCAGGAAATCGACTTGAAGAATCCTAAAACCAACCGTCGCAATGCCGGCTTTACGGATGAAGAACGTGCCAAATTCAGCCGTTGGTTAGAGGCGGGTTTTACGGATACCTTCCGCTACTTTTACCCCGAGCAGAAAGACATCTATTCTTGGTGGTCTTACCGCTTCAAAGCGCGCGAAAAGAATGCCGGCTGGCGTATTGACTATTTCGTAACCTCGGCTTCGCTGAATGACAAATTGTTGGGTGCCAAGATTCATACCGACGTGTTTGGTTCCGATCATTGCCCGGTGGAATTGACCATCGATTGTTGAGAATAGTCTCATCAGTTTACGGATGCAGTCTCATGTGCCTATGCTTGCAGTCTCGATGGCATGTGAGACTGCAAGCGTAAGCCGATGGAGCCGCAAGCGTTGGCGAACGAGACTGGCTCCGTCCAAATTATTTGTAAATGGGGGAGCCAATAGGCTCAAATCAGGCTTTTTAGTCATTTGTATTATTTTCTTGCACTCCTGCAATTCCCCTTTTAAGTAATTGAATTTCAGTCTGTTCTGATGGCAGGAGGCATGTTTGTTCCTGTCATTCGTGCCATTTTTTCTTTTATCAACCTTAATAATCAGAAAATTTTCCTTGCAGGAATGTAAGGAGAAAACAAGGTTCCTGCCATTATAATTTCCTTTCAATCAAGTCGTTAAATTCGTAATTGCACGAATGCAAGGAGTTTTTAATAATTCATTTTTGTGGCTGTTGTTGGGCTTTTGGGAAAGGCTTTTCATCTTTCAAAAAAACTCTTTGACGCGCGAGGGAACGCTTCAAAGAGTTTTTGTTTGTCCTTCAAAGAGTTTTTTTGAAGATTCTTAATCGAATAAATGTCCTTATTATTGATATGATACATAAACCTTAATGATGTTTTTGTTTGAGCATTGGTGGATATTCTTTAACTCCCATCCTTATATGGATAAAGTTAAAGAAATATAATAAAATACGTTTTATGTCTTGTTTGTTTGTCTTTATGTAAAGCATGCATTACATTTGTGGCGAACTTTTAAATATATCATTATGAAAACTAATTATTTATTTCCGGTTGTCTTTAGAAAGATTGGCTGGTGCTTGTTTATCCCATTTCTTTTGTTGGGCATCTGTTATCTGGTAAGTGATGAAAACTTTCTTGTGATTGGAGGCTCAAATGCTTTAGCCTTATTTGATGGTTACTCCGATACGAAGTATTTCTGTATAACCCAAAATGATAGTTGGACAGATGAGCTTATTATTGTTTCCTTGACTGTTTCAATGTTGTTTATTGGTTTTTCTCGTGAGAAAGATGAGGATGAATGTATTGCTACTATCAGAATGAATGCTTTAGTATGGGCTATACTGATTAATAGTGCGTTACTGATTATAGGTACATTGTTTATTTATGGTTTGCCATTCTTTGAACTTCATGAGTATCTACATGTTTAGCTTGTTGCTATTGTTTATCTTTAGGTATTTGTGGAAGACTTATCAATTCAGAAATAACGATTAAATTATGACAAATAAAATCCGTATTGAAAGAGCAATAAAACATATTACTCAACAGCAGTTGGCAGAATTGGTGCAAGTCAGTCGTCAAACAATTAACGCAATAGAACAAGGTAAGTATGTTCCCTCAACGGTTCTTGCCCTAAAGATTGCAAAA
>JAFTSK010000080.1 GCA_017467385.1 Bacteroidaceae bacterium
CTTGGATTATTCTACCCGACGACCATCAAAGAAGCGGATGGTTCGGTCGGTCAGCTTGGCTTGCGATTCGTTGTGTGTAACCATGACGATGGTGCGGCCGTCTTCCTTGTTCAACTTATGAAGCAAGTCCATGACTTCGGCTCCCATCTTGGAGTCAAGGTTACCCGTCGGTTCGTCGGCAAGGATGATTTCCGGATTACCTACAATAGCTCGGGCGATGGCTACACGTTGACATTGACCACCCGAAAGTTGGGTAGGCATGTGTCGCATACGATGGTTCAGCCCTACTCTATCCAGCACTTCCTTTGCCAAGCGTTCGCGTTCTTTGCCCGACATCTTTCGATAGAGCAACGGAAGCTCTACGTTGTCGATGACGTTCAAGGAGTTGATGAGGTGGAAGCTTTGGAAAACGAATCCCAATGTCTTGTTACGGAAAGCCGCCAGTTCCTTGTCGGTCATGCCTTCTGTGCGTGTTCCGTTGATTTCAATTGTTCCCGAGGTGGGATTATCCAATAAGCCCATGATGTTGAGCAAAGTGGATTTTCCGCATCCGGAAGGTCCCATGATGCTTAAGAATTCGCCTTTTTGCACTTCCAAGTTTACGTTTTCGAGTGCCTGTGTTTCAATTTCGTCTGTACGGTAAATCTTGTTGATTCCTGTTAAATTAATCATTGCCATAATGTTTCTTATTTTTAATGTTATACTTTAATTTCTTTTTGTTTTCCCCTCTTGAGAGGGGATTAAGGGGTGTGTGATATACATCCACTCTGGGATTTCTTTAGGGTATGTATTTCACAAATGTATGTGTTCACAAGTGTATGTTTTCACAAGTGTATGTGTCTCACACACCCCCTGCCCCCTCTCAAGAGGGGGAAAGTTTTATTCATCTTTCAACGCATTGGCTGGAAGCACTTCCGAAGCCCGTTTGACGGGAATGAAAGTTCCTACCAATGCAATGAGCATCAACGAAAGATAAGTCAGAAGGCTCACCATGCCAAACTGAACGGCGGGTGAAAGCCACTCGCTTACATAAGCAAAGTCTGTATATCCGGTTACTTGTTGTTTCGTCATACCCTCATCGGCCATCACCACAAAGTTGACAACCAACAACAGGGAGAAGACAAAAGCCACCGAGACCAACAATCCTGCTTCTGTCAGGAATTGCTTCCGGATTCTTCCTTCCGTAGCTCCCATACTACGCATCAAACCGATTTCCTGACGGCGGGCATTGCAACGAATCCAGAAGGTTCCCACCATGCCGAGGAAGATGCAAAGCAAAGCAAACGCAGCCAACGAGAGTTTCAGGCGTAATTGATTGTAAACCCCATTCATCGTACCCAATTCTTCCCGCATATCGGCAAAAGTCTTGAACTTTTCAAAATAGAAATTGCCTTGATTCATGTGAGGAGCCACTTCCTTCTTGAAACGTTCATTGAAAGCGTCAAAGTCCACTCCATCCTTCAGTTTGAAGACGATGAAATAATTCTTGTGTACATAATCGTGCATGTAGAAATCCTTTGCAAAATAAATGACCAAAGGATAAGAACCCGAATAATCCCTTGTCTTGATTTCCTGGAAGACTCCGGCGATTTTATAAAAGATGTTGGTGTCAAAGATTTCTTTGCCTACTACCTCAATAGAGCCAAACATCCTTTTAGCAAACTGTTCGGAAACAAAACAGGTTGGGTGTGTATTGACATCTTCAGGCATTTTCAATTCTTCCCCTGTACGGGCATCCTTTATTCCCAACGTATGAAAAATATCTGTGCCTGCTTCGGACAACACTTCGTATTGTTGTGCATGAATGTATTTCTCCTCTTTATACGAGAGTGTGTCAGGATAGAATTGTCCGCCATTCCAACTAAGTGAGTTAGGCATAGAAGAATGTAAGGAAAGGTATGCCGATTCCACTTCGGGTTGTTCGCGCACCAACTTAGAAATACGGAAGAACGCTTCTTTGCGTTGGGCGTTCGTAATGGTCGTATCCCGTAAGCCATGCGTCTTTCCGTAGGCACCCAAGTTTACTACATAGCGCCCGTCTTCCTGATAACCCTTAGGCTCCAGGCGGTTGACCATCAAGACATACACCGGCTCAATGACCGTCCAAAGGAAAAAGCCGGTTATCACAAGTTCTATAAATATCCAGCCGTTTGTGCGTCGCTGGTTCCATATTTGTTTGATTATTTTGCTTATCATAATCTTTCTTATTATCGTTTCGTTTGAATGGAATAAATAATCGGATGACGTAACGCCCACACCGTAGGCACCAATGCCGAAATCAAGTTGAGCAATACACAAAGTCCGAATACGGTAAGGAAGACGGTCGGATTGAACAACATCTCCACCGTATAAGTCGGACTTACTCCACCGGTAAATACAAAGGTGTCGAACAAATGATAAATCCATTTGCCTCCGGTCAATGCAACCAGATAAGCCAAGCCTAAACCCAACAAGCCACCTACCAAAGTCAACAACAGGTTTTCCGTCAGGACTTGGGCAATCAATCCGCTGTTCGTAGCTCCGTATGCCTTTCGCACCCCTAACTCACTCATGCGTTCGTCCATGCGAGAAGAAATCATGCCGCACAAGTTCATGGCAGGAATAAATAGCAAGGCCAACACCATGTAAAGAAGGCTACGAACGGCTCCGGCAATATCGGGAGCATTGCTACAACTATCCCGGAACGTATTCTTCCACCACACATCCGGCTGGTCCATCCAGAAATGCGCCCATTGCTTGTCTTCCTGGTCATAGCGATTCAAGACATCAATGACTTCAGCCCGAAGCGTTTCCAAATCGGCTTCATCGGTGGCTGTCATATAGACGTTGACACTTCCTCTCAACCCTCTACCATGCGACTGACGATTTTCTCCCCCATAATAAAGCGGAATGTAAAGGTCGGCCGCTGTTGCAGACATGGTTCCAGATACATCTTCCACCACACCGACCACACGCATGTCCTTACCGTCGTAAGAGAAGTACTTGCCCACCACATCGGTAGAAGCAAAGATACGCTTCGCCAAGTTGGCCGAAAGCACAGCTACCGGTTGTTCAGCCTCCACCATCACTTCATCGAAAGGATTTCCATGAAGAAAACGAAACGAGAATACCTTCCAGAAGCCGGCATCCACCATACCCGGAGTTACACCTAATTGTTCATTGGATTGTGGAAGAAGCACCGAGCTTCCTGCCCAAGCGTTAATTAATGCCATTCCCACTTGGTCGAGGTGCGGCAAGTCTTTGACCAATTCGGCAATCTGAGGGCTGGTTCCCCCACCGCAATTATTCCACTTTTCGGTTCCTTCCTGTGCTACCGCCGAGTGACTGATAACCAATGTCCGGTTTCGGTTATACTCCGGATAGACGGGAGCAAACTTTACATAATAGATAATGAACAGCACCATTGTAAAGGCGATGGAAAGCCCCGTACCGGCTACATAAATGGACGTGAAAAGTTTGTTTTGTCGCATCATCGTCCATGCTTGTTTCAAATATTGTTTAATCATAAAAAAGAACGATTGATTGGTTTCTTATTTCTTTTTTTCTTCCCCTCTTGAGAGGGGATTAAGGGGTGTGTGATATACATCCACTCTGGAATTTCTTTAGTGTATGTTTTCACAAGTGCATGTTTTCACAAGTGTATGTTATCACGAGTGTATGTTTTCACAAGTGTATGTGTCTCACACACCCCCTGCCCCCTCTCAAGAGGGGGAGTGTATTATTCTAACTTCAGTTTATTCTTGTTCTTATAACTGCTCATGTCGCTAACCACCACTTGGTCGCCCGGTTGCAATCCGCTTATCACTTCCACATACTCAAAGTTGCTATCGCCTAATTGCACCTTGCGTTTAACCAATTTACTTTCGCCATCCAACACAAAGAGTTCGTATTCGCCACGACCTACATAATAAGAGGCATTGGCTATGCGCATCACATCTTCCTTGACGGCATTCATCACATAGACATCGGTCTTTAAGCCGGAACGCAAACGCTTGTGGCTATCATCTTCCAACTGAACAGTAAACGAAATGACACCATTCTTGGAAAGAGGAGTTACACTACTGATGGTTCCTTCCAACTTCTCACTACCCATCTTTACAACGACTCTACCGCCGGCGGCCACGCGATCGCCATACGTGTCGGCTATCTCGCCTTCTACCTTGAAATGACTTAAATCAGAGACAATAGCAATCTGCTCGCCTTGAGAGACTTGCGCCCCTACCTGCGTATTGACAAAGGTTAGAATGGCTTTACGAGGCGAGCCAACTTGTGCATCGGCCAATGTACGCTTCATTTCTGTCAATCCCTTCGAGAAAATATTAAATTCCAATTCCTTGACCTTCAAGTCGGCCGCCTTGACCTTCTTTTCATTTTCGTATTGTTGGCGAAGTTGTTCCAGTTCAAGTTTTCCTTTATTATAGGCCAACTCTGCTTGACGTACCTTGTCCGTTGTTCCCGAACCGATGCTATCCAAATAACGTTCATTGCGCAACTCCACTTCCTTACGGCTCAACTCCATCGCGCTCACTTTTACGTTCATGGACAAATTGCTGAGATACGTTTCATTGTTCACTTTCAATTGCTCCAACTGATAGCGTTTCATTTGTTCTTCGTCGAGCAATTTCTTGTAGGCCGTCTCTGTACTTTGCAAGTCGAGTTTCAAGATGGGTGTACCTACATCCACGCTATCTCCCCCTTTCCGATACACTTCCACAATGCGGGTGTTGATGGGCGAGTTGATGATTTCCTCAAAAGCAGGAACCACCTTGCCCGAAGCACTTACGCTGACTTCAATCGTACCTTTGTCGACGGTAGAAATGGCAATATCTTTTCGTTTTACACTGCTTTGCATGAATGATATGAGCAAAGCCATACAACCAATAACGGCAACGCCTATGCCCCCATACTTCATGATTCTCTTGTTACGTTCCTTTCTTAGAACTTCTTTTGGTATTTCTCTATCCATATTCTGATGTTTTTATTTTCGACATTACACCTTTCCTTATAGCAAGAATCGTGCCAAAACATTAATTCATTGATTATCAACGCAAAGACAAAAAGAAAGGGTGTCCGAAAGCGGACACCCTGTGCGATTTTAGACATTCAAAAACGGACAATGGGCAATAAACTATCTCAAAATAGCCTCTGCCAAAGCTTCCAAAGCCGGAATATCTCCCTGTTTCATGGCCGAACGAATCGTTACCATCGGTTCTACAATTTCAATGGCTTTCATTTCTTCCAACATTCCTTTCATGATACGGCCGGCACAAGGCGCCCACGAGCCGTTTTCGATAACGCCTACCCGACGTTTCTGATAAGCTTTGAGTTTCAAGTGATGCAAGAAATCGTGCATGGGTGGGAATACATCCGCATCATACGAAGCGGCGGCTACAATCAACTTGCCCATACGGAAGGCATCTTCTACGGCTTCGGCCATGTCATCGCGGCTCAAATCGGCAAGAGAAACCTTTGATGCCCCTTTCTCACGAAGAATTTCTGCCATCTTTTCAGCGGCTTTCTTCGTGCCTCCATGAATGGAAGCGTATGCAATGAACACTCCTTCGGTTTCTACCTCATACTTGCTCCAAGTGTCGTACAAACCGATGTAGTAATCCAAGTTTTCTTGCAAGATAGGGCCATGAAGCGGACAAATGCAAGCAATGTCGAGGGTGGCGGCCTTCTTCAACAACGCCTGAACCTGCGCCCCATATTTGCCGCAAATGTTGAAATAATAACGACGAGCTTCGCAAGCCCAGTCCTCTTCGTACGACAAAGCTCCGAACTTGCCGAATCCGTCGGCCGAGAACAAAATTTTATCGGCTTGGTCGTAGGTAACCATCACTTCCGGCCAATGCACCATCGGAGCCATGAAGAATTGAAGGGTATGTCCGCCTAAGTTCAATGTTTCTCCTTCCTTAACGGCAACGGTACGGCCTTCAAAGTTGGTTTCTTCAAAGAATTGGGGCAACATCTGGATGGCCTTAGCCGAAGCGACTATCTTCAAGTTCGGATATTCGGCCAACAATGTAGCGATGTTTCCGGCATGATCCGGCTCCATGTGTTGTACAATGAGATAATCCGGAGTACGGCCTTCAAGCCCTTCTTCCAAATTGGCAAACCATTCTTCACTCTTGCGTTTGTCGGCTGTATCCATAATGGCAATCTTCTCGTCCATAATAAGATAGGAATTATACGAAATGCCGTTTGGAATGATGTATTGACTTTCAAAAAGGTCGAGTGTAGTATCGTCCACACCAATGTATTTGATTGTTGGGGTTACATTTGATATCATAAATCTTTTGTTTTTAATGTTCGGATGCAAATATCGCTTTTTTCAGCGTGCCGACCAATCGTTTTCTGTAAATTTAAGAAATTGTATGAGAGTTTGTTTTTGTGTTTCCCCTCTCAAGAGGGGAAATGAAAAGAAAGCGGCAATAAGTCGGCGGCACTCTCTGCCACATACACCTTGTCTGCTCCACACAACAACACTTTCAAGAAACATTGGAAGCGATTCTCTGTTTCCACCATGACTTGACGACAGGCTCCGCAAGGAGAGATAACTTCCTCGGACGATGTAGCTCCAGCGGCAATGGCCAATGCCTTGACCGCCAAATCAGGGTATTGCGAATTGGCATAAAACAAAGCGGTTCGTTCGGCGCAAAGGCCGGAAGGATAAGCCACATTTTCCTGATTTGTGCCGGTTACAATCGTACCGTCTTCAAGCAATACAGCCGCCCCTACGGAGAAATGCGAGTAAGGGGAATAGCTACGCTTGGTGGCTTCCTTTGCGGCTTCCGTCAATCTTCGTTCTTCGGTGGAAAGTTCGTCGTAATGATAAACTTTAATCGTGGTGGTTAGTTTGATTTCTTCCATTGTCCTTATAAATAATCATACTATGCAAATGTAGTCTTTTCCTCCCAACAAAATTATTAATTATTGCAAAAATTCCAATCCTTCGTTTTACTTTTGTCTTTTAGATAGTTCTAACCCAACAAAGACGGAAAACAAGAAATGATGAACGAAGATAAAATACGCGAAACTTGCCAAGCAAACCCGGAGAAGGGCTTTCGGATGTTAGTGGAGAAATATCAAAGCTCTATCTACTGGCATATCCGTCGCATGGTGATTTCGCATGAAGACGCGGAAGATGTGTTGCAGGAGACGTTCATTCGGATTTTCAGATATTTGAACGAGTTTCGTGCGGAGAGTTCTTTGTCGACTTGGATTTATCGGATAGCCACCAACGAGTGTTATCGTTTCTTGGACAAGAAGAAAGAAACGACCGTTTCGACCGAAGAAGTACAGGCCGATTTGATGAACAAGCTGATGGCCTCGGAATATGTGGACTATGACAACGAGATGGAAGTGAAGTTCCAGCAGGCTTTGTTGACTTTGCCGGAGAAGCAACGGTTGGTTTTCAACCTACGCTATTACGATGAACTTTCGTATGAGGACATCAGCCGGATAACCGACACCAAAGTGGATACATTGAAGTCCAACTATTATTTCGCGAAAGAGAAAATTAAAAAGTATATGATAAATAACTAAATGATATGAAAAAGGATTTTGACTTTAGTGAAATAGGCAAACGGACACCTTTCCGAACTCCGGAAGGATTTTTTGAACGCATGCAAGCCGAAACTTTGAAGCGTGCAGCCGAAGAAAAACGTCCGAAGAAATTGTTTCGGTTGAAGTGGGGAATATCAGCCGCTTTAGCGGCGGCCGCTATGATTTGCGGATTCTTATTCTACCCATCTCCAACAACGACAACAACGGAACAGGTGGCCTCTACCGAATGGCTGGCACAATCTACCGATGCAGTAGACCACTACGTACAGGGGCTTTCCGATGAAGAATTGGAAGACTGGATTGATTTTTCTGAGAATGATATTTTTTATGAATTAACAACTGAAAATTTAAACAATGATGAAAACTAAGTATTTTTGGATGCTCTTAGTAGCCTGTTTTTTAGGAACTCAAGTAATGAACGCCCAAGACAACAAGTCGGGTAAGCGAGAACACAAGCGGATGACAATGGAGCAGATGAGTGAAATGCAAGCCAACAAGATTGCCAACCAGTTGGGCTTGGATGATGCAAAGACCGCTAAGTTTAAGGAAGTGTACAAAAAGTACATGAAGGAATTGAACGAGTTGCGCAAGAAGGACATGCCTCAGAAGCAGGACATGAAAAAGGGTGAACCGCAAGCTCCTAAGCAAATGACGGATGCCGAAGTAGACAAGATGATGCGTGAACGTTTCGCAGAAAGCCGTAAAATGCTTGACATTCGCGAAAAGTATTACGATGAATTCCGCAAGTTCTTATCGCCGAAGCAAGTGCAAAAGATGTATGATCAAGGACAAATGAACAGAGGTAAGTTCCACAAGGAAATGAACCGTCGTGCAGGCATGAAGCGCCAGGGCGGACAACCGGGCAATCCAGCTCCTGGACAACCTCAACCACAAAACTGATTTCATTAAAAGTTGTTTGAAATTGTCATTTTTCCTCTTGAGAGGGGATGAAAGGGGTGTGTGATATACATCTACATTGGGATTTCTTTAATGTATGTGTCTCACACACCCCCTTCCCCCTCTCAAGAGGGGGAGCATACATTTCAAAACAAATTCTTAGTGTGTGTATTTTTAGTGGATGTGTCGAAAGATGCATCCACTTTTTGTTTATTCTCCAATAAAATTGTATGTTTGCAACATCTAATTGTCAGACACTATGAAAACCCAATTCATTATACTTGCCATCGTAAGCATGCTTTGCACCTTCTCATTGCAGGCACAAAAACGTAGCCACCAATACGAGGAGTACATTAAAAAATATCGGGAACTTGCCGTAGAGGAGATGAAGAAATACCACATCCCGGCCAGCATTACGTTGGCACAGGGATTGCTGGAGTCGGGAGCCGGCCAAAGTACCCTTGCCCGCAAGTCGAACAACCATTTTGGCATTAAGTGTGGAGGCGACTGGCAGGGAAAGACGGTTAGCCATGATGACGATGCACGTGGGGAATGTTTCCGAGCCTACAAACATCCCAAACAATCTTACGAAGACCACTCCAAATTCTTGGCCGGTCGTTCGCGCTATGCTTCGCTTTTCAAATTGAAAATTACTGACTATAAAGGATGGGCGAAAGGTTTGAAGAAAGCCGGATATGCCACCAATCCCCGTTACGCCGAACAACTTATCGGTATCATCGAGCTATACGATTTACACCAATACGACACAAAAGGCGGCTTGAAATGGATGAAAGAAAACCCGAATCCGCATCAGCCCTACATCGCCAACGATTTGTTGTACATCGTGGTGCGGTCGGGAGACACCTGGAAAGCCATATCGAAAGAATTCGACATTAGTCAAAAGAAGCTTCGCAAGTATAACGACTTGTACAAAGGGTATAACTTACAGGTGGGCGACATCCTTTATCTGGAAGAAAAAAACAAGCGTGCCGATAAGGAACACATTGTGCATGTACTTCGTGCCGGTGAGTCTATGCACAGCATTTCACAAAAATACGGCATCCGCTTGAAGAATTTGTATAAGTTGAACAAGATGCAACCGGAAGATCCGGCTCCGGCAACCGGAGAGATTCTACGACTTCGATAGGCGTTTACCTCTCTTCGATGATTGGCATTTATTCATATTTTCCGAACCGCTTAAAGAACTGAACACGTTCAAAGGCGGTTCCTCCTCCGGCTTTTCCGGCGTTCATCATACCTTTAAAGTCGGCAATTCGGTCGTAATTGTTTCGGTTCATCCAATCCCGAAGAGATGTCAGCATTTCCTGAATCCTATCGGCTCCTTCCCGATAAAGCACCGAACATACCTCTACGGCAGATGCACCGACCAATATTGACTTCACGATAGAAGCCCCATCGGCTACCCCACCCGAAACGGCATACGAAAGCTTCGGCACACGATCGGAAGCCAAGCCTACCCATCGCAAAGAATCATACAAGTCCGAAGGACGACCAAGCACCTCTCCCACCGTATAACTTTTCTTCTCCACGTTGATGTCCGGTGTAACCATGCGGTTGAACAGCACTACACCCGCTGCTCCCTGTGCATAAAGTTGATGAATCAAAGGGATGGGATTGGTCAGGTTCTTGCCCAACTTAATGGTAAACGGGATGGAAATCGTCCCCTTTATCTTCTTGGCAATGTCGATATGAAGTTGTTCGTATTCGCCTGCCTGGTAATCCAACTCCGAGCAAACCGACAGGATGTTCAGTTCGATTGCATCGGCTCCGGCCTGTTCGATTTGCTTAGCAAAAGCCGTCCATTCCGTCAGTCGAAAACAATTAATGCTGGCAATTACCGGGATGGTACACAACTGCTTGGTTTCGCGGATAAGCCGGAGACATTCTTCCAAACGGTGCGCCCGATGATAGAACAACAGATAGTCCTGTTCTTCGGCGTGTACTCCTGTTTGCATCCAGTCGGCCTCTGCTTCGATTTCTTCTTCAAACAATGATTTCAACACAACGGCTGCAGCTCCTGCTTCTTCCCACTTCTTATTTTTTTCGGCCGTAGCGGTCAGATTGCAACTGCTTACAATAAACGGATTCTTCAAGGTCAATCCTGCGAATTTGGTTTCCAGTCTTTTCATAATATTTCATTCTTTTATAAAAAGAAACAAAGAATGTGATGAAAAGGTTTAATTACAAATTCAACTTTCGCATGTAAAGCAAGGGCTGAAAGCCCGCTTATTCATTAGCCCAGGGCATCGCCCTGGGGGGAAACGAATAGAAAAGGTTGCGCTGAAAGTGCAACACAACTTGCAGTACTGCACTTTCAGCGCAGTACTGAATAGCACCGACAATACCCAGGGCGATGCCCTGGGCTATCAAGAGGACGGGCTTTCAGCCCTTAGACTACTTGCGAAACTTAAGTTACAAAAAAAATCGGGGAACATTGGATTATATTCCAACGCATCCCCGATTCATATTTTGCAGTTTTACCGATAGTCAATTACTTATCCCCATACATTCTCGCACGCATTTCCTCGATATGGTCGCTGGTGATGTATTCATCGTATTCCATCATCTTGTCGATGATACCGTTCGGAGTAAGCTCGATGATACGGTTGGCTACCGTCTGAATGAATTCGTGGTCGTGTGAAGCGAAAAGCACATTGCCCTTGTAAAGCTTCAAGTTGTTGTTGAAGGCCTGAATGGATTCCAAGTCCAAGTGGTTGGTCGGTGTATCCAGAATCAAACAGTTGGCATTACGAAGCTGCATACGGGCAATCATACAACGCATTTTTTCGCCCCCAGAAAGCACATTGGCTTTCTTCAATACTTCTTCCCCACTGAAGAGCATACGGCCCAAGAAACTCTTCATATACACTTCATTTCCTTCGCCGAACTGACTCAACCAATCCACCAAGTTCAAGTCGTTTTCAAAGAACTGGGTGTTATCCAATGGCAAATAAGCAGTCGTAATGGTTACACCCCAAGCAAACTTACCCGCATCCGGCTTGCGGTTTTCGTTGATGATTTCAAAGAGGGCAGTCATGGCACGAGGATCGCGGCTCAAGAAAACAATCTTGTCACCCTTTTCCACGTTGAAGTTCACATCGTTGAACAACACTTCGCCATCGTCGGTCGTAGCCTTCAAGCCCGACACTTCGAGAATCTGATTACCCGGTTCACGTTCCGGTGTAAAGATAATGCCCGGATACTTGCGTGAAGAAGGCTGGATATCGTCCACATTGAGCTTTTCCAACATCTTCTTGCGGCTTGTTGTCTGCTTGCTCTTGGCCACGTTCGCACTGAATCGGCGGATAAATTCTTCCAATTCTTTCTTCTTTTCTTCGGCCTTTGCCTTCTGGTTCTGAGCCTGGCGCAAAGCCAACTGACTGGATTCGTACCAGAAGCTATAGTTACCTGCAAAGAGATTCACCTTACCAAAGTCGATGTCGACGGTGTGTGTACAAACCGAGTCGAGGAAATGTCGGTCGTGGCTTACGACAAGTACGGTATTTTCGTAGTTGGAAAGGTATTCTTCGAGCCATGTAACGGTTTCCATGTCGAGGTCGTTGGTAGGTTCGTCGAGGAGCAAGTTATCCGGATTACCAAACAAAGCCTGTGCCAGCATGACACGCACCTTTTCCTTACCACTAAGTTCGCCCATGAGCTTGTAGTGCAAGTCTTCCTTGATGCCGAGACCACTCAACAAAGCCGCCGCATCGCTTTCGGCATTCCAACCGTCGAGTTCGGCAAACTTTTCTTCCAATTCGGAAACGCGGATACCGTCTTCATCAGTAAAATCGGTCTTGGCATAAAGGGCATCGCGTTCGTTCATGATTTCCCACAAAACGGTATGTCCCATCAAAACGGTGTTCAGTACGGTATATTGATCCCACTTGAAGTGGTCCTGGCTAAGTACGGAAAGACGTTCGCCCGGGCCAAGCGTTACGCTACCCTTTGTCGGCTCCAATTCCCCCGAAATAGCTTTCAGGAAAGTAGACTTACCGGCACCGTTCGCCCCGATAACCCCGTAGATATTACCGTTGGTAAATTTCAGATTCACGTCTTTGTACAACACTCGCTTGCCAAACTGAATGGCCAAATTGGAAACAGTTATCATGTCTTTTATCCTTAAATTTTTGTGATTTTCGATTGAGAGTGCAAATGTACGGAAATTAATTGAAACGACAAAACATTAACAATTAACAGTTAACAGTTATTTTAAATCCAAAAAAAACACAAGAGAAAACTTTATAATTATATATAATATGCTATTATATATAATTATAGGTATTTTTTCATAAGCTAAATAGGTAAAATGAATAACTGTTAACTGCTAATTGTTAATGTTGTTATTCTTTTGGCTTGTCTTAAAAGAAGAAAATGACAATTTTCTAAAACCTCTGCATCTTTACCCTAAAAGCCCTTCATCTTTTTGAAAAAGCTCCTAATCTGTCATGATTGTGCCACTCTGTCATATTTTTCCGTATCTTTGCACGTCTTTTTGGCAGAATATCTGTCAGGCACGAAATTTGCAATAGGGAAAACAATTAATAATGATAATAATATAACAACATACATCATGAGCAAAGAAAAGAACCAACCGATGGAAGAAGAAGCGTTGAAAAACGAAGAATTGACTGAAGAAACATCTCAAACAGAAGAAAACTTGCAGGAAGAAACTCCGCAAGAAGAAGCTCCGGCAACCGAAAAAAGCGTAGAGGAACAGTTGGCAGACATGTTGGCAGAAGCACAGCAGATGGTAAACGAAGAGAAAGACAAATATCTCCGTCTTTCGGCCGAATTCGACAACTACCGCAAGCGCACTCTCAAGGAAAAGGCTGAGTTGATTAAGAACGGTGCCGAAAAGACTCTGACCGCCATTCTCCCTGTCCTTGACGACTTTGAACGCGCCCTCAAGAACATGGAAGCTTCGGAAGAAACCAAAGCCATGAAGGAAGGCGTAGAATTGATTTTCAGCAAGTTCCAGAAGATTCTCGGTCAAGAAGGTTTGCAGAAGATTGAAACCGAAGGCAAGGATTTCGACACCGATTTCCACGAAGCCATCGCACTCATCCCTGCCCCAAGCGAAGACGTAAAGGGCAAGATTCTGGACTGTGTGCAGACCGGCTATATGCTCAACGAGAAAGTAATCCGTCACGCAAAGGTGGCTGTAGCTCAATAAAAAGACGAAAATTATGGCAACAAAGAGAGACTATTATGAAGTGTTAGGCGTAGAGAAGACGGCCAGCGATGCCGAAATCAAGAAAGCCTACCGTAAATTGGCGATTCAATATCACCCGGACAAGTATGCCACCAAGCCCGAAACCGAACAGAAGGAAGCGGAAGAAAAGTTCAAGGAAGCCGCCGAAGCTTATAGCGTATTGAGTGATAAGGACAAGCGTGCCCGCTACGACCAGTTCGGCCATGCCGGAATGAGTGGAGCCGCCGGTGGTGGAGGATTCAGCGGATTCGAGGATTTCGACCTGAACGACATTTTCAGCAGCGTATTCGGACATGGATTCAGTGGATTTGGAGGCGGTTTCAGCGGATTTGGTGGCGGTGGAGGCCGTACTCAGCAACGCAAATTCCGGGGTTCCGATCTCCGCGTAAAGGTAAAACTGAACCTGAAGAACATCGCCAGCGGTGTAGAAAAGAAGTTCAAGCTGAAGAAATATGTAACCTGCGAACATTGTCATGGAAGCGGTGCGGAAGGAAACTCCGGCACAGAAACTTGTCCGAATTGTCATGGCACAGGTAGCGTAACCCGCACCCAGCAGAGCATTTTCGGCATGATGCAGACACAAAGCGTTTGTCCGAACTGTAACGGCGAAGGTAAGATTATCAAGAACAAATGTAAGCATTGTGCCGGCGAAGGCATTGTGTACGGCGAAGAGGTAGTAGAAGTGAAGATTCCGGCGGGTGTAGCCGAAGGTATGCAACTCACCGTCAGCGGTAAGGGTAATGCCGGCAAGCACAACGGCGTAGCAGGCGACTTGCTTGTTGTCATCGAGGAAGAAGCACATCCGGACTTGATTCGTGATGAAAACGACTTGATATACAATCTCTTGTTGAGTGTTCCGACCGCAACTTTGGGTGGAACGGTAGAAATCCCGACCATCGACAGCAAGGTAAAGGTAAAAATCGAGCCAGGCACACAACCGGGCAAGGTTCTCCGCTTGCGTGGAAAGGGTTTGCCAAGCGTGAACAGCTACGGTTACAGCAACGGCACAGGAGATTTGCTCGTCAATGTCAGCGTCTACATTCCTGAAACCTTGAACAAGGAAGAAAAGCAGGCGATGGAAAAGATGCAGAATTCCGAAAACTTCATGCCGAATTTAAGTATCAAGGAAAAGATTTTCAAGAAATTCAAGAATTTCTTTGATTAATAACTTCCCCTCTAGAGAGGGGACTGAGGGGTGTGTGAAACACATCCACCTGTGAATACTAACAGTTTTATGTATTCCTTTATGTGTCTCACACACCCCCTTCCCCCTCTCCAGAGGGGGTATAATATCTCAACACCCCGCCATGACCTATTCAGAAACCATCAACTACCTATTTAATAGTGCCCCCCTTTTCCAAAACATTGGAAAAGATGCCTATAAGGAAGGATTAGACACCACCCACTTGTTAGATGAACATTTCGGTCATCCACACAAAAAGTTCAAGACGATTCATGTGGCAGGAACCAACGGCAAAGGCTCTTGTTCGCATACATTGGCTGCGATTCTTCAGTCGGCCGGCTATAAAGTGGGGCTTTACACCTCCCCTCATTTGGTAGATTTCCGAGAACGTATCCGAGTGAACGGCACGCCCGTCAGCCAACAATATGTCATTGACTTCGTAGAACAACATCGAGCCTTTTTTGAGCCGCTACACCCCTCCTTTTTCGAGCTGACCACCGCTATGGCCTTCAACTATTTCAGCGAAGAACAAGTGGATGTGGCCGTCATTGAAGTAGGTTTGGGTGGTCGATTGGATTGCACCAACATCATTACGCCCGACCTCTGTATCATCACAAACATCAGCTTTGACCATGTACAATTCTTGGGCGACACATTGGCCAAAATTGCTTCTGAAAAAGCAGGCATCATCAAACCAGGCATTCCTGTAGTCATTGGCGAAACAAC
>JAFTSK010000081.1 GCA_017467385.1 Bacteroidaceae bacterium
AACTCTTCTTGTTCACTTTCTTAGCGAAAGCGGATGCAAAGGTAAGGCAAATTTTTGAACTACCAAAACTTTTCAGAAATATTTTTCAGAAAGTTTTTATCAACCGAAGTTCAAAACCTCATCTTCGTTTCAGCATTTCAATTCATCCGCGTTTCTCTCTCGAAAGCGGGTGCAAAATTAGTGTTTTAAAACATATCTACCAAACATTTCAACCAACTTTTTTCAAAGTTTTTGCAAACAAAATACTAAGTCGCTGATTTATAAATATGTTGGAAAGCATAATTTTTCAAAGTCGGATTGCAAGGCGGGAAAGTGCTATACCTTATTATATTATAAAGATTAAGGAATAAACTATTTTCCATCATTTTTTTATTTTAGTTGTTTGGATTTATCATTTCCCCCTCTCGAGAGGGGGAAATACATTTCAAAACAAATTTTATTATAACAAACTATTGCCTTTTACAAAAAAAATATATCCTTGCAAAAATCAAATACTACATGACTATGACAAAGAACTTAATTTTATTATTGTTACTTTCATTGCCTTTTGTAATCACATCATGCAATGAAGACGATGATCTTTCTTCTGGAAATAATGAAAGAAAAGACATTGTTCTGTCTCGTTCTCACCAAGAAATGGTCAATGAAAATGTGAAGTTCGCTTTTTCTTTATTTGATAAGGTTAATGAATTGGAAACAGAGAAGCCCAACTGGATTATCTCTCCACTTAGCGCCTCTATAGCCTTGAGCATGACAGCTAACGGAACAGCCAACAATTCCCTGAATCAAATAAAGGATGTGTTAGGTTTCAACGACTTTCAGATGAATGAAATAAACAGCTATTACAACACATTAACTGAAGAATTGATGGCTGTAGACAATACCACCCGGTTGGCTCTTGCCAATTCTGTTTGGTTGCACAATGACTTCCAATTCTATGATTCGTTTGTCAATACAACCAAAGATGTATGATGCCGAAGTTAGGACTCTGGATTTAACCGATCAGTCTTCTTTAAAGGTTATCAACAATTGGTGCGCCAAGCATACAAACGGTCTGATTCCGACCATATTTGATGAGCTACCCAATAATTTAGTGTTTTGCCTTATGAATGCGCTTTATTTCAAGGGAGTATGGAAAAACGAATTTGATGAATCTGATACAACGGATGAAACGTTTACTTGTGCCAATGGTCGGGAAAGTAAGGTAAAAATGATGAAGCAAAAAAGGAAACATTGGTATTGCAACAATGAATCTTTCGCCTTAGCAAAATTTCCTTATGGAAACGGTGCCTTCAGCATGGTGGTATTACTCCCCAACGAGGAGATTACTTTGGAAGAAAGTCTCCAAAAATTCACAGCCGATTATTGGACTGAATCCGTAAGCCTGAAAGAAAAGCTATTAAAAGTCTCCTTCCCTCGTTTTGAATTGGAATATGAAACATCTTTGATAGAAGTCATGGAAACCCTGGGTATTATTGACATTTTCTATAGTAACAAGGCTGATTTTTCCCAACTTTCTTCCAGTCCGCTTTTTGTTGGACTTTTGAAGCAGAAAGCTTATTTTAAGGTGGACGAAAAGGGGGCAGAAGCAGCTGCTATCACCGCAGTAGGTGGTGAAACTTCACTTCCACCTGTAGTAACTGTAAAAGATGATGAATTTAACATGAACCGTCCATTTGCTTTCCTCATTATGGAAGAAAGTACCGGCACAATTCTGTTTATGGGAAAGGTTACTGATTTATAATTTAATAACAGCCACGTATCTTTCCGAGTTTTAAACAGAAATGGATGCAGTTACACACATAGCAAGTCTCACAAGCCACCGAGACTTGCTTCGTTTCATTCTACTCCTTATTACATAATTTCTTTTATCTCCTTGCACTCGTGCAATTTCGCTTTTAAGTATTTGATTCTCTATTACTTACACTTGCACGAAGTATATTTTTTCCTGCCATTGCTTACATTGAGAAATGAACACACTTGCAGCAATGTAAGCAAATTAAAAGGTTCCTGCAAGTGTATCTTTTTATGAATCAACCACTTAAAAGGAAGATTGCAGCAATGCAAGGAGTTTTTGCAAATTAAAATTTCATTAGCTTTTGAGCTTTTCAAAAAAGCCCTTCATCTTTTACACAACGCGTCAAAGGAAAATAAAAATCCTCTTTGAAGGAAAAGTGTTAACGACAAAGAGAATTTGTTCGTTCTCCAAAGAGAATTTTTGCCCTTATTTTCTGGTTTTATTCTACGGCTTTAATCTCTCGAATAAAGTCCATGAACAAAGGATGTGGATGCAACACCGTACTGGAATATTCCGGATGATATTGCACACCAATATACCAACGATGCGATGGCACTTCGACCACTTCGACCAAATTATTTTCCGGATTAATGCCTGAACACTTCATTCCATGTGCTTCAAAATCTGCGCGGAACTGATTGTTGAATTCATAACGATGGCGGTGGCGTTCCGTAATATGTTCCGTCTGATAAGCCGAATATGCTTTGGAGTCCTTGCTAAGCACACATTCGTATCCTCCCAAGCGCATGGTACCTCCCATTTTCGTGATATGTTTCTGTTCTTCCATCAGGTCAATCACGTTATGGGTAGTTTCCCCGTCCATCTCACGACTATTGGCATCCTGCCATCCAAGCACCATTCGGGCATACTCAATGACCATCATCTGCATACCCAAACAAATGCCCAAAGCAGGCACATCATGTTCTCGGGCATAACGGGCAGCTATAATCTTTCCTTCAATTCCTCGCTGACCAAAACCCGGACAAATCACGATGCCTTGATAGTTCTGCAACTTCTCACAGACATTCTCTTCCGTAATGAACTCACTATTGACAAAACAGATTTTCGCACAACAATCGTTGTAAGTAGCCGCATGAGACAAAGCCTCGTGAATGGATTTATAAGCATCCTGCAAGTCATATTTGCCCACAAGCGCAATGGCTACCGTCTTTGTTGCCTTTGCCCGACGATTCAAAAAGTCCATCCAAGCATCCATATTGGCCACGAAAGCATGTTGGGCTTCCATGCCAAACTTATCCAGGATGGCCGTATCCAAGCGTTGTTGTTGCATCTTGATAGGAACTTCATAAATGCTGGCCTGGTCCGGACTTTGAACCACACAAGTCTTTTCCACATTACAGAAAGCAGCCACTTTGTCCATCAACGAACGAGGAAGTTCATGCTCTGCCCTCAGCACCAAGATGTCCGGCTGGATGCCCAAGCTCTGCAAATTATTGACGGAATGCTGAGTAGGCTTCGTCTTCAGCTCGCCGGCCGCCGCAATATATGGAACGTAGGTCAGATGTACGCAAATCGCCCGTTCTTTCATCTCCCATTTCAACTGGCGAATAGCTTCCAAGAAAGGCAATCCCTCAATATCGCCCACCGTTCCCCCGATTTCTGTTATGACAAAATCAAATTCCCCGGTGTTTCCCAACAAACGAATGTTGCGTTTGATTTCATCGGTAATATGAGGAACTACCTGGATAGTCTTTCCCAAATAATCCCCCCGGCGTTCCTTTTCCATCACATTCTGATAGATTCGTCCCGTCGTAATGTTATTGGCGCGAGTCGTCTTGATGTCGGTAAACCGTTCATAATGCCCCAAGTCGAGGTCTGTTTCCTGTCCGTCAATCGTCACATAACACTCCCCATGCTCGTAAGGATTCAACGTACCCGGATCAATGTTGATATAAGGATCATACTTTTGAATCGTGATTCGGAATCCTCTCGCTTGCAACAGTTTGGCAATAGAAGCCGAAATAATTCCCTTTCCCAAAGAGCTAACCACTCCACCTGTTACAAATATATACTTTGTTTCCATAATTTTTACCTTAAAATAACCAATACCTTATCCATTGCCTCACTCCCATTCTATGGTAGCTGGCGGTTTGGAAGAGATGTCGTAGGTTACACGATTCACTCCCTTTACCCGACTAATGATTTCATTGCTCACCTTTGCCAAGAATTCGTAGGGAAGATGTGCCCAGTCGGCCGACATGGCATCTGTGCTGGTTACAGCCCGTAAAGCCACCGCCTGTTCATAAGTACGTTCATCTCCCATCACCCCGACACTTTGCACTGGCAACAAGATAACTCCTGCCTGCCATACAGCCTCGTAAAGGCTGACACCATCCGAGGTTTCCCATTCCCGCAAATTGCGAATGAATATATCGTCAGCGTCTTGCAAGATGCGAACCTTTTCAGGTGTTATATCCCCAAGAATACGAACCGCCAAACCCGGTCCCGGGAATGGATGGCGACCGATAAGGTGTTCCGGCATACCCAACTGCCTTCCTACCCGACGTACTTCGTCTTTGAACAACCATTGCAAGGGTTCGCACAAACGAAGATTCATCTTTTCCGGCAATCCACCGACGTTGTGATGACTTTTTATGACTTTTCCCGTAATATTCAGACTCTCGATTCGGTCCGGATAGATGGTGCCTTGTGCCAGCCAACGAGCATCCTTAATCTTTCCCGCCTCTGCCTCAAACACATCAATGAATTCCTTGCCTATAATCTTACGCTTCTTTTCCGGTTCGCTTACTCCGGCCAATTCCCGATAGAATTTGTCGCGTGCATTCACTCCAATCACATTCAAGCCTAAACCTTCGTAATCTTTCAGGACATCTTCAAATTCATTTTTCCGAAGCAATCCATGATCTACAAAGATGCAAGTAAGTTGATTGCCGACAGCTTTATTCAACAATACAGCCGCCACCGACGAATCCACCCCACCGGACAAGCCTAATATCACTTTATCACTTCCTAATTGCTCTTTCAGTTGTCTCACCGTCGTTTCCACAAACGAAGCCGGACTCCAATCCTGATTGCTTCCACAAATATCCACGACAAAGTTCTTTAGCAACAACAACCCTTGCGTTGAATGAAAAGCTTCCGGATGGAATTGTACTCCCCACAAAGGTTCGTCTATGGCCTGATAAGCAGCATATCTAACCTTTTCCGTTGAAGCAATACATCTGAAAGTGTCCGGCAAGGCCGTAATCGTATCTCCATGACTCATCCATACTTGTGAGCTTTCCGAGAATCCCTTGAACAACGGATTTTCATGCTCAAACGTACTCAAGTTGGCACGACCATATTCCCGCGTGCCTGCCGGTTCTACCTTCCCTCCGTACAACTGAGCCATATATTGGGCGCCATAGCAGATTCCCAATATGGGGTATTTTCCTCTAATCTCCGTAAGATCAATCTGAAAAGCTTCCGGATCGTACACGCTGTATGGAGAGCCGGAAAGAATCACCCCAATCACACTCGGATCGTCAAAAGGAAATTGATTGTAAGGAAGAATCTCACAGAAAGTGTCAAGTTCCCGCAATCGGCGCCCGATAAGTTGCGTTGTTTGCGAACCAAAATCAAGAATAATAATTTTCTGTTGCATATTTCTTTTAATTACATTATTTATATTCACTCCATGGCAAAATAGCCAAATCGTCCACAGACCGAGTACAGAAAGCGTGGATAAAAGCACTGGCCAAACGTACATTCGTAATCAACGGAATGTTCCAATCAATCGCCGCCCTACGGATGCGATAACCGTTCGTCAGTTCACCCGGAGTCAGATTCTTGGGAATATTCACCACTATATCTATTTCTTTTCGATGCAGCAAATCCAACGCTTGTGGTTGTCCTGCCTCACTTGGCCAATATACGCGGATATTCTCAACCCCGTTTTCCGTTAAGAACGTTGAGGTGCCTCCGGTTGCATACAGTTTGTATCCTTTCTGACGAAGCATTTTCACAGCTTCCAGCATACCCACCTTTTGTTTGGCATCGCCCGTAGAAAGCAAGATACCCTTTTCCGGTATGCGATACCCCACAGAAAGCATGGCTTTCAGTATGGCACAAGAAGTATCCCAACCGATACACCCCACTTCTCCCGTCGAAGCCATGTCCACTCCCAACACCGGATCGGCTTTTTGCAAACGGTTAAAAGAGAATTGGCTGGCTTTGATGCCCACATAATCTAAATCGAACAAGCTCTTATCCGGACGTTCCACTTTTTGACCAAGCATAATCCGAGTAGCCAGCTCAATAAAATTAATTTTCAGCACCTTACTGACGAACGGGAAAGAACGGGAAGCCCGTAAGTTACACTCAATAACCTTAATATCATTGTCTCGTGCCAAGAATTGAATATTGAAAGGACCTGAAATATCCAGTTCTTTCGCAATCTGTCGACTGATGCGTTTAATACGCCTCATCGTTTCCAAGTAAAGTTTCTGGGGTGGGAATTGAATGGTTGCGTCTCCCGAATGTACACCGGCAAACTCCACATGTTCACTGATG